>NZ_JBBGAZ010000005.1:0-252849 GCF_037478305.1 Cognatishimia coralii
ACGCTTTGAAGTCACCGAATTGCTTGGTGATCGCTGCGGTCAGAGTGGTTTTACCGTGGTCAACGTGGCCGATGGTGCCGATGTTGCAGTGCGGTTTGGAACGTTCAAACTTTTCCTTTGCCATAATAGAGGCGCCTTCTGTGTTTGGGGGCCTCTCATTGGCCCAATTACTCTTCGGGCGCGATGTATTGGGTTCAGGAAGAAAAATCAAGCGCCAGTTTTGGGGCGCTTGAAATGGCGCATTTTATTGCGCTTTGAGGCGGGATCAGTGCGACTCAGTTCGCCTCATCCAAAGGCCAGCACTCGGCAAGTTGCTCTTCGGTCGCGTCGTCGGTCATACAGATCGCATTCTCCGCCAAATAGGCCTCGATTTTGCGGGCAGTATTGTTGGCCAGCGTCGCGATTTGTTGATCCCGAGAGCGGGTGTAACCGGTGCCAATCACGGCCCCGTCGCCGAAATTCTCAAAGATCAGCAATTGCTTGGGTTCTTTGGTGAATTTCTCGCCAGCGCGATCATCCCAGACGGTGACAGTGACAACGAAGGCAGATTTCGGTGTGTAAATCAGAGGAATACCGCGCCGCCCCAATGCATAGCCGCCAATGTTGATGCCAAGATGCACCAAGCGGTCCCCATCGTATTTCCCGAGCCGAGCCGCAACGGCCCCTTGCACCGCGGCAATCAATTCTTCGGGTTCGGCATTTCGAGACGTCGGCCCCTTTTGCAAATCAGGCGCGACAACGACATTGTGACCGAGCACAAAGTCGCCAAGATCCAAACGTTCAGCCGTTTCCTCGGGCTGCGAACATGCAGCGACCAAGCCTACCAAAGCCGCAAGGGCGATCCAGCGTTTCATGGTTTTTCCCCGTTGTTTGGTTAACTGACTTAGCCGATCGCCCGCATTTCGACAATCTACAGGGCTGATTAAGCAAGGTTCCGCTGTCAAAACCCAATTTTCGACATAGATTGTTTCTAGCCAAACCAAGTGGAGACCCGTGGTGACAGCCAAAGCCTCGTCAGAAAAGCTGCCCGTTCACATCGACTTAGGTCGCGAACCGATGGGCGTATGGGCCTCTTTGCAAGCGGCGCGGCGCAATGTGCTGAGCATCTTGCCATGGCTCGCCGTGAAGCAGCCGATGGTCTCTGGGCGCACGGGCATTCGATGGCATATGGTGATGGATCCGGATGCGATCCGGCAGATGTTGCTTGAGCGGCTTGAGGATTACCCGAAATCCAACACGACCAAATCTTTGCTCCGCCCTGCCATCGGAGAAAGCCTGTTCATTGCTGAGGGCGCCCATTGGCGTTGGCAACGGCGAGCTGCCGCTCCGGTGTTTTCGCACCGAAATGTTATGAACCTTGCGCCCATCATGACCCGGGCCGCAGAAAACGCATGCGCGCGGATCGAGGCGCAGAAACCCAAAGCGGTGAACCTCTATACCGAGATGGTGCGGGCGACCTTCGACGTGACGTCCGACGTCACATTCTCCGGCAAAAGCGATATCGATTCCCAAAACGTGCACCGCGCGATTGATGCTTATATTGCCGAGGCCGGAAAGGTCTCGCTGTTTGACATTCTCGGCTTTCCCAATTGGGTGCCTCGTCCCGGTCGGCTAATGTCGGGCGCGGCGCTGCGCGAGATGAAACAGATCGCCGATGACTCAATCGAGGCGCGACGCGAACAGGGGCAAGGAGACATTCCTGACCTCTTAGACCTTCTGCTCGCAGGCGAGGACCCCGAGACCAAACGCTCAATGAACATCGCCGAGCTGCGCGACAATCTGTTGACCTTTATCGTGGCGGGTCACGAAACCACGGCACTAGCACTCAGTTGGGCGCTCTATCTCTGCGCCTTTGATCAGGACGTTCAGGATCGCGCCCGTGCTGAGGCGCAGTCTGTCCTGAACGGCTCAGCGACCGGAGAGGACGTCGCGGAGCTACCATTCATCCGCGCCATCATAGATGAGACCCTGCGCCTCTATCCCCCTGCTGGCATCGTCAGTCGTACGGCTCAGGCCAAGGACACACTATGCGGACGGGAGATTTTGCCCGGGGATACTGTCATGATCCCGATCTATGCGTTGCATCGCCATGAGATGCTTTGGGACGAGCCTGACGCTTTCCGTCCTGATCGATTTATGGGAGAGAAACCAGACCGTTACGCCTATTTGCCTTTTGGCGACGGCCCACGCATTTGCATTGGTGCAAGCTTTGCCTTGCAAGAGGCGGTGATAATATTGGCAACCCTCTTGGCGCGGTTCAAGTTCACTCCAATCGAGGGCAAAGACCCAGAACCTGTCATGATCCTGACCCTACGCCCGGAGGGGGGTGTGTGGTTGAATGTGGAGGAAGTTGAGGCGGATAAGGCGGGCTGAAGCCCGCCCTACCCTCGATACAAAAACCCGTAGGGCGGGCTTCAGCCCGCCTCAACCGCCACGTCCATCAATTGAACTTGTTATCCCGCGGGAATCCCCGAGGTGCCATACGGCCCGTGCCAGCGCGTTTACCCGTCCACTCAGCCAGTTCGACTTCGGTCCGCGTGCGACCGGCTGGATCCTTCCAGCTTAGCCCCTCAGACCGCGTAAAGGTCGCTGCATCCGACAAACCGCCATCTTTGTATTTCTGCAACCGAACGCCCTTACCGCGCGCCATGACGGGCAATTCATCCAGATCAAACACCAAGACTTTGCGGTTTTCACCGACACAGGCAACAGAGTCCCCGTCGACGGGCTTACACACCAATGCCTGCGACGGAGCCCGTACGTTCAGAACCTGTTTACCCGTCCGCGTTTGCGCGAGGATCTCGTTTTCCTCGACCACAAACCCATCGCCTGCAGAGGACGCCACCAGCAGCTTCCGATCTGGCTGATGCGCAAAGATATCAACGATATCGGCCTCATTTGGCAGATCGACCATCAGGCGCAGAGGTTCCCCCATCCCGCGTCCTCCGGGCAGGTTCGCCGCGGACACGGTATAGAAGCGCCCGTTGGTGCCAAAGACCAACAGCCGATCCGTGGTTTCCGCGTGGAAGATGAATTTTGGTCCGTCGCCATCCTTGAACTTGAGCTCTCGGGTCAGGTCGATGTGGCCTGACATGGCGCGGATCCAGCCCATTTGGCTGCAAACCACAGTGATCGGCTCTTTGTCGATCATGGCTTCGATCGGCACTTCTTCGAAATCACCAGCCTCGGCAAAGGCCGTACGACGCGCACC
This sequence comes from Cognatishimia coralii, assembly GCF_037478305.1. Taxonomy (NCBI): domain Bacteria; kingdom Pseudomonadati; phylum Pseudomonadota; class Alphaproteobacteria; order Rhodobacterales; family Paracoccaceae; genus Cognatishimia; species Cognatishimia coralii. Next base: position 3,212 of record NZ_JBBGAZ010000005.1, read on the forward strand.
GCCATCGAAATCCTTGCCGAATTTCTTCTTGGTCTCGCGCAGCTGTTCCGTGATGCGGCCCCATTGCAGGTCCTCAGAGGCCAACAGATCCTCTAGTCCCGCACGCTCCTCCATCAAGGCGTCGCGTTCCTTGACCAGTTCGATCTCTTCCAACCGGCGCAAGCTGCGCAGGCGCATATTCAGGATCGCTTCGGCCTGAACCTCGCTCAGCTCTCCCTCATCTTTGGCAGGCAAAGGCGAGACGTAATCCGCCTCAGACGTCGCCCGCGCAAAAGCGCCACCCCAGGTTTCAGCCATCAAGGCCTCTTTGGGTTTGTCGTCATAGCGAATGATGTCGATCACACGGTCCAGATTGAGGAAGGCAATGATGAAACCTTCGAGCACCTCAAGACGGTGATCGATCTTCTCCATACGGTGCTTTGAGCGCCGCCCAAGCACTTCGCGCCGGTGATCAAGGAAGGCGCGCAGCACTTCCTTCATCGAGCAGACCTTCGGCGTCACCCCGTCAATCAATACGTTCATATTGAGGCTAAAGCGCACCTCAAGATCGCTGTGTTTGAACATCGTGCCCATCAGGATATCGGGCTCGACGTTCTTAGATTTCGGCTCAAGGATCACGCGAATATCGTCCGCGGATTCATCGCGGATATCGGCAAGGATCGGAACCTTCTTGTTCTGGATCAGCTCGGCGATCTTTTCGATCAGTTTGGATTTTTGAACCTGATAAGGGATCTCAGTGACAACGACTTGCCATTGACCGCGCCCCAGATCCTCGACCTCCCACTTACAGCGCAAGCGGAAGGACCCGCGCCCGGTGGAGTAAGCATTCGCGATGCTTTCCTTAGGCTCGACAATGACGCCGCCGGTTGGGAAGTCTGGTCCCGGTACGTAGTTCAAAAGCGTGTCATCACGCGCATCGGGTGTTTTGATCAGGTGGATACAGGCATCCACTAGTTCCGCAATATTGTGAGGCGGGATGTTTGTCGCCATGCCCACGGCAATGCCCGCAGCGCCATTGGCCAAGAGGCTCGGGAATTCCGCCGGAAGAACCACCGGTTCCGTAAGACGCCCATCGTAATTGTCACGGAAATCAACGGCGTTTTCATCGAGGCCCTGCAGCATCGCCTCAGCGACAAAGGTCATCCGTGCCTCGGTGTAGCGCGAGGCCGCCGGGTTGTCTCCGTCAATGTTGCCGAAGTTGCCCTGCCCATCGACCAGTGGATAACGCACCGCGAAATCCTGCGCCAAACGCGCCATCGCGTCATAGATCGCAGCGTCCCCATGCGGGTGGAAATCCCCCATGGTGTCGCCTGAAATCTTAGCCGACTTCAGAAACTTACCGTTTGAGGCCAGCTTCAGGCGGTTCATCGCATAGAGGATCCGCCGATGCACCGGTTTCAGCCCGTCCCGTGCATCAGGCAGCGCCCGGTGCATAATCGTGCTGAGCGCATAGGTCAGATACCGATCGCCAATGGCCCGGTGTAGCGGTTCTGCAACTTCGTAGGATTCGAATTCGTCGTCGTCTAGGATTTCACTCATGTCACCGTGATATAGTGAGGATGGAATCGCGACAAGCGAGCTGTGGTCAACATAGCCCTTTTTTCTGCATCACGCGGAAAACGTCTAAAAGAACGGTCGCTCGCATCGGGGAAACCCGGGGACAATGCGCTGTATTCTCGAGCAGTCAGTAAGGCCAATTGGTGGGGGCTGAACTGCGTGGAGTAACGAGCGTGAGCCGTTTCATTTTTTTAAGTTTCGCCTTTCTTGGGTGGGCATTTTATGAAGTAAGTGGTGGTCCAGATTTTCAGCCACGCATCTCCGCAGCGATTGCGGCGACCGAAAGCGCTGTTCCATCCAGCTCTACAAGACGCCTCGAACAGCCCACGGCAAGCCTGCGGGAAAACAGGTCGGAAACTTCTGAAACAGGATTGATCGTGACCCGCATGGTGATCGCAGATGAAACTGTTCCAGGACGCGGCATCACCACCTACACCATGTCTGCGACAGATGTTCCCAATGACCGGAAATTGGTGTTTAGCCTCTCCACGGCTGAACCGTCACCGGAAATTCGTCGCATCAAAGCCGACAACGTGAACATGCGCACGGGTCCTGGAACTGAGTTTGTCGTGGTAGACAATCTTGCGGTGGACACACGCGTTAAGTTGCTCGACGGCTCGGTGCGCGGGTGGGTGAAACTCCGGTCTTTAGATTCTGGCCGTGTTGGGTGGGTCAAAAGACGGTTCCTTTCTGCGTTCACCAGCTAGTCATTGCGAAGGCTCCAGCTTGCTTGCATAAAACCTCAAGCGAGCGGAGGGGCACATGGCGCAGAAATCTATATTGATAACAGGCTGTTCATCTGGAATCGGCGCTGACGCGGCGCGTGGCATGCGCGACGCGGGCTGGCGCGTTTTTGCCAGCTGTCGCAAACCAGAGGACTGCGCGGCCTTGCAAGCCGAAGGCTTTGAAAGCCCGTTGATTGACTACGAAGACGAAGCCACAATCACCGCAGGCCTTGCCGAGGTCCTCGCCGCAACCGGCGGCACCTTGGACGCCCTCTTCAACAACGGCGCATATGCGGTTCCAGGCGCGGTCGAAGACCTGCCCTCGGGTGCCTTGCGTGCCATCTACCAGGCCAATGTCATCGGCTGGCACGAATTGACGCGACAGGTCATCCCCGTCATGCGCGCGCAAGGCCATGGGCGCATTGTGAACAACTCCTCGGTCCTAGGATTGGTCGCCGCGCGCTGGCGTGGGGCCTATGTGTCGTCTAAGTTTGCCCTAGAGGGTCTAACCGATGTGATGCGTTTAGAAATGCGCGACACGCCGATCCATTTCATCCTAATCGAACCTGGCCCCGTGACGTCAAAAATCCGTGTCAACTCGATCCCGCATTTTGAGAAATGGATCAACTGGGAGGGCTCTGCACGCGCCGAACATTACCGTCGCGGCCTGCTGAAGCGACTTTATGAGGATCGCGGCAAGGACATGTTCGAGCTGCCAGCCTCGGCCGTCACCGCGAAACTCTTGCGTGCGGTGACCGCAAAGAATCCGAAGCCACGCTACTATGTGACCACGCCGACCTATTTCATGGGGGTCCTGCGACGCATTCTGCCAACGCGCGCATTGGACAACATCATCCGCAGGGTGTGACACAGAAAACCCTCGCAAATTACGCGCCACACTCTAAGTAAGGGGAAACCCGCCCGAACAGGAGCGCATAAATGCTGCAAGACCCTCTTTTTATCATCGCGGCCATCGCTTGTTTTGCGGTGCTGATCGTCCTTATGATCGGCGTCGGAGGCTTCGCCCGCGGCGGTGACTTCAACCGCAAATATGCCAACAAACTGATGCGTTTGCGAATTGCCGCGCAGTTCGTAGCAGTGATCCTGATCCTTGTGTTTGTCTGGTTCGGAGGAGGTCGCTGATGGTTGTTCTTAGCAAAATCTACACGCGTACTGGCGACAAAGGCACCACAGCGCTTGGCAATGGTGATCGCGTCGCCAAACATGATGCGCGCGTCTCGGCCTATGGCACGAGCGATGAGCTAAACTCGCATGTTGGGGTCGCGCGGCTGCATGCCGAAGGCGACATGGATAAGCGGCTGTCCCTGATCCAAAACGACCTCTTTGATCTGGGCGCAGACCTTTGCCGCCCGGACATGGCCAAAGACGCCGAGGCAGAATACCCACCCCTGCGCATGATCGAGGCTCAAGTGAAACGCCTAGAGGCCGAGATCGACGAGATGAATGCCGATCTTGAGACCCTGCGCAGCTTCATCCTGCCCGGTGGATCCCCGCTGGCGGCCTATTTGCACGTCTGCCGCACCGTCGCGCGCCGTGCCGAGCGTTTGGCAACAGAACTCGCGCTTGAAAGCGATGTAAACACTCATGCGGTGACCTATCTCAATCGCCTGTCTGATTGGTTCTTCGTGGCCGCCCGCGTCGCAAATAATAACGGAAAAGACGATGTTTTGTGGGTGCCTGGCGCCACACGCGAGAGCTGACCAAAGGTCAGGTTCCTTTAGGAAATTCTTGCCCCTTTAGCGCAGAGATTCCTAAGAACGCGACGTTCCGGAATACAAACATGACGATTTTGCACTGTTTTGCGGTGCAGCATTTGAGTAAAACCGCCGAGAAAGAGTTTTCCGCGAGTCTTTTTGGCTCGTTAACCTAAGGAGTAAATCGCCCATGAAGGTCCTCGTACCTGTCAAGCGCGTGATCGACTATAACGTGAAAGTGCGCGTCAAAGCGGACGGCAGCGGTGTAGATCTCGCCAACGTTAAGATGTCGATGAACCCTTTCGACGAGATTGCCGTCGAAGAGGCGATCCGTCTGAAAGAAGCAGGCAAGGCAGACGAAGTCGTGGCCGTGTCCATCGGTGTGAAACAAGCTCAGGAAACCCTGCGCACCGCCCTCGCAATGGGCGCTGACCGCGCGATCCTGGTTGTGGCGGCGGACGACGTACACCAAGACATCGAGCCTCTGGCCGTTGCCAAGATCCTCGCAAAAGTTGTCGAAGAAGAGCAGCCTGGTCTGGTCATCGCCGGCAAGCAAGCCATCGACAACGACATGAACGCAACCGGCCAGATGCTGTCTGCTCTGCTGGGTTGGTCCCAAGCGACTTTTGCGTCCGAGCTGGACATCGACGGCGACAGCGCGAAAGTGACCCGTGAAATCGACGGCGGCCTGCAGACCATCTCTGTGAAAATGCCTGCGATTGTCACCGCTGACCTGCGTCTGAACGAACCTCGTTACGCGTCTCTGCCAAACATCATGAAGGCCAAGAAAAAGCCTCTGGATGAGAAAACCGCAGCGGACTACGGCGTTGACGTGACCCCACGTTTGGAAATCGTCAAAACCTCCGAGCCAGAAGCGCGTTCTGCTGGTATCATCGTTGGCTCTGTTGATGAGCTGGTTGAGAAACTCAAAGAGGCGGGAGCTGTATAATGGCTGTTCTTGTACTTGCTGAAATCGCAGGCGGCGAACTGGCCGTTGACGCAACCGCCAAAGCCGTCGCAGCAGCGGCGTCGTTGGGCGATGTTACCGTTCTTTGCGCAGGCGCATCCTGCGGTGGCGCAGCCGAAGCGGCTGGCAAAATCGACGGTGTTGCGAAAGTTCTTTGCGCAGACGACGCCTCTTATGGCAACGGTCTGGCGGAACCAATCGCAGCGCTGATCACCTCTATCGCAGGTGACTACAGCCACATCGCAGCGCCAGCGACCGCATCCGCCAAAAACATCCTGCCACGCGTCGCAGCTCTGCTCGACGTCATGGTGATCTCTGATGTGACCGCGGTTGTCGACGGCGACACATTCGAGCGTCCGATCTACGCGGGCAACGCGATTCAGACCGTCAAATCCTCTGACGCGACCAAAGTCTTCACCGTCCGTACCGCGTCCTTTGACGCAGCTGGCGAAGGTGGCTCTGCTGGTGTTGAGGCGCTGGCTGCTGCTGAAAACCCAGGTCTGTCTGAGTGGGTTGAAGACAAGGTTGCCGAAAGCGACCGCCCAGAGCTGACCTCTGCTGGCGTTGTCGTCTCCGGTGGTCGTGGTGTTGGCTCTGAGGAAGACTTCGCCATCATCGAAGCGCTGGCTGACAAGCTGGGTGCTGCTGTTGGTGCGTCCCGTGCCGCAGTTGACTCTGGCTTTGCGCCAAACGACTGGCAAGTTGGTCAAACTGGTAAGGTTGTTGCTCCTGAGCTTTATGTCGCTGTCGGCATCTCGGGCGCGATCCAGCACCTTGCGGGTATGAAAGACTCTAAGATCATCGTTGCGATCAACAAAGACGAAGAAGCCCCGATCTTCCAGGTGGCTGATTTCGGTCTGGTGGCTGACCTCTTTGCAGCGGTCCCAGAGCTGACCGAGAAACTCGGCTAAGCGATCTCGCAAATCACGATTTGGCAGGCCCCCTCAGTGGGGCCTGTTCTTTTTTGCGATCATGGGTTTCAAAGTTTCTACTAAGGCCTTGGCCGCCTCGGCATGCGCCATAGGGCCGAACATGTGCTGGGCGGCCGGCCATTCCACCGGGCTGAAATGTTTGCCTTTGCAACCCTGTTCCAGTGCTTTCTTTGTGACGCGCACTTCGACGATCCCATCCACATGATCTCGCAACCGGTCGATCATGCCCTTGTCCACAAACCATGGGTCTTTGCCCGGTAAGATCTGGGACTCTTTTGGAGGGCGATGGTCTGAAAACCATAAGAGGACTTTCTTGCCCGGCAATGCGTCAAGCAATTGCAACATGCGCGCGCTCCAGGCGGTGCGCAGTTCTCCGGTGACAAAGGAAAACCGGTCGCTGGCCTGTGCCGCGATATCCTGCAGCATATGGCGCGTGAAGTTGTATTCGGTGAAATCCACCTCGCGGAAGACGGATTTCATCATCGAAGACGCGGTCAGGAACCGGTCATTGCGGCGCGGATGCACGCGATAAAGCCGATTGGACATATTCTGTGCGCCCATCAGTTGAATGACGGTGATTTCGGCACCAGCAGCGAGGGACAGCACTTCGGCCTCGTGGATAAAGGCATCCACGCCAGCGTTCATATAGCCAAGATTGACACAGGTCATACCCAAGGCACGTTCGACAAGATCGGGAAAGGGATCTTGAATGAATTTGCCATAGGTTTCCGAGCCCCCCAAAAAGGCCACATAGCGCCCTGATAGGTCCTTCTTTGGCCCCCTAAACGAAATGCGAGACGTCCCGTAGCGCACGGGATCATAGTTTAACGATCTTTGAACCGAATGATGAAACGACATATTACCCCCAATTTATCACCCATCGGTCACTCTGCGTGATTCCTGTTAGCAATTTGCTAAGGGGACAATTCGACTCGGTTTTTTGACATCTCCGCCCCTTGCAGCCAGCTCTTGCCTATGCGTAAAGTCGCCTCACAGGCGAAGGGGTATTCCAGCATGAGTGTGACATCAGTCGGCATCATTGGCGCAGGTCAGATGGGCAACGGGATCGCGCATGTGATGGCCCTGGCGGGCTATGATGTCGTGCTGAATGATATCTCTGCCGAGGCTCTTGAGGCTGCGATTGCACGCATCGACAAGAACATGGCGCGGCAGGTGAGCCGTGATTTGATTTCCGCGGACGACATGCAAAATGCACTTCGCCGCATCAAGTCGTCTCAGGACGTGGTCGAAGTTGGCCAGACCGATCTGGTCATCGAAGCGGCCACCGAAAACGAAGAGATCAAATACAAGATCTTTGAGGGGCTGGTTCCGCATCTGAAGCCCGACACGATCCTGACCTCAAACACCTCTTCGATTTCGATCACCCGTCTGGCAAGCCGCACGGACCGGCCCGAGAAGTTCATGGGGTTCCACTTCATGAACCCGGTGCCTTTGATGAAGCTCGTCGAGCTGATCCGAGGGATTGCGACCGATGATGCGACTTATCAGACCTGTCTGGGCATTGTGAATGCGCTTGATAAAACCGCCGCCTCAGCCGAGGATTTCCCGGCCTTTATCGTGAACCGTATCCTGATCCCGATGATCAATGAGGCCTGCTATACGCTTTATGAAGGCGTGGGCAATGTGGCCTCCATTGATGCGGCGATGAAGCTGGGTGCGAACCACCCGATGGGACCGCTGGAACTGGCGGATTTCATTGGCCTGGACACCTGCCTTGCGATCATGAACGTGCTTCACGACGGATTGGCCGACACTAAATACCGCCCTTGCCCTCTGTTGACGAAATACGTTGAAGCCGGGTGGTTGGGTCGTAAATCCAAGCGCGGGTTCTATGACTACCGTGGCGAGGTTCCGGTTCCGACACGCTAAGAGGGGCATTGCCCCCTTGGCCTGAGGCCTGGGCTCCGCCCGTTCGACCCTCAAAAGCTCCTCGAGCTTTCGCAGGTCGGGTCTCACCCCAAGAGTACTTAAAGCAAGATGAAACGGCTTATTTACCGAGGCCAAGCGTATGGTCGCGCAGCCAGCTCATGAAACCGCGCGGGTTGCTGTGGAGCGGCTCCATTTCCTCATCTGTCAGAACGGGACCGATGACCGGGCTTTGTGGCTTATTACAGGCTTTTACGATCTCATGAAGCAAGAGACCCTGACGCAGGATCGCAGAGACCCGATTGGCGACCTGATACCAACGCGAATTGGCACCGGGGAAGAAGATCGGCACAACCCGTGCACCAGAACGGCGAATGAGCTGAGCGGTAAAGACATTCCACTCGCGTTCAATGACAGGCCCAAAGGCAGTGTCTGACGACGAAACTACACCCGACGGGAACAGGGCCACGACACCTCCGTCCTTGAGGTAAGCCATAGCCGCCGCGCGCATTTCAACCATCTTGCGTTGCGCTTCCGGATCATGAGGAAAAGGCACCGGGATCATGAAGGAGGTCGCGGTTTCGTCCAGACCAGTCAAAACTGAGCGAGTCAGGATGCGGTAATCTTCGCGCACGCGACCGATCAATTCGGCCAGGATCATCCCGTCAACCATGCCATGTGGGTGGTTCGCAACCACGACAACGGGGCCTTCTTTGGGGATATTCGCCAGTTGTTCATTAGGCGTGGTCAGGTCGATGCCCATCACATCAAGAGCACCCTTCCAGAACCTTTGCCCACGGTGATTGCCGTTTTGACGCTCAAAGCGGCGCACCATGCGCAGGATGGTGATTTTGCCCGTGAACCACTCAATCACGCGGATCGCTGTGGAGGTCCACGGATCGTCAAAAGAGTTCGCATAGGTCAGCGTGCGACGGTCATAGACCTCGATGGTATTGTCGTCCGATGCGACTTTGATCTCAGAGGTCTTATCCAGCAAGCGTCCGTCCCCACACAGATCCCGCGGCCTATTGGCCCCTAGAACCCTTCTCCGAATTTGTCCGCGACCAAGGCTTCGATCGCATCTGCCAAGGCGAGTGCCTCAGGCCCATTAGTTTCCACGTCGATGGTGGTCCCCTTAGAGGCCGCCAGCATCAGAAGCCCCATAATACTGTCGCCCCCAGCACTCAAGCCATCTTTACTGACTTCGGCCGCAGCATCAAAGCCCTCGACCAGCTCGACCAGCTTCGCCGACGCGCGTGCGTGCAAGCCCTTTTCGTTGACAATCGTCAGTGTCCGAGAGGTTGCGTCCGCCATTCTGTCCCTTACAGTCGCCGCTTATTTTAGCCAACTGACATATTCTTGCTGTCAATATACTTGCGCCCTGCCGCCATAGCACGGTCCACTGCATCCGCCAGAGGCAACCGGCGGGATTTGGCCAGTTTGATCAACATAGGCAGATTCGCACCGTAAAGAATGCGCCTGTTCACGGGGCGGCAGGCCTGCAGGCTAAGGTTGCTCGGAGACCCACCGAACATGTCGGTCACCAGAACAACTCCCTGCCCTTCGTCCACGGACTCCGCCGCATCGCAGATCTCGATCTGTTTGGCTGAACGATCGTCCTCGGCCTGAATCGTAATCGCGCGGATGCCGGCCTGTTGGCCAACCACATGTTCGATTGCTGCGAGATACTCTCTCGCCAATCCTCCATGCGCCACGATGACTATTCCAATCACGCTTTTGCTTCTCCGCTACAGGCCGGTTGCGGACTTGGAGTCGGCTGAGTGCGTCCGATCCAGTTCGCGATGCCTAATTGACACTTGCCAGTTATGGTCTGCAAAGGCCTCGGCCAGTTTTTCCGTCACAAAAACCGAACGGTGTTGCCCGCCGGTACACCCGATCGCAATGCAAAGATGGGCTTTTCCCTCTTTTTGATAAGCAGGCAGGAGGAAAAGCGTGATGTTAGTGAGTTTCTCAAAGAATTCATCAAAATGAGAATCCTGTGAAATATATTCGCCGACGGCTGAGTCGCGTCCGTTCAGTGCCCTCAGGGTTTCGTCCCAATATGGGTTCTTGAGAAACCGACAGTCATGCACAAGATCGGCGCCCTGAGGCAAGCCGCGCTTATAGCTGAAACTGGTGAGCGTCACCGCCAAAGGCATCTTGCCATGCGCTGCAAAGCGCGCCTCAAGACGTTCGCGCAACCCATGAACTGACAATTCCGATGTGTCGATCAGTGTATCCGCGCGGTCCCGGATCGGAGACAAAAGATCACATTCCCGGTCGATACCAACGATTGCTTCTTCTTGTGGGGCCAAGGGGTGGCGGCGTCGGGTTTCACTGTAGCGGCGCTGCAATACAAATCGCGCACAGTCTAGGTAAAGGAGCTCTGGGTCATGTTCCTCGAGTTGGTCGAGCAAATCCAAAAGCGCTTGAGGCGAGAAATCACGATTTCGGGTATCAAGACATAGGGCCAGCGGGCGCGTAAGTTTTTGCCCATCCAGTAATGGCGTCACCCAGCGGATCGGCAAATTGTCTATGGTTTCAAAGCCGAGGTCCTCAAGCACCTTGATCGCAGAGGATCGGCCAGCGCCAGACGGCCCTGTGACAAGCACAACGCGATGCGGAGTTTTGGTGAAGTTCAGGGTCATAGATGACCTCGCCCAGCCTTGAGAAATTGCAGGATTGCAGGTGCAAAATGTGGATACGGAACTCGGTACAACAAGGGTACTGTGACCCCAAATCGCGTAAATGTGTAGTGATTTGGCAGTCTCGTGGTTTCTTCTTTGTTTAAATCAATGGCCAAAGCAAGGGGCATGGGCCCTTTGGGCGTTGCCCTTAGGATGCCAACGCCCCGCGCTTCTATGAAGCCGGCGATCGTATTCACTGCGTCCGCCTCAAGGCGATCCGCTCGTAATGTTAACTGCGTACGATCATCTGCAACCAACTCTGCGCCGCGGCTCATGAGGTCCAAGGCCAGCGCGGATTTTCCAGCGCCGGAGGCGCCGAGGATCAAAACGGCCTTGCCATGGGCGGCAACGCAGCTGGCGTGAAGAATGGTTTGAGGCAAAGGCCCGGCGCCGGAAAGATCGTCACCGGGCATGAAGTTTAGACGGGTAGACCGACAACAAAACGTGCGCCCAGAGGCTCTGACGTAATATCGGCGTCGGTTGGGCGAATGTTTTCGGCCCAGATCACACCACCATGTGCCTCTACGATCTGCTTAGAGATCGCCAGACCGAGGCCCGAGTTATTTCCGAAATCATCGGCGGGACGCTGCGAATAGAAGCGGTTGAAGATCTTACCCAACGCTTCTTCAGGAATACCCGGCCCCGTGTCTTCGACAACGACCAACACACGGTTCTGACGTTGACGTGCCCAGACACGGATCGCATCGCCATCTTCACAGAAGCTGATGGCATTGGTGATCAGATTGACAAAAACCTGCGCCAAGCGCGCCTCTAGCCCGTTGATTTCAATAGGTTCACGCGGAAGATCAGAAATAAAGTCGATACCTTTGCCCTTGGCATCTTCACCCAGATACTGACCAAGGTTGTCGATCATTTCGAGCAGATTAAAGGCTTCTTCTTCTTCCTTAACCAACTCTGCATCCAGACGAGACGCATTGGAAATATCGCTGACAAGTCGATCCAAACGGCGTACGTCGTGGTCGATCACATTCAACAGTTTCTCACGATGGTCATCACGTTTCACCATGCGCAAAGAGCCAACGGCAGAGCGCAGGCTCGCCAGAGGGTTCTTGATCTCGTGGGCGACATCGGCTGCGAATTGTTCGTTGCCATCGATGCGCTCGTAAAGCGCACTCACCATGCCACGCAAAGCACCACTCAGGCGGCCAATTTCATCAGGGCGCGCTGTCAGATCAGGGATACGCACGCGACCCGGATTGGCCTTTTTGCGCGCGTCTTTGTCACGACCAATCTCGGCTGCGGCGGCCAAATCGCTGATCGGGTTGGAAATCGTAGAGGCCAGAACCATGGAAAGGCCAATCGAAACCAGCGTCGCAATAAGGAACATCTGCAACACTAATTCGCGCTGGCCACGCACGATCTGATCCACTTCGCCAACCGCGCTGGTCATCACCACCGTGCCCAATTCAGTCCCGTTTTGTTGCAAAAGGGCTGAGGCCGCATAAACACTTTCGCCGTTATCTGCGGTCAGGGTCGCCAGGGCATCTCCACTTGCGGCAAATGAAACAGCCAGCTCATCTAGGTTTGAGGCCGTGGCAAGCGCCTCATCGTCCCCCGCGATTTGCGCCCAAACCCAGGCAATTGCATCCGTCAGGGGGGTCGCTGGGGCATCATCACTGGCAATGCCCATAGGGCCTTCTTTCGCAGCGATCAGATTGCCGGATGTGTCCACAACAAAGACTTGCACACCCGCGCGCAGGTCCATTTTGTCGAGTGTTCCGGCCACATCAACGCCATCCCCAGTCACCAGATTGACTGGCGCACCAGAGGGCATTTGAACCTGCAAAGCGCCGGAAATCAAAGAGGCGCCACTGGCGAGGCTCGCCTTGCGTTCTTCAACGAAATTATCGCGCGCAGAATTCAGATACAGAACCCCCGCAAGCAGCATCACCAAAGCGATCAGATTAAACGTGATGATTTTGCGCGTCAGCGGCGAGCGGCTCAACGGCAGAATACGCCGACGCTCACGACGTCCGCGCATTTCCTTTTCGACCGTAGCTTCAGGGGCCACCCAGTCGTCCCCGAGAACGACTTCCCCCTCGCGACCTTGCGACATGCGTCCCACGCTTATCTGTTCGGCGAGTGCCATTACTCTTCGTTGTATCTATAGCCGATGCCGTAGAGCGTCTCAATTGCAGAGAACTCTGAATCGGCCATGCGCATCTTTTTGCGAAGCCGTTTGATATGGCTGTCGATGGTGCGGTCGTCGACATAGACCTGATCGTCGTAGGCCACATCCATCAGTTGATCGCGCGACTTCACAAAGCCCGGACGTTGCGCCAATGCTTGCAACAGCAGGAATTCTGTGACCGTCAGCGTCACGTCCTGACCTTTCCAGGTCACAGCATGGCGCAGCGGATCCATCGTCAGTTCGCCACGTTGCAGAACCTTGGTTTCCTCGGTCTCGGTCGCGGGCACCACGCCATTCTCGGCGTCCTGACGACGCAAGAGCGTGCGGATACGTTCGACCAACAAACGTTGGCTGAAAGGCTTTTTGACATAGTCGTCGGCCCCCATGCGCAAACCCAGCACCTCATCGATCTCATCGTCCTTGGACGTGAGGAAGATCACGGGCATCGTGGTTTTCTGGCGCAGGCGTTGCAACAGATCCATGCCATCCATGCGCGGCATCTTAATGTCGAGCACCGCCATATCGGGCAATTTGCGATTAAAAGCGTCCAGCGCTTGCTGGCCATCATTGTAGGTTTCGACCTCAAAGCCTTCTGCTTCAAGAGTCATGGATACCGACGTCAGGATATTCCTGTCGTCGTCCACCAAGGCAATCTTGGACATCGGATTATTCCTTATACTGCTCTTTGTGCCTATATTTTGCCTTATTATGGGCCTGTTTTGGCCAATCAATCAATCCCAAACCGCGAATCACCCCTGTCAGGACACTATTTTTTGCGAAATGTGTTAATCTGGCGCTAATGGTTTCCGATGATTTCCGAATGCTTCAATGCGTTTGCGATAACATTGCATTGATTGCGCTAACGACCCGTTTGTGACCTGTTCATCCCCTAAAACGCCATGATAAGAGCTTTCTGCGGCTGCTAAATACGCGCTCTCAGAAGCGACTAATTAACGGCCCGCGTTTTACTTTAATCCCCGCATCGCTTGCGGAAACAGGAGCTGAAAGATGACATTTGGACGGGTAAACCCGCAATTCCGCCTCGAAGATCAAGGGATCGAAGGTCTGGGGAATGTCTATTATAACTATCTGGAACCAGCCCTGATCGAATCCGCACTCGCGCGCGACGAAGGTACGCTGGGCCAAGGTGGCGCATTTCTGACCACCACTGGCAAGTACACCGGCCGGTCTCCTAAAGATAAATTCGTGGTCAAAACGCCAAGCGTGGAAGACACCATCTGGTGGGACAACAACGCACCGATGGATCCAGAGGGATTTGATGCGCTCTACGAAGACATGCTCGCCCATATGAAGGGCAAAGAATACTTCGTACAGGATCTCGTCGGTGGTGCAGACCCGCGCCACTCGATCAACGTCCGTATGGTCACAGAGCTCGCCTGGCACGGGTTGTTCATCCGCACCATGCTGCGGCGCCCAGATGCCGAAGATTTGCAAGACTTCATCGCGGACTTCACAGTGATCAACTGCCCGAGTTTCCAGGCCGATCCGGCCAAGCACGGCTGCCGTACTGAAACCGTGATCGCGATGAACTTTGATCGCAAGCTGATCCTAATCGGCGGCACGGAATACGCAGGCGAAAATAAGAAATCCGTCTTTACCCTGCTGAACTATCTGTTGCCGGAAAAAGGCATCATGCCGATGCATTGCTCGGCCAACCACGCGAAGAACAATCCAGTTGACGCCGCGGTCTTCTTTGGCCTGTCTGGCACCGGCAAGACAACGCTTTCTGCAGATCCGGATCGCGTGCTAATCGGCGACGACGAACACGGCTGGTCTGATCAGGGCACCTTCAACTTCGAAGGCGGTTGCTATGCGAAAACCATCAACCTGTCTGAAGAAGCAGAGCCAGAGATCTACGCGACAACGTCCAAATTCGGCACTGTGATCGAGAACATGGTGTTTGATCCAGACACCAAAGAGCTCGATTTCAACGACGACAGCCTGACCGCAAATATGCGCTGCGCCTATCCGTTGCACTATATTTCCAACGCGTCCGAATCCGCGATGGGCGGGCACCCAAAGAACATCATCATGTTGACATGTGATGCCTTTGGCGTTCTGCCTCCGATCGCACGTCTGACACCGGCGCAGGCGATGTATCACTTCCTGTCTGGCTTCACCTCCAAGGTGGCAGGCACCGAGCGCGGCGTCACAGAGCCAGAGCCAACCTTCTCGACCTGCTTTGGCGCGCCATTTATGCCGCGTCGCCCAGAGGTCTATGGCAACCTGCTGCGCGAAAAGATCGCCCGCCACGGCGCGACCTGCTGGCTGGTCAACACCGGCTGGACTGGCGGAGCCTATGGCACCGGCTCCCGTATGCCGATCCGTGCGACCCGCGCGCTGCTGACTGCGGCTCTGGATGGCTCTCTGGCCAACGCAGAATTCCGCAAGGACGCAAACTTTGGGTTTGAAGTGCCTGTACAAGTTCAAGGCGTCGCAGAACTGCTGCTCGACCCGCGCCGGACGTGGGACGACAAATCGGCCTATGATGCGCAAGCGGCGAAACTGGTACAAATGTTCAGCGACAACTTTGAACAATACCTGCCTTACATCGACAGCGACGTGAAAGCCGCCGCCATCGGCTAAGCGCACCGCACTTTGCGAAAGTTTTCGGGCCGGTCTCTGCGCAAGAGGCCGGCCCGTTTTCTTTCATCGAAATCGTCCCGTCGTGCCGCAATTAGACGTGATTTGCGGGGGATCACGTGCAAATCTGACGTCACTACACATGTCAGGAGGCAAGCCATGTCCATAGAAGAGATCGTTCAAACGGCCGAATATCCGCTCGCAGATCCGTCCTTCTTAGACCGTTGCAAAAAGGCTTTGGACAGCGCGGGCGTGCTTGTTCTCCCAGACTTCATCACTTCGTCGGCATTGGAAGCTATGCAGAATGAGGCCACGCAAGGCCAATCCAAAGCCTACTTCTGCAAACAGAGCCATTCGGTCTATCTGACACCGGAAAATCCATTATTCGGCGCTGATCACCCGGCGAACCGTCAGGTCGTCTCATCAAAGGGATGCATCTGCGATGATGATGTGGCGTCAGAGTCCCCTCTCCGCGCGCTCTATGACGCACGGTTGTTTCGTGACTTCGTCAAACATGTCACCGGGGAATCCGCGCTGCACCCTTATGCGGACGGCTTGTCCTCAATAAATATCCACTACGCGGAACGGGGTCAGGAATTGGGCTGGCATTTTGACAACTCGTCCTTCGCGATCACGCTCCTGATCCAGAAACCCGACGCCGGCAGCGATTTTGAATACATCAAAGACCTGCGTAACGCAGACGCCGGAGAGATGAACTACGACGGCGTCGCCGCACTTCTGGATGGCAAAACCAAACCCAAAGTCCTCAATATGGATCCCGGCACGTTGGTGTTATTCCGAGGTCGCAATTCGATCCATCGCGTATCCCCAAATGAAAGCGACAAAACGCGTATGTTGGCCGTGCTCGCCTATAACTCCGAACCCGGCATAGAGCTCTCCGAAAGCGCTCGAATGACGTTCTACGGCCGCCTAAGCTGACAACTTTCTCTTGCTAGAAATATCCTGGGTGAATTGGCGCAGCCAAGGGGGCAAAGCCCGACTTAAGCGGGACGATCCAACACCTTACGACAAAACTGATCCACCGCCGCGTGCAAACACAGTGTCAGCACGGCCAAGACAATCAAAGACGCAAACATCAAATCAATCTTGGCACGCCCATTGGCCAACAACATCAAATAGCCAAGCCCTTTGCTGGCCCCAACCCACTCGCCGATAATTGCCCCAATCGGCGCATAGACCGCCGCCAGTCGCAGCCCCGAGGCAAACCCAGGTAAGGCCGAGGGGATCCGAATACGCCACATCACGCGAAACGGCGTCGCGCCCATCACACGCGCCAATCCCAGCCAGTCCTTGTTGGTGCGCATCAAAGCGTCAAAAAATGACGAAGTTACCGGAAAATAGATGATGATCAAAGCCATCGCCACCTTGGACCAAAGCCCATAGCCTAGCCAAAGCGTCAGGATCGGCGCCAAAGCAAAGACCGGAACCGCCTGGCTAAAGACCAGCATCGGCCGCACCAAGGCCCGCGCCATCGGCGACGCTGCTAAGCCAATCGCGGATAGCCCGCCAAGTATCGCGCCAAGCACCAGACCAACAAGCACCTCACTCAATGTCACTAGCGCATTTTCAGCGATCAGCGCGCGGCTTTTCCACAGAGTTTCCGCCACCAAACCGGGGCTCGGCAAAATAAACTTCGGCAGGTCGAAGGTCCAAACCACAGCCTGCCAGATCGCCAAACCCAAGACGGTCGAAGCTATGCCGGCCTGCCAAGGTTTCATGTCGCGACCTCAAAACCGGCCCAGGCCGCGTCAAAAAACGCGCGCTCACAGGCCACAGCCGCAGTAAACATCTCGACAACATCAGACTTTGCGGCCGCATCCAGCCCGTCCCAAACCTGATCCAATTGCCCGCGCAGATGGGCCACGACACCTTCAAAACCCGCACCACAGTGCAACGTAATCCATTCGCCAAAATAGAATGGCAGCGCGTCTGCGCGATCTTCAAAGGGGCGCGCCCACTCCAGATAGACCCACTCTGCCACGACCAAAACCGAGAGCATCACCTCGTAGCGACCAGACCGTGCCGCCTTGCGCATCAGGTTCTGAAACGCAACAGTTTCTTCAGCGGCTAGCGCGTCGCTTTGGGCGCTCAACGCCTCAAAGCTGCGTAGAAAGTAGGTGTTCTCCGGCCCAGAGATCACACCCATGAACTGCGCCGCTGGGATGGCATCCGGCAAGGTCGGCGCATGCGCAATGGCTGACGCCAGAAGTCGGACGAAATCCTCAATGAACAGATAGTCCTGCTGCAGATACCCGACCATTTTTTCCAGGTCCAAACTGCCATCGGCCAGAGCGTCGGTAAACGCATGGGTCGTGGCCGCGGTCCAGTCGCTCTGGCATTGCTCTTTAAGGTAGTCGGTCGCGCGCATATGGGTCTCTTTAGTCAGGGGTTTCGGCACAGAGCAAAGCCAGCATGTCACCCTGCGCGCGCAGCACGTCAGGATCAGTTGCAGCACGGGGTGCGTCGCTTTGTGGAGGGGTAATTGCTTGGGTGCTTTCTTCGGTCATCAAAATGATCTGATGGCCCAATCGCGCGGCTTCAGCAGGGTCATGGGTCACCAAAAGCACAGTGCGGCCCGCGAGAAGCTCGCAAGCCAGATCCTGCATTTGTGCGCGTGTCTTGGCGTCAAGCGCAGAGAAGGGCTCGTCCAGCAATACAATCGGACGATCCTCCATCAAGGTCCGCGCCAGCGCGACGCGTTGACGTTGCCCGCCTGAAAGCTCAGCAGGTTTTTGACCCGCCTTTTCCGACAATCCAACGCGCTCAAGCACGCCCAAAGCACGCATTGTGTCAGGCTTATCGCCCCGCAAACGCGCCCCGAGCAGCACGTTTTCAAGGGCCGTCAGCCAGGGCATCAACAGATCATCCTGCGCCATCAGGGCGACTGATCCATCCAAACTCATCCCCTCGGCACCCAATTGCCCTTTAAAGTCTACCTGATCCGCCAGTCCAGCAAAGAGTTTGAGGATGGTAGATTTCCCAACACCGCTAGAGCCCAGCAAACAAGTCCATCGCCCCGCCGCGACCTTCAGATCCAGCCCCGAGAACACGGGCGTATCCTCAAAAGAGGCTGATCCAGAAAGATAGAGCGCCGGGGCCTCGCTCATGGTTTCAGCCCCATATCCCAAAAGCTGACCTCAAGCTTGGTCGCCATTGTGAAATGCTGGCAGAGCCGCGCCCAGCGCGGGCTTTGTTCGGGAGTCTCTCCCAAACGCCGCGCCACAGCCGCGTCAATCAACGCGCCAACCTCATAGCAAACGCCCTGATAGTCCTCGGCCCCATAAGTGCCGATCCACTCGGCATAATCAGGCGCATGATCCTTGATCAACCGCGCACCGATCTCACCATAGCCCATGACGCATGGCGCAAGAGCTGCCATCAGATCAAGAAAGTCTCCGGAATGCCCCGCATCCAGCACATAGCGCGTATAGGCGAGGTTTTCGGGACGTTCTTCTGCGGCGAAAAGCTCCTCCTCAGAGATCCCAGCCTCAGCACAGGTCTTGATATGCAAAGCGATCTCTTCGTTGATCAGCGCATTCACAGTGCCCGCACAAAGCCGCATTTCCTCGGGCGTTTCCGCTTTGGTGATCGCCAAAGCCCAGGCACGCGAGAAATGGATCAGAAACACATAGTCCTGCACCAGATAATGCAAGAACGCCGCGCGGGGCAGTGAGCCGTCCTTTAAGCCACGCACGAAGGCGTGGTCGGTGTAGGCGGGCCAAGACTGACCCGCCGCCTCACGCCATTTTGGGAAAATGACGCCGTAGCTCATTCTGCACCCAGATCGACGGCCAGATCGGCAACCGGACGTGTGCCTTCGACCAGACCGGACGCTGCCAAGAACGCCTCAAAACGGGTGTACCGCCCCTCATCCAGAGCCTCTGGGCGCAGTGCAAACCGTGGCAGCGTGTCAACCCATGCCATCGCGTTCAGACGGTCTTGCAGTTCTGGGGACGTACCCGAGAAGATCTCCCAGGATTTCTCTGGGTTGTTGACGATGTATTGGGTCGCAAGCTCAGTCGCGCGCAGGAAACGGCGGGTCATGTCAGCGTCCATGGTCGCAGGGTTTGCCACATAGATCAGCTCGTCATAGGTCGGCACGCCCTCTTCTTCGATGTAGAAACACTTGCCGGGCACCTCTTCGATTTCCATCTGGTTCAGCTCGAAATTCCGGTAGGCGCCGATCACGGCGTCCACTTGGCCGGACATCAGGGATGGCGACAGAGACCAATTCACATTGACCAGTTCCACTTCGTCAAAACCAACGCCGTATTTCTCAAGGATCGCGACCAGCAGCGCTTCTTCAACACCCGCGACCGAGAAACCGATCTTGCCGCCTTTGAGGTCCGCAGGGGTTTTGATCGGGCCGTCTTCAAGCACCAAAAGACAGTTCAGAGGCGTCGCGACCAGTGTACCAACGCGCTTCAGCGGCAGGCCTTCCGCAACCTGCAGGTGCAGCTGTGGCTGATAAGAAATCGCGAGGTCTGCTTTGCCAGCGGCGACCAGCTTTGGTGGATCGGCTGGGTCCGCAGGCGCGATCACCTCAACCTCAAGGCCTTGGTCCGCGAAATAGCCGAGTTCTTGCGCGACAATGATCGGGCCGTGGTCGGGGTTCACAAACCAATCCAGCAAAAGTGTCATCTTGTCGGCGGCGAAAGCAGGCGTCGCGGTCAGAAAGGCCGCTGCCATCAAGAGTTTCTTCATGAATTCTATCTCCTGGTTAATCTACAGCGCCGCCGCCCAGGGCGACCAGCGCGATGTTCTCATGTCCGTGTTTCGTTAAAGCGTCCGCGGCCTTCCAAGCCCGCTGGCCTGATCGGCAAGCCAACACAATCCGCGCGCCCTCAGCCGTAGCGGAGGCTCCGTTTTCGGTCAGATCGGCAACGGTGCGGCGTTCGGTTTGAGGGATGGCCGGGCCGTCTTCGTCCTCACCGCGCAGATCAATGACGTGATCTATCGGACTGATCTCTTGTGCGCCAATAAAGCGATACCCGGCTTCGGGTTCAGGTGCCTTATCAAAGCGGAACTGGCTAAAGCGCAGGTTCAGCGCGTCATATCGGACGAGCTGACCCAGCGGGCTTGGCTGGGCTTTGGTTAAGACCCCCAGCGCCATCTGCGCCTGCAGACTGCCGACGACGCCCACAGAGGGGCCAAGCACGCCGTCCGTGTCGCAACTGCCCAAAGTCTCTGGCAAATCCGGGAACAACGCTCGCAGGCTCGGCGCACCTGCACTGAAACCACCCGCGTAGCCTTCGGTCCCCACAACCGAGGCACTTATCAGAGGCAGGCCTGCTTCAAGGCAATAATCACTGGCCCCATAGCTCGCCGCGAAACTGTCGGCGCAATCGATCACAAGGTCGACATCCTGACACAACGTCCACGCCAAAGTCGGATCAAATCGCGCTTTCACCGCATCAATCTCGACCTCGGAATTCAAAGATCCCATATGCGCTGCAACCGCCGTCACCTTAGGCGCGCCAATGTCGTCCTCTCGAAACAAAGTCTGCCGGTGCAGGTTGCTCAGGTCCACGCGATCCGGATCCACCAGCCGGATAAACCCAACGCCAGCCCCCACCAAATACTGCATCACCGGAGCCGCCAACCCGCCCGCGCCAATCACCAGCACGCGTGCTTTGCGCAGGGCCGCTGTGCCTTCAGGCCCAAAGCTGGGCACCGCGGATTGACGCGCGTAACGGCTCATGGGCAGACCTCAAGCCAGGCCTTGATCCGCGCTTCGGGATCTTCGTTTAAGGTAATATCGGTGACCGCAGATACGATATCGGCCCCTGCCTCAAACGCGCCCGTCGCGCGCTCGACCGACATGCCGCCGATGGCCACCAAAGGCACATCACCGACCAGATCTTTCCATTCCGTGACTTTGCCCAGCCCTTGTTGATGCCACTTCATCTTTTTCAGAATGGTCGGATAGACAGGCCCCAAAGCCACATAGTCGGGCTCTTGTGCCAAGGCGCATTCTAGTTCAGGCCCATCATGTGTGGACAGCCCAAGCTTCAGACCCGCCGCTTTGATCGCGCCGACGTCTGCGTCATCCAGATCCTCTTGGCCCAGATGCACCCAGTCGCACTTAAGCTCGATCGCAAGCTGCCAATAGTCATTGATCACCAAGGCACAGTCGTGCGCGCGACAGATCTCTTGCGCTTCAAGGATCTGAGCGCGGATCACGTCCTCAGGCTGATCCTTGATCCGCAATTGCACCAGCTTGATACCCAAAGGCACCAGCCTTTTGATCCAGGCTACATCATCAAAGATCGGATAAAACGCATGCAATCCCATCACAAAAACGCCTTTCCCAACACCGGCGTCGAGGGTGCCGCCATATCGCGCGGCTCCATCGGATCCGCAGCCGCTGCCAGAGCCCCTGCCTCCACGGCCAAAGCAAACCCTTCGGCCATCGCCGCAGGATCTCCGGCTTTAGCAACGGCCGTGTTCAACAAAACCGCGTCATAACCCATCTCGATGGCCTGAGCCGCTTGGCTCGGCACGC
The DNA here is from genome assembly GCF_037478305.1 of Cognatishimia coralii. Taxonomy (NCBI): domain Bacteria; kingdom Pseudomonadati; phylum Pseudomonadota; class Alphaproteobacteria; order Rhodobacterales; family Paracoccaceae; genus Cognatishimia; species Cognatishimia coralii. The sequence continues at coordinate 24,964 of NZ_JBBGAZ010000005.1, forward strand.
CAAGGCCCGCATCAACCACCAAAGGCACATCGGGATAATGGGACCGCAGGGACCGCAGACCGTAAACGTTATTTAATCCCAACCCCGTGCCGATCGGAGCACCCCAGGGCATCAAAACCTCGCAGCCCGCGTCCAGCAGTTTGTCACAGAGCACCAGATCCTCAGTGCAGTAAGGAAAGACCTGAAACCCGTCCTCAGTCAGGATCCGCGCGGCCTCGACCAGCCCGAAGGGGTCGGGTTGCAACGTGTCCGCATGTCCAATGACCTCAAGTTTGATCCATTTGGTGTCAAACAGTTCGCGCGCCATATGGGCGGTGGTGACGGCCTCTCGCACGGAATGGCATCCGGCGGTATTGGGCAGGAGCGCCACGTTCAGCTCTTTGATCAGCTCCCAAAAGGCCTGCCCTGCCTGATCCTCGCCTGCCTCACGCCGCACGGAAACCGTCGCAATGCCCGCACGCGACCGCCGAAACGCATCCGCCAAAATCGCAGGCGAGGGATATTGCGCGGTGCCCAGCATCAAACGCGAGGCGATCTCTGTTCCGTAAAAGACTGGCATCATTACCCCCCTTGCCGCGGCGCGACGATTTCGATCCGGTCGCCGTCACTCAATGCATGTCCGGCCCGCAAGCCGGCTGGCACGAAATCCTCATTCACAGCCGTCGCGACTTTGGCCTCGCCATAGCCCAGCACATCCAGAGCCTCGGCCAGCGTCGCCGCCGCAACCTCTTGAACCTCGCCATTCACAATGAGCTTCATGCCACATCCTTCCAAAGTTCCGGCTGCTTGCCGTCCATCACCAAATCCGCCGTCATCTGCGCCATCGCTGGCGCCAATAGATACCCATGCCGAAAGAGCCCGTTCACGTAAATAACCCCACCCCGCGAGGTGATCCTTGGCAGGTTGTCCGGAAAGGCTGGACGCGCATCAACGCCGATCTCGAGCAACTCTGCCTCGCCAAAGGCAGGGTGCAACGCATAGGCGGTGTTCAAGAGTTCCATCACAGAGCGCACCGTCGCGCGGCTCCGTTCGCCGCTTTCGATCTGCGTCGCGCCCAGCATAAAGATCCCATCGCCGCGCGGTACGATATAGAGCGGAAACCGTGGATGCAGCAGGCGGATCGGGCGGCCCAGCGTCACGTCGGGCGCACGCAGAACCACCATCTCGCCCTTTACGCCACGCAGATCAGCAAGGCTGTCGCGTGCGGAAAGGCCCCGGCAATCAATGACCTGCCCCTCAGGCTCTCCGGAGGTGATTTCTATGCCTCGCTGCGCCAGATCAGACACCAAATGTCCTAACGCCTTTCGAGGGTTCAAATGCGCCTCGGCCTCCATATAAAGCGCGCGGGAAAATCGCTCGGCAAGATGCGGCTCAAGCGCGGACAAAGCCGCTTTGTCGATCATCTCATGATTTTCCGTGCGCCGCGCGAAGCGATCCAGCTCTTGCCGATCGCGACCCAACGCCAATACCAGCGAGCCTTTGTAGGTCACATCCACGCCTTGCGCAGCCCACCACTCGGCAGCCCCCCGCCCCAAACGCACCACAGGCTCCTCGGCCACTTCGCCTTCGCAATCGGGCGCGAGCATGCCGCCGGCCCACCAGCTGCAACCGTGTTCACCGGGAGCGCCATTCGGGTCCAACACGCGCACGGTTGCCCCGCGCCGGGCAAGCTCGGTTGCAACGCAAAGCCCGGCCACCCCGGCGCCTTTTATGGTGAAATCAACACTCACGACCAAAGCGCATGGAAATGGTGAACAGGGCCATGGCCTTTGCCGATGTCGATATCATCGGCAGCAAGGATCGCCTGATGGAGCCAGCTATGGGCCGTGCCAACCGCATCTGTCAGCGCCGACCCTTTGGCCAGCTCTGCCGCAATCGCAGAGGACATAGAGCAGCCCGTACCATGTGTGTTGCGCGTCTCAATACGAGGCGCTTCGAAGGACACCGCATCATCCTGCGTGATCAGCCAGTCGCGACAGATCTCGCCCTCGGCATGACCACCTTTCATCACGACAGCCTGCGCCCCGAGATCCAGAATACGCCGCCCCTGCGCCTGAGTTCCCTCATCCGTGCTGGGCACGTCTTCACTCACGATCCGCGCCGCTTCAGGCAGGTTTGGCGTCACGACCGTTGCGCGCGGAACCAGCACCGAGACCAACGCGTCGACTGCGTCATCCGGCAACAAAGCCACGCCCGATTTCGAGAGCATCACCGGATCCAGAACCACTGGCCCGTCAAACCCCTCAATCGCGCGCGCCACGGTCTCAATCAGCGCCGGAGATCCCAGCATCCCGATCTTGATCGCATGGATGTCGATGTCATCAAGAACCGCCGCAATCTGAGCTGCAATCACCTCGTTAGGCAGGACTTCGACCGCCGTAACATCCACCGTGTTCTGCGCTGTAATCGCTGTAATCGTCGAGGTCCCAAACACGCCCAAAGCAGAAAACGTTTTGAGGTCGGCCTGAATGCCAGCCCCGCCGCCGCTGTCAGATCCCGCAATCGTCATCGCCGCACGTACCATGCGCGTCCTCCAAATATCTTGGGGTCTTATCGGCGGTTTGGGGAAACGGGTGCGGGTTTGGCCGCTATCATCAAGTCTCCGTTTCCTACGCCGGTGCTGACCCCGGATCAGGTTCGATGGGTTGGTCTCTGACCTCTCAGCCTTATGCAAAGGCACCCCAACGGATGCACAGGGCCTACCAAGAGGCAGCACGCTTTGCAAGCCGCCCCATTGAGGATATGTCATCCCTTTGTCACGCAAACCTGCAAGAGCGGGCGTCACAAAACCTATGAGGCCCTCAAGATGTTCAAACGCTACGCCATCTATTTCACCGCAGAGCCAGGCCCCTTGGCAGACTTTGGCGCGGCTTGGCTGGGCTGGGATCTTGAGACCGGCAAGGCAGTGCCACACCCCGACTTGGCCGATCTGCCCATTGCCATTTCGCAGATCACCGCGACACCGCGCAAATATGGGTTTCACGCGACGATGAAGCCTCCGTTTCGCTTGGCGGAAGGCTATGATTTTGAGACACTTAGAGATCAGACAGCCCAGATTTGCACCGGATTAGATAGCGTCACTCTAGAAACGCTTTCCCTGCAACGGATCGGACGATTTTTGGCGCTGACGCCGGTTGGGGAGGAAACCAAACTGAACGCATTGGCCGCGTCCGTTGTTGAGGCTTTTGATCCGTTTCGTGCCCCTGCCCCAGAGGCCGAGATCGCCCGTCGCCGCGCTGCGGGCCTCACGCCAAGTCAGGAAGACAACCTCATGCGGTGGGGCTACCCCTATGTCATGCAAGACTTCCATTTTCACATGACACTCAGCGGAAAACTGGCGAAATCCGAACTGCCTGCTGTCGAGTTACAGCTTGCCAAAGCGATAAAACCTCATCTGCCCCACCCGTTTGAGATTCGCAGCCTAACACTTGCTGGCGAGGCCGAGGACGGTCAGTTTCATGCGATAGAGCGGTTTGCCCTTGGAAGTAATTGAGAAAGTCTCAACAACTATTGCAGCACTGGTTTCGCTTATAAAAACAAGGGTTTTTGTCATGATGAGTTCATAAAACTGGTGTAACTCCGCCTCAAACAGTGGCGAGCAGTTTAATGATTTCTCATCTTTCCCCTTTGCGCCTGACAGGCGCGACTGTCCTGCGCGACGGATCTTTGCAACAGCGTTCGGTAGCAATTGCAAATGGGCTGATCTCTAAAGGCCCATTCCCGGCCGTCGATCTGACCGGTTATCTGATCCTACCTGGCATCATTGACCTGCATGGGGATGCGTTTGAACGGCATATGGCCCCGCGCCCTTCAGCCCCTTTCCCATTGGAAACCGGGTTGCGCGCCACAGACCGGGATGCCGCGGCCAATGGCGTCACAACCGCATGGATGGCCCAAAGCTGGAGCTGGGAGGGTGGACATCGCGGCCCTGACTTCGCCGAAGAATTTCTTGCGGCAGTCGCAGCCTACCGTCCCCGCATGTTAACCGATCTGCGCGTCCAAATTCGCTGTGAAACCCATACAGTGGGCACGCGCGAGCGCCTGTTGGCCGCAATCAAAAAATTTGGCGTCGATTATGTGATCTTTAACAATCACCTCGATGAGGCGATTGAAATGAGCCACGCCCGCCCTGAAGACATCGCCCATTGGGCCAAAAAGAATGGCCGCACCTCTGAAGAACATATGGCTATGGTTTGGGCCGCCCGCGATCAGGACAAGGACGTTCCGCGTCACCTGTGCAAACTGGCCGAGGCCTTTGACCAGATGGGCGTTACCTATGGCAGTCACGATGACCCAGATGGCACCACGCGCGAGACCTATTCTTTGATCGGCGCAAAAGTCTGTGAATTTCCGACTGCGCGCACCCCAGCGGCTTTGGCAAAGGCTGTGAATGACCCAGTGCTGATGGGCGCACCCAATATTGTTCGGGGCGGAAGCCAATCAGGCAATATTGCAGCCATAGATTTGGTAAAGGCTGGACTTTGCGACGTGCTGGTCTCTGACTACTATTATCCGGCCTTGGCGCAGGCAGCTTTTAAACTGGCCGAGGACGACGTCATGCCTCTGGAAAAAGCTTGGGCTATGATCTCGACCAATGCAGCAGACGTGCTGCGCCTGAGTGATCGGGGCGTCATAGACTATGGGAAACGCGCAGACCTTGTGGTGGTGAACGCGGACACCAAGGCGATTGAGGCGACGATTTCAGGTGGACGGATCACGCATATGATGGGCGAAGCCGCCAGCCGTTTTACACAGATGCTCAGTTCCGAAGTGCCGGTCGCGGCTGAATAACCTATAGTTGAGACTGAAACAGCCGCACCTTTAGACCTCCATGCGGCAGAGGCGCGCCGTTTTTCAGGCGCGGCAGACCAGTGGCGCGCGCAAGGCTAGTGTCAGACGTCACAATCCCAACACGCCACCCCTGAAATTGGTCCATCAAGACCTGCCCCATGGATCCATAGAGACCATAGAGAAGCTTCTTGTTGCCGATACGCGCGCCGTACGGTGGGTTGATCATCACAAGTCCCGGCGCTGTGTCCGGCCGTTTTAGATCGCTGATCGCCGCCTGCTCAAAAGACGTAACTGATTGAACACCCGCGCGTTGGGCATTGGCCTGCGCCATCTGGATCGCGCCTGCATTGCGGTCAGATCCAAAGAACCGCAGCGGGATTGGAGTTGGAGATAACGCACGCATATCCGCCAAGGTCTCTGCCTCAAAACCTGCGAGCTGTTCAAACGCAAAGCTGCGCGCACGCCCCGGCGCCAACCCCATAGCCCATTCCGCAGCTTCAATGGGGAAGGTGCCAGACCCGCACATGGGATCCAGCAAAGGTTCCTGTCCGTCATACCCGCAAGAGCGCATAAAGAGCGCCGCAAGCGTTTCACGCATCGGAGCTTTGCCAACCGCTTCTTTATGGCCGCGTTTATGCAAGCTTTCGCCAGAGGTATCGAGGCTGATGGTGACAAGGTCATCCTCAATTCGAACTTTGATCCCAATCGCGTCGTCTCCGCCAATTGGGGCCCCAATCGTTTCAGAGATCGCGCGTTCGACACGTTGTTTGGCGGCCCCCGCATGATAGATTTTGGAACGGCGGCTTGTTGCTTCGACCTTCACCGGAACGTAGGAACGCAGAACCGACGCCCAGTCAAATTTCCGGGCACGTTTATCAAGCTGCGCGAGGTGGAAGGCGCGAAAAGACCCCAGACGCGCTAAAATGCGGGTTGCACCGCGCAGCCACATATTGGCCCGCCACACATCCTGCCAATCACCTGCAAATTCTACACCACCGGGTATGGCTTGCGCACCGGACCAGCCGAGTGAGGTAACTTCCGCAAGCAGGACGTCTTCAAGCCCGGGCGGGCAAACAGCAAAAAGGGTCATTTTGGTCATAGGCTGTGCCTAAGCCTTCGACCACGGGAAAGCTAGAGGCCACGATTTCTTTGAAAGAAATCGCCGACGGAAACTTTCAGAGTTTCCGCCCACTGGCCCTAAGTGAGTTTTGACTTTTGCAGCGAGGGCGCATGCCCAAAAGCCGTGCGATACGCCCGCGAAAAATGCCCCGAGTTCTCAAAGCCGCAGGCCAGCGCAACATCCGTTATGGATTGATCGGTCTGCACCAAAAGATTCCGCGCTTTATCCAATCTAAGTTCCATATAATATTTCTTAGGAGACGTGTTCAGGAACTTGCCAAACAGACGCTCAAGTTGGCGTGTCGAAATACCCAGATCTTCGGCGATGACGGTCGGCGAAACTGGCGTCTCTAGCCCCTCTTTCATCATCGTGATCGCCTTCACCAGGTGGGCATTTCGGATGCCATTGCGCGACTGCAGCGACACTTTCTGCTCGGCGGTCGCCGCGCGCACAGCGTTGTAAACCATCTGGTCCGCCACGGCGAGCGCCAGCTCTTCTCCGTGCTCCGCCTCAATCAGATGCAAAATCAGATCCGCCGTCGCGGTTCCCCCAGAGGCTGTCAAAAAGGGCGCATCTGCCACAAAAACATTGCGCACCAGATTCACGTCCGGAAAGGCTTCGCTGAAACTGTCGTGATACTCCCAGTGGATCGAGGCTTCTTTGCCGTCCAAAAAGCCCGCCTCTGCGAGGATCCACGCCCCGGAGCACAAAGCCCCCAAAGGCGTGCCCATGGCTCTGAGTCGACGCAAGGCCGCCAGCAGGCTTGAGGTCACGTGGTTTTTCATGTGGATACCAGACAGCACAAACAGCCGCGCACTGCTTTGTATGTCCTCAAGCCCACCATCCACCAGCGAAACAGTGCCATTTGAACAGGTCGCTGTCTCTCCGTTTTCGGAAATCAACTGCCAGTCATAGAGCGTCTTGCCGCTGACCAGATTGGCAATTCTCAACGGCTCCACGGCGCAGGAAAACGCGAGATGAGAGAACTCTTCAACAAGGATAAAGGTGAAACGTTGAACAGGCGTGTCGGTCATTTCTGGAACGGGGTCGCAATTTTGTATACATATTGTATATTTCTCAAATACAAGATTCGCAACCTAAGACGAAATGCAAGATGCCTGACACAGACAAAAGCCCCAAACGCGCGCTCGCGGATCACATAAGGTCTGCGGTCCTCACGACGTCGCTCGCGCCGGGTGCGGATTTGGATGAGGCGCAGCTCGCGCAAGAATTCGGCCTGTCGCGCACCCCTCTGCGCGAAGTACTGCGTGAACTGGCAGGCGAAGGGTATCTAACGCTGCAACCCAACCGAGGTGCGCGCGTATCGGACATGTCCTTTGCGACGATGCGCGGCTTCTTTCAGGCCGCCCCCATGATTTATGGTGCGATCCTGCGTATGGCTGCACTCAATGCCACGCGCGCTCAGATCACCGCGCTGAAAGACGCGCAATCCGCGTTCAAACACGCGCTCGACGTAGGCCATGCGGCCGATCGCGCTCTGGCCAACAATCGCTTCCATGAAATCACCGGAGAGATGGCCGCCAATATCTATCTACAGCCCTCCTTCAATCGGCTTCTGATCGATCACGCGCGCCTGAGCATCACCTTCTACAATCCCTCCGCCAGCGCCCTCAGCAAAGAGCGTGAACTGGCCAGCCGCCAACATGACGCCATTATCGAGGCCATCGAGGCGCGGAACGCTGACACCGCCGCGCAACTGGCCATCGACCACTGGAACCTGTCGCGCAATCAGATCGAGCTCTTCGTTTTTCCGGACGCTCTGGACATGCCGCTTGGCAGTCTTCCCCAACATATGCCTGCATGAGGACCAAATGACCCCAATATTCCGATTTGACGGCATCTACACGCCCGTCGTCACCCCCTACCACGCCGATGGCACGCCCAATTGGGACGCTCTGGCTGAGGTGATCGAATTTCTGATTTCTAACGGTGTACACGGCATGATTTCCGGCGGCTCTACCGGCGAGAACTATGCCCAGACGGTGGCTGAACGTGTCGAGCTGGCGCAGTTCACCAAAGACCGCATCAACGGCCGCGTGCCGCTGGTCGTGGGCACAGGCGCGATGCTGACTGCGGATTCCATCGCCCTTGCCACCGCCGCGCGCGAGATGGGTGCCGACGCGATCCTCTTGGCCTCGCCGCCCTATGCCGTGCCGACCGATCGCGAAAACGCGCTGAACGCTTTGGCGATTGACAAGGCTGCGAACCTGCCCGTGATGCTCTACAACTACCCACACCGCACTGGTACCATGATGGGCGAAGAGTTCCTTGACCGCGTGGTCCGGTCTCGCAACTTCTGCGGCATCAAGGAAAGCTCGGGCGACATCAACCGCGTCCACCTTTTGGCACGCGACTACCCGCATATCCAGCTGGGCTGTGGCATGGACGACCAAGCGCTCGAATTCTTCGCCTGGGGTGCGCCTTTCTGGGTCTGCGGTGGGTCCAATTTCCTACCCGAAGAACATGTGGCCCTCTATGAGGCCTGCGTTGTCGAAGGAGACTTTGCCAAGGGGCGCAAGATCATGTCCGCCATGATGCCTCTGATGCGGGTGCTCGAGCAGGGCGGCAAATTCATTCAGACCATCAAACATGGCGTCACCATGAACGGCATCGACGCCGGTGCCATGCGCGCCCCTCTGAAGGGGCTGAACAAAGACGACAAACGCGCGCTGGAACAGGTGACACGCGTTCTCAAATCCACAATCGCAGATATTAAGGCGGGGAAATAAGCTATGGCCGACTTGCTCACACATGCAGAATACAAATCCATCGCCGACAATCTGACCCTGCCGAATGCGGGCTTTGTGGATGGCGGCTATCGACCTGCGGCAACGGGTGCGACCTTCACCACGACCAACCCCGCCAACGGAGATGTCCTGACCGAGATCGCGGCCTATGGATCCGAGGACGTGGATTTCGCCGTCACCAAGGCCCGCGAAGCCTTTGACGACGGGCGCTGGTCTAAAATGCACCCGTCCGAGCGCAAAGACGTTTTGATCCGGCTTTGCAAACTGATGACGCGCAATCAGAACGAGCTGGCGGTAATCGAAAGCCTTGATAGCGGCAAAACCATCTATGACTGCGCCACCGTGGACATCCCTGAAAGCATCCACTGCATCAAATGGCACGCCGAGGCGATTGATAAGATCTACGATCAAGTCTCCCCTGCCTCTGATGACCACATCGCGATGGTCATCCGCGAACCCATCGGGGTCGTTGGATTGGTGCTGCCCTGGAACTTCCCGCTTCTGATGCTGGCTTGGAAAATCGGCCCCGCGCTGGCAGCGGGGTGCTCTGTGGTCGTCAAGCCTGCTGAGGAAACCAGCCTGTCCGCCTTGCGCTTGGCTGAACTCGCGTCTGAGGCGGGCATTCCTGCGGGTGTCCTCAACATCCTCCCCGGCGGCGGCGCTGAGGTCGGCGAGCCCATCGGCCGCCATATGGACATCGACATGGTGTCCTTCACCGGCTCCACCGCCACCGGCAAACGCTTCCTGACCTATGCGGCGGAAAGCAACGCCAAAGAGGTCGTGCTGGAAATGGGCGGCAAGAACCCAGCCATCGTCATGGATGACGCCGAGAACCTCGACCGCGTGGCGCAGCACATCGTCAACGGCGCCTATTGGAACATGGGCGAAAACTGCTCAGCCATCTCACGCCTGATCGTCCACAAGGACGTCAAAGCCGAACTGTGCGAGCGCATCACGCATCACGCTCAGCAATGGAACATCGGAGACCCGCTGAACCCGGAAACCCGCATGGGTGCTCTGGTCAGCAAGGCGCATTTTGACAAGGTCTGCAGCTATTTGGGCGAAGGCGAGGTCATTTTCGGAGGCACATCCCATGATGGCGCCTTCGTCGAAGCCACGATGGTCGAGATCTCTGGCAACGATCAACGTCTGGCGCGTGAAGAGATCTTTGGCCCGATCCTTTCGGTCATCGAGATCTCGGGTCTGGACGAAGCGATTTCTATCGCCAATGACACCGACTACGGGCTCTGTGCGTCGATTTTCACTGCGAACTCCAAACGCGCCATTCGCGGCGCGCGGCAGTTGCGGGCGGGCACGGTGACGGTCAACAGCTTTGGGGAAGGCGATATTTCGACCCCCTTCGGTGGCTATAAACAGTCAGGATTTGGCGGGCGCGACAACTCTATTCACGCCCATGACCAATACACGCAGCTCAAAACCATCTGGATCAACCTGTCTGACGACGACGACGAAGCTGTCGACTGATGGCGTATCGCGCTAAACGCCTGCCGGTCCACCTCGGCCCGGCGGCGTGGAACACCATTCTCGGCCCGCAAACATACGGATCCGTATTGAGCGGATCATACACCGCGGATTTCGTGATTGTCGGCGGAGGCTTTGCCGGCCTGTCCGCCGCGCGCCGCCTAATGCAACTTGCACCAGACGCCTCAATCGTCGTGCTGGAAGCCGGGCATATCGCTGAAGGCGCGGCGGGGCGCAACTCTGGCTTTATGATCGACCTGCCGCATGATCTGACATCAGATGATTATGCTGGCAGCGGTGATGACAAGGCCATAATCCGGCTGAATCGTCAGGCCATTTCCTTTGCGCGCGAGGCCGTTGCAGACTACCAAATCGACCGCAATTACTTTGACGAATGCGGCAAAGTAAACGGAGCCGCCAGCCCGCGCGCCAAGGCCCACAACGACAGCTACGCAGCGCATCTGGCGTCTTTGGGCGAAACCTCAGAAGCACTCGATGCGCAACAAATGAAAGAACTGACTGGCAGCGCGCACTATCAATCAGGTCTCTACACACCGGGCACAGTCGTGCTGCAACCGGCGGGCTATATCCGAGGCCTTGCAGTCGGCCTGCGCGGCGACGGCGTTGACATCTATGAACAGTCCCCCGTGGTGGAAATCGCAAAAGACGCCACCGCTTGGGTGGTCAAAACGCGGAACGGCTCGGTCTCGACCGGCAAAGTCATTCTGTCAGTGAACGGTCATCTAGAAAGCTTTGGCGTTGAAAAAGGACGCCTCATGCAGCTCTTCCTGTATGCTTCCATGACGCCGGATCTGGATGACGAAGCCCTCGCGAAACTTGGTGGTCAAAGCCGATGGGGTATCACTCCTTCAGACCCTATGGGCACCACCATGCGCCGGATCGATACCGCCCAAGGCGGCAACCGCATCGTGACACGCACCTGCGCGATTCTAAAGCCCAACACCAAACCCTCGCCGCGCGACATGGCCCGCGCCGCGCGCGTCATGCAGCGAAAATTCGACAGCCGCTTTCCACAACTTGCAGGCCTCCAAATGGAGCACGTCTGGGCTGGGCATCTCTGCCTCTCCATGAACGGCGTGTCCGTCATGCGCGAGATCGAGAATGGGGTCTATTCGGCCTGTGTGCAGAATGGGCTAGGCACCGCTCGCGGCACGCTGACCGGCATGGGTGCAGCGGAATTGGCCTGTGGAGTCACATCGGACATCACCAATCATTTCACATCAGAGTCGCGCCCGAGCCGCCTGCCCCCGCAGCCTTTCCGCCAGATCGGAGGCAATGCCGTGTTGCGCTGGCAAGAACATCGCGCGCGCAGCGAATAGCCGCCCGCAAAGATGAGTATTTTGGGCAAGATGAAACCAATCTTTCTCTTGCCCAAAATATCCCCACCGGAGGCGCACCTAGTAATCTTGGTTCAGCGCATCCTCTGCTGGGATCTCGCGTTCGCGCCGCGCGATATAATCCAGCAGCTCTTCGTTCTTGGCCACGTCAAGCGTCGGCTCCTGGTATTCGCTCAAGAGCTTTTTCGCGTGCCCCAAGGCCCGTTCCGTGATCTCGATCTCGCCTTCGGCCACCCATTGCTCGATCGAGTTGTTGTCAAAGAGCTCTGGCATGAAAAAGGCTTCCTGGAAGTTGTCCTGTGTGTGCGGATGCCCAAGGTAATGCCCGCCTGGCCCGACGTCTGGAACCGCTTTCAAAGCCGCATCAAAATCACCCCATTTAGGGCCTTCTGCCATGCGATAGGCCATTGCGCATTGCTCCGCATCCACGATGAATTTCGCGACAGAACAGTGCATCCCCGCCTCGTTCCATCCGGCGGAATGCCAGATGTAATTCGCGCCCGCGTGGATCACCGCTTGCAGAGTCGTGGCGCTTTCGTACCCCGCCTGCGCGTCAAAAGTCTTCGCACCGCCAAGCGTGTTGGACGTGCGCCAAGGCACATCATAATAGCGCGCCATCTGGCCGATCATAAAATTCATCAGGCTGATTTCGGGCGTCCCTGCCATGGGGGCGCCGGACTTCATCGAAACCGTGGACAGGTAATGCCCATAAATCGCAGGCGCGCCTTTGCGGATGACCTGCGTATAGGCCAACGCGGACAAAGCCTCCGCGTTTAGCTGTGCCACGGTCGCAGGCACAGAGGCCGGCGTATTCGCGCCGCCCAAGACGAAAGGCGAGCAGAGCACGGGCTGGTTGCGTTTACAGAATGCCCGCATCGCGCCCAGCATGGTTTCATCCCAAACCAGCGGGCTATTGCCGTTGCAATTGCCTGTCGTGACCGGATGGCTGTCGATAAAGTCCTCACCAAAGAGGATCGCGCACATGTCCATGACGTCTTCGGCGTTCTTGGGGCTGGTGGTCATGCCCATGAACATTTTGTCGGAATGCTTCATCGAGGAATAGGTGATCCGTAAATGCCGGTGGCTGATCGGGTGATCATATGGCTCGACAATATGATGCGCCGAGGAATGCAGCGCTGGCAGCATGTGGCTGAGCTTGTGGAACATCGCCAAGTCATCCAGCGTCGGATTGCGGCGCACGTCTTCCAGATCGCGCAAGAACGGCGCGCCGGTCATCGGCACAAAGACCGAGGCATTGCCGCCCAACGCAACGTTCTTTTGCGGATCGCGCGCGTGATAGGTGAACTCAGACGGGATCGTCGCGATCAATTCACGCACCAGGCCGCGATCCAGATAGACCAACTCTCCTTCAACCTTGGCGCCCACGCGTTTCCAATCCGCCAAGGCGATCTCGTCGCGAAACTGAACGCCCACGTTCTCAAGGATATCCATCGAAGCCGCATCAATTGCTTCGACCTGCGCGCCGTCCATCACTTCGCAGAGCGGAATTTTGCGGGTCAAACCCGGCAGCATGTCGAAATTCACGGCTGTGCGCAGCGCCCTGCGGGCGGCACGTCCGCCGCCGCGGCCTCGTTGAAGTGGTGCGTTCATATGGCTCTCCTTTTCACAGAGATCATGCGAACAAGCGGTGCCCAAAGCCTGCAGATTCCCGAAATCTGATTGCAGAAAGCGACACTTCATAAAGGAAAAGAGGCCCCGCAGGGCCTCTGAACTTTGTTTAGAGCAGCTCGCTCATTTTCACGACCCGCTGTTCTGCAATCGAGAGCTGCGCCGCCATGCCCATCAGCACGGCCATCTTGCCGTCGTTGAAGCTGACCTCCGGTTCAGAGCGCTCTCCGCGCACCAGTTCGAGGAACTTCTGGTGCTGGTAAAAGGTCGAGCCATTGTGATCGCCGGCCTCAAGGATGTCAGGATCAACCGGAATATCCCGTACTTCGGGCCCCTTGGGGTTACGCGGACTGATGACAAGCTTCGGCACAGGGGCATCGCCAAGATGCGCTGGCCAGAACCGACCCGGCCCCGGAACTTGTGCCTCGACCTTGCCTTTGGGGCCGACGGCAAAGACCTCTTCCTGATACTCTGCCCCTTCGGCAAACATGCAGAGCTCCAGCATCGCGCGCGCGCCATTGTCGAAATCGACGATGACATAGCCGTTGTCCTGAATATCGCTAGCCACGCCGTCATAGGTTTCCGTCAGATGGTTCACATCCTGCCCGCCTGAGGCCATGACCCGCACGGGCTCGGCCCCAATGGTCAGGCGCATCAGGTCAAAGAAGTGACAGCATTTCTCAACAAAGGTGCCGCCGGATTTGGCGTTAAAGCGGTTCCAGTTGCCGACCTTTGGCAAAAACGGGAAACGATGCTCGCGAATGGTCAGCATTTTGATGCCGCCAGTCGCCTCATCGGCCGCCTCCAGAAAGGCAGCAATCGGCGGCATATAGCGGTACTCCATCGCAACCCAGACCGGTGCCGGGTAGGTCGTAATAAACGCATCCATCCGAGCGACATCCGCCGGATCCGTGAAGAGCGGTTTTTCCACCAGAACCGGCAAAGCGCGTTTTTCGGCCATTAGCTCCAGCTGTTCCACATGGCGAAAGTTCGGGCTGGCGATAAGCACGCAATCCAGGTCCTCAAAGGCCAGCAGATCCTCGATGCTGTCGGCAAAATTCACGTCTGGCTCAACATGCTGTGCCGCCTGACGCATCCCCGCGTCGGGCTCAAAAATCACAGAGACTTTGGCATCCGGCAACAGCGCAATATTGCGCATATGTTCGTTGCCCATCATGCCACAGCCGATGATTCCGTAATGTGTCGTTTTAGACATTCTTGCTCCTAAGTCAGACGCTGCACGTAGAGTGCTTTGTCTGGGTCATACCAAGTGCGGGAGAACTCTATGGGGGCGTCATCCTTGGCCCAGCTCAACCGCTCTACATATCCTGTAATGTCACCGTGGGATTTCCCGAAAGCTTCGGGTGCCCAGTCAGGGACGGTTCCGATCGCTACTCGATCCTCGGCGCGGCTGATCCAGACATCCAGCGCCAAGCGATAGTAGCGGTACATCGAATCCTGCACCTGTTTGGGATCCACGTGACCGGCGGATCCATCGAGCCAAATCTCCTCGACCGCAACCGGAATCTTATCCATGAACCGCAACCGGCGGAATCGCGTGCCCCAGCCTTTGCGTCCGAAGTCCGGCAGGTCCGAGGGTTTCCGGAGTTCATCGACGGAAAGGAACTGCGCCGTCGGCAGCCCGCCGCCCTCATGCAGCTCCAGACGCAGCATCGAATAGATGCTGAGGACTTGATCCTTACTGCGCACATAGTTGCCAGACCCTTGGATCCGCTCCAAAAGGCCTTTTTTCTCAAGCTCTGACAGAGCTTTGCGAAGCGTGCGCACGGTCGTGTTGAACCGCACGGCCAACGCACGTTCTGGCGGCAAACGCGCGCCATCCTCTAGTCGGCCAGAGCCGATCTCGCGGATCAGAGTCTCGCTGATCTGCAAGTAAAGAGGGATCGCTGTTGCTTCGCCGATGGACGTCATGTGACCGCGCTACCGCTAACAAAAAAAATTGATACACCATTGATCTACATCAAAGCGCTGGTTATGCAAGATGAAAATGCCTGCTCGCCTTCGGAGGAATCAATGACCGTCGTTCCAATCACGTCGCCAGACCTAGACGCCGCAGAAGTGTCTTGGTTTTCAGCACTTTGCTCGGACGATTATCAGTTTCTGGGCGTGCCGAATGGCGATCTGCGGTCGTCCTGGAAACATTGCTCTGACATCGTGAAAACCGCAGAGGCGCAGGGCTTTCGCAACATCCTATGCCCCTCTTCCTATCAGGTTGGCCAGGACACGCTGAGCTTTGTGGCCGGCTGCGCGCCCATCACTGAAAAGATCAACCTGCTCGCCGCTGTACGTTGTGGTGAGATGCAGCCGATCATGCTGGCGCGCACCATCGCGACGCTCGATCACATGCTTGAGGGGCGACTGACCGTTAACATCATCAGCTCGGATTTCCCCGGCGAAGTGGCCGAAAGCGGCTTCCGCTATCAGCGCTCTCGTGAAGTGGTTGAGATCCTGAAACAAGCCTGGACGCAGGACGAAATCAACTACAAGGGCGAAGTCTATAATTTCGAAGGCCTCACTACCGATCCGGCCAAGCCCTACCAAACCGGCGGCCCGCTGCTCTATTTCGGTGGCTACTCCCCTGCGGCGCTCGACCTCTGCGGTCAGCACTGCGACGTCTATCTAATGTGGCCCGAGCCCAAGGAAAACCTCGCCCAGCGCATGAAAGACGTGAACGCGGTGGCCGAGAAGTACAACCGCACGCTGGACTATGGGTTGCGCGTTCACATGATCGTCCGCGACACCGAGGCTGAGGCCCGCGAATACGCAGAATACATCGTGTCCAAGCTGGATGACGAATACGGCAAACTGATCCGCGACCGCGCGCATGACAGCATCTCGCTGGGCGTGGCGCACCAAGCGAAAGCGCGCGAGCTGGCGGATAAATTCGGCTACGTGGAACCAAACCTTTGGACTGGCGTCGGTCGCGCGCGTTCGGGCTGTGGCGCGGCCCTCGTCGGCAGCGCAGATCAGGTTCTGAGCCAGATCGAAGAGTACCAAAAGATGGGCATCCGCGCCTTTATCTTCTCGGGCTATCCACACATTGACGAGGCCGAATATTTCGGCAAACTCGTCATGCCACATTTGAAAACCTGTTCGATGCCAGAGGCTTATGGCCGCGTTCCGGCATCAACACCTGCAACGCCACTGGGCGTAGGAGAGCGCAAATAATGGATCGCGTATCCCTCACTTCTGATCTCAGCTTCAGCCGTCTGGTCTATGGCATGTGGCGCATTGGCGATGTCGAAGACACCTCGCCAGCCCATGTCGAGGCAAAAATTCAGGCATGTCTGGACCAAGGCATCACCACCTTTGATCAGGCCGATATCTATGGCGATTATGGCGCCGAAGAGATCCTGGGCGGTGCCCTGCGCGCCAACCCTGCGCTGCGCGACCAGATGGAGATCGTCACCAAATGCGACATCATCGCGCCAATCGGTCGCTGGTCCCATGCGCCGGTGAAATATTACGATACATCTCGTGCCCATATCGAAGCCTCTGTCGACCAGTCGCTCAAAGGCATGGGCATTGATCACATCGACCTGCTGCTGATCCACCGCCCGGATCCACTCATGGATCACGAGGAAACCGGCGCGGCGCTGGATGATCTGGTAAAATCAGGCAAAGTGCGCAGCGTCGGCGTATCGAACTTCCGCCCGTGGGACTGGGATCTGCTGCAATCGGCGATGAGCAATAAGCTTGTCACCAACCAGCTGGAAATCTCTCTGTCAGAAATCTCACCTTTCACCAATGGCGACATCGCGTTCCACCAGAAGAATGGCCAGCCAATGATGGCATGGTCGCCTCTGGGCGGCGGCGGACTGATGACGCAGGACAGCGATCTGGCGAAACGCATGGACGCGATTGCTGCCGAGTTCGGCGTAGATCGGGCGGCCGTTGCCGTGGCCTTCCTCTTGCGCCACCCTGCGAACATTCTGCCGGTGCTGGGTACGAACAATCTCGATCGCATCAAGACCATTTCTGACGCGATGAAAGTATCTTTGAGCCGCGAAGCATGGTTCACTCTCTATGAGGCCGCGCTCGGCAAGGAGGTTCCGTGAACGTCATGACGCAAACCGAAACTCAGGAAAGCTTTGTTCCAGACGCGGACAACACGCGCCTTCTGCGCGATGCTTTCGGTCGGTTTGTCACCGGAGTCACCATCGTGACCGCTATGACCGAAGACGGCCCCATCGGGATCACCGCCAATAGTTTCTCGTCCGTCTCTCTGGACCCTGCCTTGGCGCTTTGGTCGCCGGACAAGGGATCTCGGCGGGCGGTGCATTTTCTGAATGCAAAACACTATGCCATTCACGTTCTGGCCGCAGATCAAGCTGATCTGTGCTGGGCGATTGCGAAAGACGCCTATGGGCTGCGCGATATGGATTTGACGCTCAATCAGGGAGATGCGCCCCTGATCGACGGCTGTCTGGCGCGGTTCGAATGTACCCAAGTCCAAACCATCGATGCTGGAGATCACACGATCATTCTGGGATCCATCGACCGCGCCACGATGCGCAGCGACGGCGAGGCTCTTGGGTTTTTTAAAGGAAAAATGGGAGTCTTCTCGACAAACGACTAAGGGCCGCGGTCCCCTCAAGACCGCGTGGGAGGTAAAAATATGAATTTCTTGCTGGCTTTGGCCACGGTGTTTAAGGTGATCAACGACCTCTTGCTGCGCATTGGTCGTGGCATCGGCGTTGTCGCAGTGGCGGCGATGGTGGTGGCCATCCTGATCCAGGTCTTTTTCCGCTATATTCTGAACAATGCGTTGCCGTGGCCCGATGAGGCCGCGCGGTTCTGTATGCTTTGGATGACCGGCCTCATGGCACCCACAGCCTTCCGCAGCGGAGGATTTGTGGCGATTGATGTGATTGACTCGCTCTTGCCCTCTAAAGCCCTGCAACTCTTGCAGATCATCCTTTTGGTGGTCTGTCTGGTCGTGCTTATCTTTGCCGTCCAGATCGGCTGGAAAGAGGTCAACGGCCTCGGTGGCCGCTTCGCGACAGCGTCGCTTTATGTCCCAACCTCGCTTGGTTTTGACGAATGGTTCCGCGTGCCACGCAGTTGGATGATGTTGTCCTTGTTCATCGGTGTTGTGCTGCTGATCCTCGTAAATGTCGAGCTGATCCTGCGTCGTGTGATTTCCCTGTTCGGCGGAGGCGCGAGCCTGCCCGTCATTGGCGGCCCTGTGTCTGGAGGTGCTGAATAATGTTGCTCTGGTTCCTACCCGTCTTCCTTTTCCTCCTCCTGATCGGTCTGCCGGTGTTCTTCTGCCTCTTGGCAGCCCCCGGCGCGCTTTTGTGGCTGGCCGGTCAGGAACGGGATATCACGCTGCTGTATCGTAACCTCTATAACGGTATGGACAGCTTCCCGCTGATGGCCATCCCCTTCTTTATGTTGGCAGGGGAACTGATGAACCGCGGTGGCATCACCCTGCGTCTGGTCGAATTCGCCCAGGCCCTCATGGGTCACTTCCGCGGAGGCCTTGCCCACGTCAACGTCCTGTCTTCTATGCTCTTTGCGGGGCTGTCGGGCTCGGCGGTTGCGGACACCTCGGCACTTGGCTCCATGCTGATCCCTGCGATGGAGAAACAGGGCTATACCACCCGTTTCGCAGCCGCGATCACCGCCGCGAGCTCGGTCATCGGCCCGATCATTCCGCCTTCGGGCATTATGATCATCTATGCCTATGTGATGGGCGAAAGCGTCGCAGCTCTGTTCCTTGCAGGCATTGTCCCCGGCATTCTCGTGGGTGTTGGCCTTATGCTGATGATCAAAGTCATGGCAGACCGCTATGACTTCCCTGTAGCAACTGAAAAATACACGTGGAAAGCACGGGGTCAGGCTTCGCTGAAAGCCTTCTTCCCTCTGATGACGCCTGTCATCATTCTGGGCGGCATTCTAGGCGGAGTCTTCACCCCGACAGAGGCCGCAGCCGTTGCAGTAGCCTACGCACTGGTCATCGGGCTCTTTGTTCTGAACACGCTAAAAGTCCGTGAGCTGCCAGACGTCCTGACCCGCGCGGGCATCACCTCTGCTGTTGTTTTGTTGCTGGTTGGCGCGGCGATGTCGTTTAAAACCGTCGTCAGCCTCAGCCACGCACCGGAGCTCTTGGCGCAATGGATCCTGACGCTCACAGAGAACCCGCTGCTTCTGTTGTTCCTGATCAACCTTCTGCTGTTCGTCGTTGGTATGTTCCTGGACGCAGGCCCCGCGATCATCATCCTTGGCCCAATCCTCGGCCCCGTGTTCCTGGGCCTTGGTGTCGAGCCGATCCACTTTGCGATCATCATGTCCGTTAACCTGACCGTTGGCCTCGCCACGCCGCCCATGGGGCTGGTGCTGTTCGTGGCCGCGGCGGTGTCCCGAGAAAAGGTGGCCACCATTGCAAAGGCGATCCTGCCTTTCCTTGCGGTGGAAATCTTCGTGATCTTCTTGATCACCTTTGTCCCCGCGATTTCGCTGACTGTTCCGCGTCTGACCGGGTTTTTGAATTAACAAGTAGAAAAGAGCCTATGGGAGGTACCTTAAATGCTCAAAACTATGATCAAATCCGTCGCGATTTCGGCCCTTTTGGCCGGTGCCGCGATGACGGCGACGGCCGCAGACTACAAGCTGCGTGCAACAGCCAACTCCAACGAAAACGACGAAGACTATGACGGTCTGATCGTCTTTAAAAACTATGTCGAAGCCGCATCCAACGGCGCGATTGAAGTCGAGCTGTTCATCGGTACGCAGCTTTGTTCCAACGGTGCGGAATGTCTGCAGGGTGTTTCTGACGGCACCATCGACATCAACATCTCGACCTCCGGTGGTGCAGCAGGCCTGTTCCCATATGTTCAGGTTCTCGACCTGCCTTACCTGATGGCAGACGACCGTGTTGCAGAGCACGTCATGTCTGGCGATTTCACACGCACAATGCGTGACATGGCGCTGGAAGATTCCGGTGGAACCATCCGCCTGATGACCATCGGCAACACCGGCGGCTGGCGTAACTTCGCAAACACGCAGCGCCGCATTCAGAATCCTTCCGACATGGAAGGCCTGAAAATCCGGACTGTTGTGGCCGACCTGCCGCAAGAACTGGTACGTGCCTTGGGTGCATCCCCAACGCCGATCCCATGGCCAGAGCTCTTCACCTCTTTCCAGACCGGCGTTGTTGAAGGTTCCAAGAACGGCATCACCGACATCATGGGTATGAAATTCCCAGATGCGGGTCTGCAGTACGTAACTCTGGACGGCCACGCCTACATGGGTGCGCTGTGGTGGATGAACAACGAAACCTTCATGGGCATGCCAGATGATCTGAAAACTGTTATTGTTGACGGCTTCTATGCACTGCAACAGGCGACTTTCGCGTCTCCTAAGCGTAAGTCCATTCAGGCGTACTCTGACTTTGTTGCCGGTGGTGGTGACCTTTACGTTCCAACCCCAGCAGAAAAAGCTGCATTCAAAGACGCCGCGGCACCTGTTTACGACTGGTTCAAAGCGAACGTTCAAGGTGGCGAAAAAATCTTTGACGCTCTGACCGCAGCTGTTGCTGAAGCAGAAGCAGACATCAACGGAGGACGTTCGAAAGACCTGAACTAATCGTTCACATCTTTTGACAAAATCTCGTGTCGCCCCGGAGCATAATAGCTTCGGGGCGACATATTTCTAAGGTCTCGAAAGACGCGAAAAAACTGAGAGTAGCTGCCGAAGCCAACATCAAGGCAGGCCGTCAACAAGTCCGGCGGGTTGGTCAAGTTCATAAGATCGTCTACGCGCTGCAACCGCCGCTCATTACGAAATTCCAAGGGTGATTGCCCGGTCTGCTGTTTAAACAATCGCGCCAGGCGACCCGGGCTGAGCGGGATAGGTTTGCAAACCTCCTCCCAGCTTTTGGTCACATCCGTCTCTATCGATAAAACGGCTTGGTCCACGGCAGGATGCACAGCGCGCCGTTTGCCCGTCGATGCATTTTGCCAGGCAGTCCAGGCGCGCGTCATCCACCATTGAAAGCCAACCCTTTGCGCCTCGGGATCCGCCGTCTCTTTCACAAGACCGGCTAATCTCGTCAACGCGTCCAAATCTGCACCACTTAACACGCGCGCAAACTGCGCCCCTCCGCGATCATCTTCGGTCAAAGGCGGAAATTGGGGGGACTTGCGCAGCTCCTTGGTCAGAACTCGGTCAGAGATCAACAGCACCCACATGTCAAAATCACTGGAATCTTGCATCAGGAAATGCGCATGCCCCGCAAGCGCCCAGAGCAACGTGCCCGACGTCAGCTCTACTATATTTCCGTCGATGAAATAGCTGGCCTGTCCAGCCGTCGCCAAGAGAACCACAAGCTCAGCATGGCGTTGCGGACGGAAAGCATGGCCCGGCTGATCGGAGCGCTTCCAAATCGCAGCTCCTGGTTCATCAACGATAAGCGGGTGTGCGGCAATATCGACCATAAATGCAATGTAATTGGTTAAATTCGCAAAGAATACCGAAATTATTGCGATATTTTGCAATATAAGAGAGGAGAAACATGATGAACACTACACATCAGTCATTTCGCGAAAACGGATATGCGGTTTTCCCCAGCGCATTGTCCGACGCCGAGCTGTCAATGCTGCGTCAAAGCTGTCAGACGCTATTGGACGAACCAATCGACGACGGCGGGCACAGCGGCAAACATAAAATCGGCCTGGGATCGGCGCGTCGGTTTCTTGCACACCGCCACGAAGAGTTCCCCGAACTCGAGGCCTTTCTGCTGGGAAACACAATCGCAAAGATCAATGAAACTTGCCTTGGCGATTCCGGCACACTGTTTAACGAACAGTTCGTAGTTAAGGGATCGGGTACCGGCGCCAGCTTTGCGTGGCATCAGGATGGCGCCTATGTGGGGTTTGATCACAAAGCCTATCTGACGGTTTGGATCGCCCTTGATGACACGACCGAAGAAAACGGCTGTGTCTATGTTTTGCCAAGGAATCTTGATGAGTCTCCGGGGCTCGACCCTCATAAATGGCTTGAGGAAAGCAATGAGCTCAACGGCTATTCCGGCGAAGATCCGGGCAAGGCCATGACGTGCCCCGCGGGCACGATTGTCGCCTTCTCGTCAGAAACTTTGCATCGGTCCGGGCCAAACACCACCGACAAACCGCGTCGTGCATACATCTGCCAGTACTCGGTTGAGACCATTATTGACCCGGAAACCGGCAAACCAAAGCGCTATGCGAAGAAGGTTGGGAACTCGGTCGCTGCGTAAGTGAAAAAAGTACAGGCAAACACGCATATTTGCCTGTACATGAAGGCTTTTTCGTAAAGAATTAACGAAGTGGGTACATCCAACTTCTGTAATCTTCGACGAGTATATGCGCTTTATCGATCTCAGCTTGGGTCATCTTTTTGACCACCTCTTCAAGGCTAATCGCCGCGTCGGGATCGCCGCCGATGGCGGACAAAGTGTACCACATATAAGCGCGCACCAGATCCGGCGCAGGCATGCCGCGTCCGATCTCATAATACCATCCGATTCCGGATTGCGCGCCGGGATGGCCCTTGAGCGAGCTGCGCAGATACCATTCAAACGCCCGCTGATCGTCGCGCTCAACGCCCAGACCCATCGCATACATAACGCCGATCAATTCCTCGGCGTCCGCATTGCCAGAGCGCGCCAATGGCAAGAACATCTCGCGCGCCGCTTCAAACTCACCCGCTTCCATCAGATCCCGCGCGGTCTCCAGATCGGCAAAAGCGGGCCCCGCCAAAAGCATCAAAGCAAGCACATGTTTCTTCATCGTCTACTCCCAATTACGCTGTCAGCCCTTCTGGCAGGCCCGGTTTTATCCGCGGATCTTCCAGAGCCTCTGACCACGTCAGATTTCCTACCCCACTCGCCAGAAAAGGCCGAGATCGGTCGACTGTTATTTTACGATAAAATATTGTCGGGGAACAGAAATATTAGCTGTGGGACGTGCCACCATCCGGCATTTGGCACGTCGGATGGCCTGTCCCTTGGCCTGGGTGAAGGCGGGGTCGGATTGGGTCCGAAACGCGAGTCCGAAACCGGTGAAAACCCCGTCATCCGGCGCGTGCCACGCAATGCGCCAGCGCTTTGGAATCTGGGCCACAAAGACATCGATGTGGTCATGCATGATGGGCGTATCAGCGTTGACGACATTTACGGAAACGGCTTTGACACGCCCGCCGAAGAATGGTTGCCCATGGGGCTTGAGACCATCCTCGCGGCGCAAGCCATGTTCCCCGTGACCTCCAAGATCGAAATGGCAGGCAATACAGGCGAGAACGAAGTCGTCGGTGCTCGGTTTGATCGCATCGACAATGTCTGGCCGATCCTCGCCAAACGTGTGCGGACAATCCCGGCCTATGGCGAGGCTTTTGTGTCTGCCTATGACAACATCGACACCGCCGAGGACGTCACGATGGTCGAGATCGCCAACGCGATTTCTGCTTTTATTATCCAAGACTTCACCAGTTTCGACAGCCCCTTTGACGCCTATCTCGCAGGCGACTCCACTGCGTTGAATGATCTGCAGCGCGAGGGCATGGAGCTCTTCTTTGGCACCGCAGGATGCTCGAATTGCCACGCAGGCGAGCTGCTGTCTGACCAAGGATTCCACGCGCTTGGCTTGCCTGCCTTTGGCCCCGGGCGCACCCGTAAATTTGACCTGATCAACCGTGATGTCGGCCGCATGGGGGAAAGCGACAGCCTGGCCGACGCCTACCGGTTCCGCACGCCAATGCTGCGCAATGTTGCTTTGACGGGCCCCTACGGCCACAATGGTGCTTACCCAACGCTTGAAGCCATGGTGCGCCACCACATGAACCCGGAACAAGGCCGCGCCACATGGCAACGCAGCGATCTGGTCTTGCCCGATGTGCCCTGGTTCCGAGCTGCTGATTTCATGATCCAAAACGACCGATTTGAAATGGCGCGGCAGGCGGGTGTCCTCGACATTGCGCTCAAACAGGTGAGCGAAGACGATATCGACGCGCTAGTTGCATTTCTTGGCGCTCTGACTGGCGAAAAAGCCGCAGCACAGGCGTCCGTCGTGCCCGAAACGGTTCCAAGCGGGCTGCCAGTGGATCATCACCAGAACTTTTGACCAAAGGGTCTATTAAAGCGTTAATTTTCCACTAAAGTCGCTTCTGTAGCAGAGCCCACGCAACTTTGACGTGCGGCCCGTGAAGAAGGATATGCGGCATGACGGTTCGGTTTTTCTCTGACAAGAAACGGCCCGTCCATCTCGGCCCGTACCCGCTGGAAAAACTGACCCGGATCGAGGCCGCGGACTTCACCCAAGTCCCCGCGATGAGACCCCTATCCTTCGTGCGCCCCGACATGCCCGAGAGCATCGTAAACGCGATGGACGAATACCAAGCCATGCTGGATGCCCTGCGCGATGGCCTGGTGAACCCCGCCAAGAGCGGCATCCCTTCGAGCCCTGAAGAACGCGCGAACCATTTGAAATCTTTCGGCTATTTCAGCGACGCCTCGATGGTGGGGATATGCCGCCTACCGAGTGAAGCACACCTTGCCGAGACCCGCGTGAACCCCGGCGTGGCGCGCCTCTCTGAGGACCTGCGCACCCGCCAAACCAAGACGCTTGCGGCTGGCATCGACGCCATCATGGCGGATCTGCGCGACAGCATCGAGGCCAAACCCAGCTCCATCGACACCCATACCCACGCCATCGTTTTCCTCTATGAAAACCCCCGCGATATCCGCGAGGAACCGGGCGTCGATTGGCTCAAGGACGCTCTGCACCACCGCGCCGCTTTGCGTGCCAATGAAACCGCCAGCGTCATCGGAAACTACCTGCGCATTCTTGGCGTCTCGGCCAAATCCCATTCCGCGACGGCCTCGGACGTAGACCTCAACAGGCTCGCTGTCGCTGCGGGTCTCGGCTATGTCGACGGGGACGGCATTGCGGCCCCTTGGATCGGTAGCAATTTCGGCCTCGCAGCGGTCACCTGCGCGCTTGATCTGACCATCGATGCGCCCATCGCCCCTATGGAGGCCCAGCCCTATTGGTCTACCCAGGGCCCCGGCTGGTGGCTCGGCAAAGGTCACGCCAAGGGGGCTCTGAACGGCGACCCGTATAAGAAACGCAACTTCGCCAATGGCCCGCACCCGTTTGAACGGCTGAAACGCGTCGACGAGCCCACCACCTACATCGACCGCGTCAATGTCGCCCGCGTGCCTAAACGCGCCGATATGTTCGCCCGCGCGCAGTTTGGCGACATGGGCAAAACGCTGCAGGACAATGCCAAAGGCGGCTACTATGCCCGCAAAGCCGCGCCTTCTATTGCGCAACGCCGCGCGTTAGGGGCCTTTGTGCTGTTGCAAGACGGCCCCGCCAATCCTGACGGCGCCCGCCCGACAGACGCGCACCGCAACGCGGCCAATATCAAGGCCGCCAGCTATTTCCTTGGCGTGGACGCCGTCGGGATTTCCGAATGCCCCGATTGGACGTGGTACAGCCATGACGCCACAGGAGCCGAGATCCATCCGACCCAAGATCAAGCCATCTCGATGATCATCGACCAAGGCTATGAAACGATGGAAGGCAGTTCCGGCGACGACTGGATCGCCGTCGCCCAATCCATGCGCGCCTATCTGCGGTTCTCGCTTTTGGGCGGTGTCATCGCCAAACAGATCCGCAACCTCGGCTATCAGGCCAAGGCTCACACGGTGATGGACGGCGAGGTCCTCCAGCCACCCTTGCTCCTCTTGGCAGGCCTCGGAGAAGTCTCGCGTATCGGCGAGGTCATCCTGAACCCATATCTTGGCCCGCGCCTCAAGTCCGGCGTTGTCACCACCGACATGCCGATGGCGCATGACAAGCCCATCGACTTTGGCCTGCAGAACTTTTGCGAGAACTGCAACAAATGCGCCCGCGAATGCCCCTCGGGCGCGATCACCGCTGGTCCGAAACTGATGTTCAACGGCTATGAGATCTGGAAGTCCGACAGCCAGAAATGCGCGACCTACCGGATCACCACGCCGGGCGGGGCCATGTGCGGGCGCTGTATGAAGACCTGCCCCTGGAACCTCGAAGGCCTCTTTGCCGAGGCCCCCTTCCGATGGGCTGCCTCCAATATCCCCTCCGCCGCGCCGGTGCTCGCGAAGCTTGATGACCGCATGAAACGAGGCGGCCTCAATGACACCAAGAAATGGTGGTGGGACCTGAAACTCGGCGAAGACGGCGGGTATCATCCGACGGATGAGCCCGTGAACCGTCGCGACCTGCAGACTGATCTGGATCTGAAATATGAAGATCAAACGCTCGCGGTCTACCCGGCCATGCTCGCGCCGCACCCACACCCCTACCCTTTCCCAATGGACCGCGAGGCGGGCATCAAAGCCTATGAGGAGATGATTTCCGCGGACGACTACAAAGCGAAATCCGCCCAAGGCGAAACCGCCCATATCCACCGCTTCTCCATCGACTCCGACAGCCCCGTCGTCATGGCCAAAATCGCCAAGGTCGAGAAGATGACATCGGATGTCACCAAGTACGTCTTCACCGCCTTTGACGGCAGCCCTCTGCCCGAATGGAGTGCAGGCGCGCATCTGGATGTGGTCGTCGCGCCGGAGTTCCTGCGACAATATTCCATGTCCGGCAACCCTGCCGACCGCAGCACCTATGAGATCGGCGTCTTGCGTGAAGACGAGGGACGTGGGGGTTCGAAGTTCCTGCATCGCATCTTTACCGAGGGCCGCCGTGTCTTTGTCAGCAAGCCGATTAACCACTTTGAGCTGGACGAAACCGCCACAAAGACCTTCCTAATGGGCGGCGGCATTGGCATCACGCCCATGATCGCCTTTGCGCACCGACTGCATGCGCTTGGGGCCGATTTCGCGCTGCATTACTCCTGCAGCAGCCGCGCCTCGGCCGGATACCTCGACGATCTCGCAGGCTTCCCATGGGCCGAGAAAGTCCACTTTCATTTCTCTGACGAAGGCACCCGCGCCGATCTGGATGCGGTGCTGAAAGACTATCAAGAGGGCTGGCACGTTTATACCTGCGGGCCAGATCGCTTCATGGAGGGCGTGATGCAGGCCGCCGAACGCCAAGGGTTCCCAGAAGAGGCGCGTCATCTGGAATATTTCAACGTCCCAGAGCAGCCCGACTATGAAAACCACGATTTCACGCTGGAACTGAACGACGGCCGCCAGATCCTTGTGCCTGCCGACCGGATCGCCACCGACGTCCTGGCCGAAAACGGCGTGCATGTGGATGTGAAATGTTCCGACGGAATCTGCGGCGTCTGCAAATGCGGCTTGCTTGAGGGCGAGGCTGAGCATCGCGACTTTGTGCTCTCAAACAAACAACGCGAAAGCCAGATCATCCTCTGCCAATCCCGCGCCAAAGACCCGGGCGGCGTGTTGAAAGTCGATCTCTAACCGAGTGCTGCGAAATTTCGTCGCGTAACATTTTTATTCATTTAATGCTCTTGACGTATTTTAATTGCGCTGCAGATGCATAATAGATATGTCACACTGCAGCATAACAAAGGATATGATTCATGGCGCACGACGGACAGGACCTCGACATGACCCAATCTGCATTGATTTCTGATCTTCTGGATCTGACCGGCGCGGCGCTTGCCCCGGTGGATGCATTGGTCGACACCGCAACTGAAAAACTGCGCGGGATGGTCACGGTCGAAGGCCGCGTCTCTGGCGGCAAGATCGAGGAAAACCAGACGGCTGCCCATGCGTTGGCCTGGCTTGCAACCTACGCGCAATCGCTCAAGCAAATGCAAGGTTGGGCGGAAAAGCTGCAGTCCGAAGGTAAATTCGGCGAGATTGAACAGTTGATCCACCAGATCGCTTTCGGCGAATACCTCTGGCAGATCTATGGCGGCATCCCGATGAGCCAGGGCGAGATCATTCGCTTGCAAGACATGGGCCTGACCCAGGATGAAATGCGCGGGTTGATGATCCCAGCGGTCATGACGCTCTGTGACCAAGGCAACAGCCAAGCCGCGCGTCTGCGTCTGGTTGAGCTGATGCAAGAACAATCGGCCAACCTCACCGTCGGCGGTTCGGGTCTGGACGAAGAGCTCGAGATGATCCGCGAGCAATTCCGCCGCTACACTGTTGAAAAAGTCCTGCCACATGCCCACGAATGGCACCTCAAGGACGAGCTGATCCCGCTGGAAACCATCCAGGAACTGGCAGATATGGGCGTCTTTGGCCTGACCCTGCCCGAGGAATACGGCGGCTTTGGCATGTCCAAAGCGTCTATGGCGGTTGTCACCGAAGAACTCTCGCGTGGCTATATCGGCGTCGGCTCTTTGGGCACGCGGCCTGAGATCGCCTGCGAGCTGATCCTTTGCGGCGGCACCGAAGAGCAGAAACAACACTGGCTGCCGAAACTCGCGAGCGGCGAAGTGCTGCCAACCGCTGTTTTCACTGAACCAAACACCGGATCCGACCTTGGCTCGCTGCGCACCCGCGCTGTGAAAAACGGCGACGATTGGGAAATCACTGGCAACAAAACCTGGATCACCCACGCCGCCCGCACCCAAATCATGACCCTTCTGGCGCGCACCAAGCCTGACACCACCAACCATACCGGTCTGTCGATGTTCATCGCCGAGAAAACTCCGGGTACCGACGAAAACCCTTTCCCAACCGAGGGCATGACCGGCACCGAGATCGAAGTGCTCGGCTATCGCGGCATGAAGGAATACGAGCTGAGCTTTGATGGGTTTAAGGTCAAAGGCGAGAACCTCTTGGGTGGCGAAGAAGGTCAGGGCTTTAAGCAACTCATGCAGACTTTTGAATCCGCACGCATCCAGACCGCGGCACGCGCTGTTGGCGTGGCGCAATCGGCACTGGACGTGTCGATGCAATATGCGATCGACCGAAAACAATTCGGCAAGTCCTTGATCGAATTCCCACGTGTGGCTGGCAAACTGGCAATGATGGCCGTTGAAATCATGATCGCGCGCCAGCTGACCTACTTCTCGGCATGGGAAAAAGACAACGACCGCCGCTGCGACCTAGAGGCCGGCATGGCGAAACTCTTGGGCGCGCGCGTGGCTTGGGCGGCAGCTGACAATGGCCTGCAGATCCACGGCGGCAACGGCTTCGCGCTGGAATATACCATCAGCCGGATCCTTTGTGACGCGCGAATCCTCAATATCTTTGAGGGCGCAGCCGAGATCCAGGCGCAGGTTATCGCCCGCCGTTTGCTGGGATAATAGACACAGTCCCGCGCATCACACCGCTGATGCGCGGGTCGTAGTACTACGAGCCTTGCTGCAGGTGCAAAGAGCACTTATCCCTAAAGCATGGCCAAGAATCGTCTCTCTCCACAGGACTGGATCGCCGCAGGTGTTGCGGCGCTGACCTCAAAAGGTCCCAGCATGCTGCGTGCTGAGACGCTCGCGCGCGACTTGGACACCACCAAGGGCTCGTTTTACTGGCACTTCAAAGACGTCCCGACCTTTCACGAAGCTCTGCTTTTGGCCTGGGAAACCCATGCGACGGCCAAGCTGCAAGCGCTGCGAGAGTTGGATGCCAAAGCGGTCAGCAAGCTGCGCCTTGTGACCGAGATCAACGCTGAAACCGGCACAGGCTTGAACACACCGGGCACCGAAGCCGCCCTGCGGTCCTGGGCGCAAGAAAGCGATCTGGCGCGGGAAACGATCAAACGCATCGACGCACAGCGCCTGGACCTGATCAAAGACCTTCTTGCGGAAATCGACCTCACGAATACCGAACTGGCTCATTTGATCTATGCCAGCCACTTGGGTCTCGGAATGCTCGCGAAACAACAGCCTGATGTCTCTGGTCAGAGTCTTGTGACTTTGGTCGACCTCATTCTTGCCCTATACGAAGAGGCATGAAGTATTTTATTCCTGCGCTTTTCCTTGGCCTCGCGGCCTGCCAGACAGATGAAACTCTGACCGGCTACGGCGCCGCCGATAAAACATGGAGTCTGCGCAGCATTGACGGCGCGACGTACCCAGCCAGCGCGACCCTGATGTTCCCAGCCGAGGGCTCAGTCAGCGGCAAAGCGCCCTGCAACAGCTTCTCTGCCGAGCAAACTTCGCCTTACCCTTGGTTTTCACTTTCAGCTTTGCGTGCAACCCGCGCGGCCTGCGCAGATTTGGATCAGGAACAGGTTTTCTTTACCGCGCTCAAAAGCATGACTCTGGTCGAAATCGCAGGCGACGTATTGATCCTGTCCAACGACCAAGGCGGCGAGATGGTCTTCACCGCACAATCTGGCGGCTGAACCGATCCACAAACCGAGCACGCGCCTCGGGTAACGGTCGGTTGCCAAGACTAGCGGCCAGCTTGTGCTCAAGAAAATACCCGGTGACATAGAGGGCCTCTAGTATAGCCTGATCGCTGCTGTCCCCTTGCCCTTTGAGGCATGGTACAAGGGGCAAAAGCCGATCCGCCCAATCTCCGGCACCCTGTTTGGACACGGCACGCCCCGATTTGGGTGAGATATAAATCAGGTTTTCCGTTGTTCCCGTCACAGCGCAACTATCCAGATCCAGCCCGTAGCCCAGATCTTCGAGCAGCGCCATCTCCCAACGCAGATAAGCCAGAGGCCAGAGATCGTTTTGCCCCAAAAGGTCCAACAGAGGCTCCGTGCGCGCATAAAGCGCCTCATGCGGCTCGCGTTCTGGCAAAGCAAAGCTGAGGAGCGCTGTCACCGCATTCAACCCCGCAAGCGCCAAACGGTCGCTCAGAGCATCAGCCCGGCTGCGCAGAGGTTCTACTGAAAACGACCCGATATGTTCTTCAAGCCGCGCGCGCCAATGAAGATCGACTTGCCCTCCAGGCTGCAGGATCGGCGTCATCTTGCGGCTCACGCCACCCCGCACCACGCCCGCGTGACGCCCGTGCATGGGTGTAAAGACCTCTAGGATCACCGAGGTCTCGCCATGCTTGCGCGTAGATAAAATGATGCCCTGATCTCGCCAGTCCATGACGCCAATATGCGCAGAACCCAAAGGCCTGCGCCAGTGGCGGCTTTAGGATTAGAGTATTTAGAGCAAGATGAAACGACGCGGGGTCTTCATCTTGCCAAAAATACTCATTTTCCGACGGTCAGTCAGCCAGCCCTGGTTCATCGAGAAGGTGGCGACCTTGCCGATCTTCGACCTCAATCACCCAAAGATCCGGGTCAAAGCTGCGTTGCTTGGCGAGGGCTGCATCCACGTCCCGCTCTGCGCCTTCGGCCAGAACCATCCACGCACGTTCGCCGCTCATCAGATCAAAGCTGCGCTGAAAGGCCTTTGCGTTGCCATCCAAAGTGTTCAGCTTAACGAGAACCGCCCCAGCCGTGTCGTCACCATGGGTAACCACAAAGGCCGGGATCTCGTAAAGGCGCAGCCGGTTGAGATAAGCGCTCACCCAGAACTCTGCGGTTAATCGCGTCATGCGTTGCCGTCTTTGAAATCGAGACCCATCTCGGAATAGCGCTCACTTTCCTCAAGCCAGTTCGGACGGACTTTGACCTGCAAAAACAGATGCACACGGCGGCCCAAGAATTCCTCAAGCTCTTCGCGGGCAGCCTTAGAGACCGCCTTGATCGTCTCGCCCTTCTTGCCCAGCACGATGCCTTTGTGCCCGTCGCGCATGACATAGATCATCTGATCAACGCGGGCCGAGCCGTCTTTGCGCTCTTCCCAAGCCTCGGTTTCGACGGTCAACTGGTAGGGCAGTTCCTGATGCAGGCGCAGCGTCAGTTTCTCGCGCGTCATTTCGGCGGCGATCATGCGCATGGGCAGATCAGCGATCTGATCCTCGGGATAGAGCCATGGCCCTTCTGGCAATTCCGCGGCCAGCCATTCTTTCAGATCCTTCGCGCCATGCCCCTTTTCGGCCGAAATCATAAAGGTCCGCTCAAAGCTGTAGCGTTTGTTCAACTCTTCAGAAAGCGCCAGCAGCACTTCGGATTTCACCTTGTCGATCTTGTTGATCGCCAGCGCCACGCGGCGGCCCTGGCCGATCTCTTCAAGCCCTTCAAGGATCGTCTCAACCCCATCGGTGATACCCCGATGCGCCTCTACCATCAGCACAATGATATCCGCATCCGCAGCGCCACCCCAGGCGGCCGCTACCATGGCGCGGTCCAGACGACGACGCGGACGGAACAGACCGGGCGTGTCGACAAAGACGATCTGGCTCTCACCCTCCAGTGCCACCCCACGGATGCGCGCGCGGGTGGTTTGCACCTTATGGGTCACAATCGAGACCTTCGCCCCCACCATGCGGTTGGTCAGGGTCGATTTCCCGGCATTGGGTTCGCCAATCAGGGCAACAAATCCGGCGCGTGTGCTCATGTCGCGGTCCTTCGCGTGTTCAGAAGCCGTGCTTCTAGCGTAGAATTCATGGTTGTGCCAGATGGCCTTGCCATCACGAGGTCAGGCGATCCAAAAGCACTTTGGCAGCGGCCTGCTCGGCCAAGCGTTTGGACCCGGCCGTCGCCTGATCGCTTTCCCCGTTTTCCAGCGTGGCCGAGATCGTAAAGACCGGCGCATGATCGGGACCGCTGCGGGAAACCGTTTCATACTTCGGAGGCTGCAACCCCCGCGCCTGCGCCCATTCCTGCAGAGAGGTCTTGGCGTCGCGCGCATCGGCCTCGACGCGGGTCACGCGGTCTCCCCAAAGGCGCAGGATCAGCTCTTTGGCGGCCTCAAAGCCTCCGTCCACATAGACTGCGGCGATGACCGCTTCCATGGCGTCGCCCAACAAGGCTTGCTTGCGGCGGCCACCCGACAGCATCTCAGAGCGGCCCAGTTTCAGACCCGCGCCCAAATCAATCTCACGCGCAACCTCGGCGCAGGTTTCTTTACGCACGAGGGCATTGAACCGCGGCGCAAGCTGGCCTTCGGTCGCCGCCTTGTCGGCGCTCAACAGCGCCTCGGCCATCACAAGGCCCAACACGCGATCGCCCAGAAACTCCAGTCTCTGGTTGTCAGACCGCGTCGGCGAAGACATGGAACTATGAGTCACCGCGCGCACTAAAAGCGCAGGGTCACCAAAGCGGTGACCCAGACGGTTTTCCAGAGCTTTTAGTTCAGCAGAAAGTTTCACTCGATCGCCTTAAAGAAACGGTCGCCGCGCCATGTCCAGAAGGCAAAGAGGCTGCGTCCGGCAGAAGAGAACACAATCCGGTCCGCGCGCCCGATCAGGTTTTCAAACGGCACAAAGCCAACGCCACCCAGCTGCTGAGGCACGCGGCTATCCGTGGAGTTATCGCGGTTGTCGCCCATAAAGAAATAGTGGCCTTCGGGCACATTGTAGATGCCGGTGTTGTCCGTGCCGGAATTGTCGATGTTCAGAACGGAATGTTCAACGCCGCCCGGCAGGGTTTCGATCAGACGGGTCTTCTCACAGGTGCCGCCTTGACCAACCGGCGCGTTTTCACAGCGTGGGAAGCGACCTTGCGGACCTTGCGCATCATAGGTTTCCTCAAACACGCCGCCAGCCTTCAGGCCAACCGCCGCGCCATTGATGAACAACACGCCGTTCTTCATCTGCACAGTGTCACCGGGCAGGCCGACGAGACGTTTAATATAGTCTGTGCCATTCACAGGATGACGGAAGACGACGGAATCTCCGCGTTCTGGCTCGGAGCCAAAGAGGCGTTTGTTGTCGCCGTCAAAGATCCCGCAGATGTCACGCGCATCAATGTCGATGCCAAAGCGTGGAATGCGGATCGACGGGCAAGAGGCGTAGGAATAGCCATAGCTCATCTTATTCACAAAAAGGAAATCGCCGATCAGCAGCGTGTCTTTCATCGACCCCGAAGGAATCCAGAACGGCTGAAAGAACAACGACCGGAAGATCCCGGCGATCAACAGCGCGTAAACCACCGTTTTAATGGTTTCGATAATGCCGTTTGGCTTTTTCTCGGCCTCAGTCGCCATGGGTCACCCTTTGGGAATTTCGTCCGGATTTACATGCGGTTCCCGGCGCGGACTGTCAACCCGGCGTTGCAGGATCGTGAGAGATCGGCAAGGCTTCGATCACCACAAAGGCCTGCGCCCAGGGGTGATCATCGGTCAGGGTGACGTGGATGGTGGCCTCGTGGCCCTTAGGCGTCATCTTGTCCAAACGCTCCTTAGCCCAACCCGTCACATGCATGATCGGCTGACCTGTGCGCAGGTTGCTGACGCTCATGTCTTTCCAGGCGATCCCCATCGCAAGGCCCGTCCCCAGCGCCTTAGAGCACGCTTCTTTCGCAGCCCAGCGTTTGGCGTAAGTGCCCGCCACGTCTTTGCGGCGCTCTGCTTTGCGCTGCTCAAGCTCGGTGAAGACGCGGTTCTTAAAGCGGTCGCCAAAGCGGTCCAGCGTCCCCTGAATGCGTTCGATGTTGGCCAGATCAGTGCCGATGCCTAGGATCATAAAGTGATTTCCTTACCGCCCCTTGGGGCTTGCTCGGGCCCAGATACATTAATCCAACCAAGCGTCAATCTGGCCGGTCGCTTGATTCAACGTGAACAGCAGGTTTCCTGTAACGAAATCTCCGCTACTGCCGTCATAGGTCGACACCGGCAGGTCAAATATCAGCCCCACAGAGGGATCATAGGCCGCATCCAACGCCTCAAAGGTAACGCCGGAAAAGCCTGCACCACCGCCCATGCCCAAGGTTTTACACTGACGCACACCAAGCTCGTCATAGGGCGGCGAGATGATCAGAATATGAAAGGCCGCGGCAGCGGGTTCCACCGTATCCAGCAAGGCCAGACGCACATTGCCATTGGCGAATGTACGAGAAAAGTCCTCCCAAGGCTCAACAATCGCGTCCGCGCGCGCTTGCCAGTCGCAATCGACGGCTTCTTGCGCGCCGGCCATCGATGCCGCCGACGCTACCAATGCAGCCATTATCCAGTGTTTCATCTAAACCTCCAATCTCGCGGTCAGGATCTTGAGGCTGGCCGCCCCAAATAGTGCAGCGAAGATACCATCAAACCAACGCTTCGCTGCAGTATAGCCACGAACGATGGCCGGATTGGAAAATAAAATCCCATACCCAAAAAACACGAACATGGATGTTACAATCAAAAGCCCGAAAAGTTGCCAAACTTGTGCGGCCCCTGCCCCAGCGGGCAAGGCAATCGCATAGATGGCGCCCCACGCCAGGATCGCCTTGGGGTTTGTGATGTGGATCAGAAACCCTTTCACAAACAGGCGCTCAACAGAGACCGACTGCATCGCAAGCCCGCCGCCTTTGAGCGCAGACCTCAGGGATTTCACCGCCAGATACAGCAAGTATCCCGCGCCAAGATAGCGGATGATTTCAAAGATCCAGGCATTTGCCAGCATCAGGGCGCTCATACCCAATCCCGCAGCGACACCCCAGCTCGCGGATCCAGCAACCACGCCCGCGGCCATCGCAATTCCAGCCGCGCGCCCGCCGCCCATGGCGGCACCCGAGATCGCCAGAGTAGCAGGCCCCGGGCTTCCGCCCGCGACGGCCCAGCCCATCAAAATCAAGAAAATCTCTGCACTTGGCATCGTTCTGAAACCTGTCTGTTCGTCAAAACACTTTGACCAAACAGACCACCAGAAGATGGCTAAGGCAAGATTAAGCGACGACGGTGCGCGCGGCCTCCATCAGGCGGCGCATTTCTGCAATGGAAGCCTCTAGGCCGACAAACATCGCTTCCCCCATCAGGAAATGGCCAATGTTCAGCTCCATCACCTCTGGCAAGGCCGCAATCGGGGTCACTGTGTCATAGGTCAACCCGTGCCCCGCATGGACCTCTAGACCCAAAGAATGCGCATAGGTCGCCATATCCGACAGGCGCTTAAGCTCTGCATCGCGTTCCTGAAAGCGACCTTCATAGTGCAAATCACAATACGCACCCGTATGCAGCTCAACAACGGCAGCCCCAATGCGCTTGGAAGCCTCAACCTGACGGGGATCTGCGTCGATGAACATCGAGACGCGGCAACCGACGTCCACCAATGGCGACACAAAACCGGCCAAGCGGTTGTCGTCACCGGCCACGTCCAAGCCACCCTCTGTGGTCTTCTCCTCGCGCTTTTCTGGCACGATGCAGACCGCATGCGGCTTGTGGCGCAACGCGATTTTTTGCATTTCTTCGGTGGCCGCCATCTCGAAATTCAGCGGCACCTCAAGCTCAGCCATCAGACGGTCGATATCCTCATCCATGATGTGACGACGGTCCTCGCGCAGGTGTGCCGTGATCCCATCAGCACCTGCCTTCTCGGCCAGTTTGGCCGCGCGCACGGGGTCCGGATAGGCGGATCCGCGGGCGTTGCGAACGGTGGCAACGTGATCGATGTTCACTCCAAGGCGCATGGCGAGACTCCTGAATTCGATGTCTGAATTGGAAAATAGGGCGGATTCTGGAGAGGTAACAGCGATTCTCTTAAGTCCAGTTAGGACTCGGGCGTATCACTTACCTCTGTTTGCGCGCTGACCTTCGCCGCGCGTTCCTTCAGGGCTTCAAATTTCTTCTGGATCCCTTTGGCGCGGCGTTTCTGATAGGCCCGAATGACCGGCACCGATAGGTAGTAGGCAATCGTCGCCACAATAATGCCCGGTACGATGCCGCCGATCAGATAAGGGTAGAACACCTCGCTCCAGAAGATCTGCAGCCCGTGCCAATCCATGCGCGCATCCGAAAAGATCGCCCAGAAGTTATGCATGAGGTCTCCACCGGCATCGGTGAACTTGTTGATCAACGAGCGCTCTGACCCGCGTTCAAACTCTGTCCCCAGCAGGAAGTGGCCGGTTTGCAAAGACACGACGCCGATCGGAATATAGGTCAGAGGATTGCCGAAAAACGTCGACAGCAACGCCGCCAGAAGATTGCCTTGTACGAGGCGTGCCACCAAAGCCGCTACGATGAAATGCAGCCCATAGAACGGGGTGAAGGTCACGAAAACGCCGGCCCAAACTCCACGCGCGATCCGTTCCGGAGATCCGGGAAGACGCCGCAAACGATGACGAATGTAATAGAACGCACGCGTCCAGCCACCACGCGGCCAGAGAAAATCCAGCGCGGCTTGCAGGATCGATCTTCTGTCTCGGCGCTTAAAGACCAAGAGCCCGTCCTATTCCTTTGGCGCAGCCTGTGGGCTTGCGCGGTTTGGGTCGCGTACTCGTTCAATCGCCGCGACGTCTGATTCCGCTTGCAGGGTCATCATGAGAGTATGCAGGTGCTCGGCATCTCTCAGCTCGACAATAACCTCAAGGGCATAGAAGTCGGGTTTGCGATCAGTAAATTCAAGGTCTGCAATATTCGCGCCCTGCTCGCCGATCAATGTGCAAATTCGTCCCAGGACACCAGCGTCATTGGACAGTGTCATTTTCAGCGTGGCACCGTGGATGGCTTGGTGCTTGCCAACCTCCCAATGCAGATCAAGCCAGCGTTCCGGCTGATCCTCAAAACCGATCAGGCGTTCACAGTCGATCGAGTGCACCTCAACACCTTTTCCGCGGAAGGTGATGCCAACGATGCGTTCACCCGGCAATGGCTCGCAGCACGGCGCGCGATTAAAGCTTTGGCCTTCGGTCAAACCGATCACCGCCTTGGATGCGGCAACCTCTTCGCCTTCGCTTGGCGTCAGCTCAGGATAGACCGCTTGCACGACCTCATAGGCATTCAGTTGCGCGCTGCCCAGATGCGCCAGAAGCACCTCGCGGCTGGATTGAAACAGCTGCTTGGCCGCCATATCCAATACCTTCTCGGTGGCCTTTTTCCCTACTCGCTCAAAGGCAGACCGCGCGAGTTCATAGCCCAACTTCACAAAGCGTTCCTGATCCAGATCGCGCAGCGCACGCCGGATCGCGGATTTCGCTTTGCCGGTGGTGGCAATCTCTAGCCAGGTCGGTTGTGGCGTTTGCCCCTCGGCGGTGATGATCTCGATGGACTGACCGTTCTTCACCCGCGTCCAAAGCGGCACGCGCATGTGGTCGATCTTGGCGCCGACAATGGCGTTGCCGATCCGCGTGTGGATCGCATAGGCAAAATCAATCGGAGTCGCGCCACGCGGCAGCTTCACCACATCGCCCTTCGGCGTAAAACAGAACACCTGATCCGAGTACATTTCCAGCTTCACAGCTTCCATGAACTCGTCGTGGTCTTCTTCCGTGTTGAACTGTTCGGTCAAGGACCGGATCCAGCGCGCAGGATCAACCGCAAAAGGGTTCTCGCCACGCACACCATCGCGATAAGACCAATGCGCTGCAACGCCGGTTTCGGCCACATCATGCATTTTCTGAGTACGGATCTGCACCTCAACCCGCCGCGCATTGCGCCCGGACACCGTGGTGTGGATCGAGCGATAGCCGTTGGATTTCGGCTGGCTGATGTAATCCTTAAAGCGCCCAGGCACCGCCGCCCATCGCTGGTGGATCGCGCCCAAAGCCCGGTAACAATCTTCTTCAGATTTGGTAATGATCCGGAAGCCGTAAATGTCAGAAAGACGCGAGAAACTCTGCTCCTTCTCCTGCATCTTTCGCCAGA
The DNA here is from genome assembly GCF_037478305.1 of Cognatishimia coralii. Lineage (NCBI taxonomy): Bacteria > Pseudomonadati > Pseudomonadota > Alphaproteobacteria > Rhodobacterales > Paracoccaceae > Cognatishimia > Cognatishimia coralii. The sequence continues at coordinate 63,618 of NZ_JBBGAZ010000005.1, forward strand.
TCGAATAGGGCTTTTTGGCGCGCCCAAAGACATCGGCCTCAACGCCCGCCTTTTCAAACTCTGCGATCATGTCGCCGGTGATCCGTTGGATCACATCGCCGGTTTCTTTCTGCAGCATGATAAAGCGGCGAATGATACTAGCGCGGCCATCGGGATTGAGAACCTTAAAGGACAGATCCTCAAGCTCTTCGCGCATCCACTGCATCCCCATGCGACCCGCGAGCGGGGCATAGATATCCATGGTTTCACGCGCTTTTTGCTGCTGCTTATGCGGCTTCATCGCGCGGATCGTGCGCATATTGTGCAAGCGGTCGGCAAGCTTAACCAGGATCACCCGCAAGTCCTTGGACATCGCCATAAACAGCTTGCGGAAGTTTTCGGCCTGTTTGGTTTCCGTCGAACTCAGCTGCAGGTTGGTCAGCTTGGTGACCCCATCCACCAACATCGCCACTTCTTCGCCGAATTTTTCTGTGACAACGGAATAAGAGGCTTTGGTGTCCTCGATCGTGTCATGCAACAGCGCCGTAATGATGGTGGCATCATCCAACTGTTGTTCGGTCAGGATCGCCGCGACTTCGATGGGGTGGGAAAAATAGGGCTCGCCGGAATGGCGGAACTGCCCTTCATGCATCGCAAGGCCAAAGTCATAGGCCTCACGGATCAGCTTTTCATTGGTTTTAGGGTTATAGGCGCGGACCAGTTCGACCAGATCATCAGCCGGAATCATGTTGCGCCTTCATTTCCCCAAGGGGCTTAGCCCTGGCCTTGTGCTTCCATCAGTGCGCGCAGCAGTTTTTCCTCAGAGAGGTCGTCTTCTGCTGGCTTGTCCGCTGGCTCAGAGCCCATCAACAGAGCCATTTGATCTTCTTCAGGCTCGTCGACTTCGATCTGGTGCTGGTTGCTTTCGATCAGACGCTCACGCAGCTCGTCTGCGGTCTGAGTTTCCTCAGCGATCTCGCGCAGGGACACGACAGGGTTTTTGTCGTTGTCACGGTCCACGGTGATTTCGGCACCTGCGGATACTTCGCGCGCACGATGTGCAGCGAGCATCACAAGCTCGAAACGGTTTGGAACCTTGTCAACGCAGTCTTCAACTGTCACGCGGGCCATGCGGGCACTCCATTCGTCAATGGGATTAGAAGCCCGTTATCTAGGGCCAATTCGCCAAGGATACAAGGGAATAGTCATAGCTCAACGACTTCTTTTCGGTCGGATTCAGGCAGGTTTTCCATCATTTCGCGCATGGTGAGGCCCAAAACCGGGTGAACCCAATCCGGCGCGATGTCACAGGCCGGCACCAAGACGAAGGCGCGATCTTGCAATCGGGGGTGTGGAAGAATCAATTGATCGGGCCAAAGCGTCGCCTGATCTTTGGGTGAAAGCCCCCGCCATTTCGCATGCGTTTCGGCATCCGGTAGCAACCTTTGCCCGTATGCAATCAGGTCGATATCAATCGGCCGGCTTGCCCAACGCGCCTCTCTGGTGCGTCCAAGATCTGCTTCAACTTCATGCAAAAGAGACAGCAATTCCCTCGGATTTTGATTCGAATTGATCAAAAGCGCCGCATTCACGTAATCTGCGCCACTTCCCTTGGGGAAAGCGGGTGTTGAGTAGAATTTGCTTGTTTTTTCAATGGTTAAACCGCGCGCTCGAAGTACACCTATAGCGTGTATCAGTGTCTTTTCCGGCGATCCGAAATCAGAGTTTGAATTTCCACCCAGCGCCAAAATGCTGATTTCATTCATTATTTTTTCACCACCTGTCCATAGTGATAGGTTAAGATACACAAGTATTGGTTGGTCACCTTTTGAGGCACTTGCGGGTAAGGAAAAATTAATTAGCTTACAACGCTAGCTGCGCATAGCGAAAACACACTCACACACTCACAGCCATGCGCGGTTTTAACGAAAGGACATTTGATGTTTTACAAAGACGAACGGCTTGCGCTGTTCATCGATGGATCAAATCTGTACGCGGCTGCGAAATCGCTCGGATTTGACATCGATTACAAGCTGCTTCGGCAAGAGTTTATGCGTCGGGGGAAACTCCTGCGAGCGTTTTACTATACCGCTCTGCTCGAGAACGACGAATACTCTCCGATCCGGCCACTGGTAGACTGGTTGCACTACAACGGGTTCACCATGGTCACAAAACCCGCCAAAGAATATGTCGATAGCCAAGGTCGCCGAAAGGTGAAGGGGAACATGGATATCGAACTGGCGGTCAACGCAATGGAGCTCGCTCCGCATGTTGACCATATCGTCCTGTTTTCGGGCGACGGCGATTTCCGCCCATTGGTCGAATGCCTGCAACGCCAGGGCGTGCGCGTTTCCGTGGTTTCTACGATCCGCTCTAACCCTCCGATGATCTCTGATGAATTGCGCCGTCAGGCCGACAATTTCATCGATCTGGAAGGTCTGCGCGACGTGGTTGGCCGCCCTCCACGCGACCCAATGCCGGGCGAAACCAACTCTGACGACTACGTTCCGGCGAAATAGCCGGAACGCCTTGGATCATTCATGTCGCATTGATCCAAACACCCTTCTGATTACATCAGCAGCACGAGGCCCCTTTACGAATGTGAAGGGAGCCTCTAGCTCTGTCTTGAACGTCAGTTGAGGTCGTAATGTCCAAGCCCAATCTTCAAATCTATCTGGCCGCGCCGCGTGGGTTCTGTGCAGGCGTGGATCGCGCGATCAAAATCGTCGAGATGGCGCTGCAGAAATGGGGCGCGCCGGTCTATGTGCGCCATGAGATCGTGCACAATAAATTCGTCGTGGACGGGCTGCGCGACAAAGGCGCTGTCTTTGTCGAAGAGCTCTCGGATTGCCCCGATGATCGCCCTGTGATCTTCTCAGCGCATGGGGTGGCGAAAGTCGTTCCAGCCGAGGCAGAGCGTCGCGAAATGATCTATGTCGACGCCACCTGCCCGCTTGTGAGCAAGGTGCATATCGAAGCAGAACGTCACTCTGATGCGGGCCTTCAGATCATTATGATCGGCCACGCCGGACACCCGGAAACCATTGGAACCATGGGACAATTGCCCGAAGGCGAAGTCCTTTTGGTCGAAACTGTCCAGGACGTCGCAACACTAAAAGTGCGAGACGAGAGCAAGCTGGCGTTTGTGACCCAAACCACCCTATCGGTGGACGACACAATCGACATCGTCGCGGCCTTGAACGCACGGTTCCCAACAATCGTGGGCCCTCACAAAGAGGACATCTGCTACGCCACAACCAACCGCCAAATGGCCGTGAAAGCCATGGCTGCGCAATGTGACGCGATGCTGGTGGTGGGCGCCCCGAACTCTTCAAATTCCAAACGATTGGTCGAGGTCGGCACCAAAGCAGGCTGCAGCTATTCGCAGCTGGTGCAGCGCGCCAAAGACATCGACTGGCGCGCGCTTGAGGGGATCTCTTCGCTTGGCATCACCGCAGGCGCTTCAGCACCGGAGGTTCTGGTGAACGAGGTCATCGACGCCTTCCGCGACAAATATGACGTCGCTGTCGAGGTCGTCGAAACCGCCGTCGAGCGCGTGAATTTCAAAGTCCCCCGCGTTCTCAGAGACGTCGAAATCCCCGGATAAGGAATGCAACATGGCCGACCGTGAAACCATTGAAACCTATGCCAAACAGGTGGACGCGTATCAAAAGGTCGCCATGACCGAAGAGGAAAGCACGGCCCTCAGCCGCTTCCTCAAGCATCTTTCCCTCGGTGCCCATATTCTGGATTTCGGCTGCGGCCCCGGGCATCACTCTGAACAGATGCTGGCGGCGGGTTTTCAGGTCTCGGCCATTGACGCAACGCAGGAATTCGTAGACGCCGCCTGCGCGCGTGGCGTCAATGCGCGGGTCGGGCTGTTTGATGACCTCACCGAAGTGGCGGCATACGACGCGATCTGGGCGTCCTTTAGCCTCTTGCACGCGCCCCGCGCCGAATTCCCACGACATCTGGACGCGATTCACATGGCCTTGAAACCCGAAGGTCACCTCTATCTTGGTCTAAAACTCGGCGAAGGGGAAAAGCGCGACTCGATCGGCCGGTTTTATTCCTATTTTCAAGAAGATGAGCTGCGTGATCATTTAGCGGCACGCGAGTTCAAGGTGAAAGATTGGACCGTCGGCCAAGGCGCGGGCCTGTCTGGCGAAGTCCACCCCTTTGTCTTGATCACCGCCCAGCGCGGGCTTTGAGGCACTTTCCACTGGACGCCCCCCGCCCGGATTGGCTATCGCCCCTTTATGACTGACCTCTTTGCATATACCGATGGCGCATGTTCCGGAAATCCTGGCCCCGGAGGCTGGGGCGTTTTGTTGCGCGCCATGAAGGGCGAAGAGGTTCTCAAAGAACGCGAACTTTCGGGTGGCGCGGCTGAGACCACCAACAATCAGATGGAACTCATGGCCGCCATCATGGCGCTTGAAACGTTGGAGCGCGCGAGCCAAGTCACGGTGGTCACCGACAGCGCCTATGTAAAAAACGGCGTGACCGGCTGGATCCATGGCTGGAAACGCAATGGCTGGCGCACGTCCAACAAGAAGCCTGTGAAAAATGTCGAGCTGTGGCAACGGCTTGACACCGCTCAGGCCCGTCATTCCGTGACATGGGAATGGGTCAAAGGCCACGCGGGCCATCCCGAAAACGAAAAAGCGGACGAGTTGGCGCGGGCGGGGATGGCTCCGTTTAAGCCCAAGAAAGACTCATGACCGCGCTGGTTTTCCTCGATTTCGCCTCGGTCTTTGTCTTTGCGCTGACAGGGGCCTTGGTCGCCAGCCGAGCGCAACTTGATCCCGTAGGATTTGCCTTTGTTGCATGCCTGACAGCGGTCGGAGGCGGCACTTTGCGCGACCTCATGCTCGGTCGCGATCCAGTGTTTTGGGTGGGGCAGCCGAGCTATATTTTAGTCGCGGTCGCGGCGGCGCTGCTGGTGTTCTTCACAGCGCATTTGTTTGAAAGCCGGTACCGCGTTTTGCTGTGGCTCGACTCTATTGCGCTCGCCGTCGCAGTCGCCGCGGGCACCGGTGTCGCTCTGGATCTGGGGCATAGCGCCGTCATCGTGGTCTTGATGGGGATCATGACGGGCACGATGGGTGGCCTCATGCGGGATGTGGTCTGCAACGAGGTGCCGCTGGTTCTGAAACAGGGCGAGATCTATGTGACGGCGGCTTTCGCGGGTGCCCTGAGCGCCGTAGGTGCCTCGGCCTTGGGCATGCAAGGGTTTGGAAGCTTAGCAATCTGCGCGACGGTCACGTGGTGTCTGCGTGCAGGGTCTTTGCAATTTGGCTGGCGACTGCCTGTCTATAAGGCACGTCCCCCGCGCGGATAACGTGGGATTTTGAGTATTTTTGGCAAGATGAAAGCCGTGTCTATTTGCGCCAATGGGTCGGAATGATGATCAAGGCGCCAACAGAGGCGATGATTGCATTTATTCCCGGCGCGCCAAATGAGATTCCGAACATCAGGCTCACGAAATAAAACAGGAAGGCCCCGCCCACGCAGATGATGATCGAGGGCAGGATGCCATTGTGGGTAAACCTCGTCTTTTCAGAGAGATAGCCCACGATACCCGCGATCACGACCGTGCCGATCAGAGTTGGGAACATGAGAGGCCTCCTAAAGTAGCGACATGCCTTTGGTCAGCGGCACGCCACGCAAGAATTCCTCCGCAGTCTGCGCGGATTTGCCTGCCCGTTGCAAGCGGGTCAGTTGCACCGCGCCAGTGCCGCAGGCCACGGTAAATGCATCGTCAAGCAACGTACCCGCCGCGCCATTGAGGGCTACAAACCGCGAGGCCAGGAGTTTGATACGTTGCCCGTCATATTCGATGAACGCACCCGGAAATGGCGAGAGCCCGCGGATTTTGCGGTCGATGTCTTTGGCGTCTTCAGCCCAATCCACGCGGGCCTCGGCTTTGTCGATCTTATGGGCATAGGTCACGCCCTGATCGGGTTGCGGCTCTGGCGTGAGATCAGAGAGCTTCGCCAGCGCTGCGACGATGGCCTCGGCCCCCATTTGGCTTAGACGGTCATGCAGCTGGGCTGTGGTTTCTTCAGAGCCAATCGGCGTGGCCTCGCGCAACAGGACGGGTCCTGTATCAAGCCCTGCTTCCATCTGCATGATGCAGACGCCGGTTTCCGCATCACCCGCCATGATCGCACGGTGGATCGGGGCCGCGCCGCGCCAACGCGGCAGAAGTGACGCGTGGATGTTCAAACAGCCGTGTTTGGGGGCATCCAGAATGGCCTGGGGCAACAAGAGCCCATAGGCGACGACCACGGCGACATCGGCGTTTAGCGCCGCTAAATCTGCTTGAGACTCAGGTGTTTTCAAGCTCTCTGGGTGGCGCACCTCAAGGCCCAAGGCCTTGGCGCGGGCGTGCACAGGCGTAGGCCGCAGCTTCTTGCCGCGACCAGCAGGACGTGGCGGCTGGCAATAGACTGCAGCGATCTCGTGACCCGCCGCGACCAAAGCCTCAAGCACCGGAACCGAGAAGTCCGGCGTGCCCATGAAAACCACTCTCATGCCAGCTTCCGCGCCTTTTTGATCAGCATCTCACGTTTGGTACGGCTGAGATGATCGAAGTACATTTTGCCGTTGATATGATCGATCTGATGCTGCACCGAGGTCGCCCAGAGGCCCACGAAATCGCGGCGCGTGATCATGCCGTCTTCGTTCATGTAGCGCACGGTCACGGCACGCGGGCGTTTGATCTTGGCAGAGACGCCGGGCAAGTTCGGGCTGGCCTCTTCGTGTTCGCGGTCCTCGATTGAGCTGTGCAGGATCGAGGGGTTGGCCATTTTCACAGCCTGCCCACGTTCGCTTGAGGCATCCACAACGATCAACTGACGCATGACACCGATCTGGTTCGCGCCCATGCCGACGCCGGGCATGGCCTCCATCGTGTCGATCAGATCCTGCCAGGTCTGGCGGTCCTCATCGGTTAGCTCTTTGATTGCTTCGGCCGCAGTCCGCAGACGTTTGTCAGGCCATGGGATGCACTTGCGGACCGTCATGCACGCGCCCTTTCACGTTTCAGCTTCGCGGATTTGCGCGTCATGGTCTGGCGCTTCATCGGGCCGAGGTAATCGATGAAGAGCTTGCCGTTCAGATGGTCGATCTCATGCTGCACACAGGTCGCCCAAAGCCCGTCAAAGTCCTTTTCCTGCGGGTTGCCGTTCTCGTCGATCCAGCCGACGCGGACCTCTGCGGGGCGGGTCACTTCGGCGTATTGATCGGGGATCGAGAGGCAGCCTTCCTCATAGACACTTGTGTCGTCAGAGGACGCCAGGATTTCGGGATTGAACATGATCACGGGCTCTGGATCGCCCTCTTTGATGCAGTCCATCACGATCAGGCGATCCAGCACGCCGATCTGAGGCGCAGCCAGCCCGATGCCCGGCGCATCATACATGGTTTCCAGCATATCAGCGGCCAGCTTGCGCAGCTCGTCCGTAAGGTCGGCAACCGGCGCGCAGGTCTTTTTCAGACGGGGATCAGGGTGGATCAGGATCGGCTTTAACATAAGGCTGACATAGGCCAAGCAGCTTTCATCTGCAACGGCTCTTGCACGTCTCGCGCTTTCGGGTAGCGTGCGGGGCAACAGTTAGAGTGAGGTCCCCCATGAATTTCGACGAAGTCATCAATCGCTTTGGCACCCATTCCGTGAAATGGGACATGATGGAGCCGATCTACGGCGTGCCCGCCAAAGATGGCATCGCGATGTGGGTGGCCGATATGGATTTCCGCCCACCGCAATGTGTGGCGGACGCGATCACCAAGATGCAGGATCAAGGCATCTACGGCTATTACGGCGATGAAGCGCCTTATAAAGACGCGATTTGCTGGTGGATGGAAAACCGCCATGGCTGGAAAGTCACCGCACCCGAGATTTTCACCACGCATGGGTTGGTCAATGGCACGGCCGTCTGCGTCGACGCCTTTTCAAAACCCGGAGACGGCATCGTCCTGATGACGCCAGTCTACCACGCCTTTGCACGCGTGATTAAGGCTGCGGGCCGCGAGGTTGTGGAATGCGAATTGGCCAATAAAAATGGCCGCTACGAAATGGACTTCGACGCCTGGGACGCGCAGATGAAAGGCCATGAGTCCATGCTGATCCTCTGCTCGCCGCATAACCCAGGCGGGCGGGTCTGGACGCGCAAGGAATTGCAAGGCGTGGCCGAGTTCGCCAAACGTCACGATCTGATTTTGGTCAGCGATGAAATCCACCATGATCTGGTCTTTCCGGGCGTGAAACACACGCCTATGACGCTGGTCGATCCTTCGATCATGGACCGTCTGGTGATGATGACCGCGACCACCAAGACCTTCAATATCGCCGGTAGCCACTCAGGCAACGTAATCATCCCCGACCCGGATCTGCGCGCGCGCTTTGCAGGCCGTATGGCCGCGCTTGGTCTCAGCCCCAACAGCTTTGGTCTCTATATGGCCGAGGCCGCCTATACGCCTGAGGGCGCGGAATGGGTGGACGCTCTGATCACGTATCTGGACGGGAACCGTCAGCTACTGGATGCGGCGATTGCGGATATTCCGGGGCTTGCCTCGATGCCGATGGAGGCCACTTATCTGGGCTGGGTCGATTTCTCGGGCACCGGCATGGCGCGCGAAGAGTTCACCAAGCGGGTCGAGAAAGACGCGCGGATCGCGGTGAACCACGGGCCGACATTTGGCAAAGGCGGCGAGAACTTCCTACGCTTTAACTTTGCCACGCCGCGCAGCGTGGTTCAGACCGCGGTTGAGCGTCTGGCCGAGGCGTTCAAAGATCTACAATAGACTTAACCGCGCTGGTCCGTCACCAAGGCGACCGGCGCGTTTTCATCGCGGGCAAAATCCAGCGGCGCTTGGTCCTCGGCAACTGTTGCGCGTTTGAACTCATAGAGCATCTCGCCGTCTTCTTCCTGCGAGGCCACGATCAGGCACTGATAGAGGTGCTTTGAGCCGTCATAAAGATCCACCAAACCGCGCAGATACGGCGCATTGGCGCTATCGAGCGTAAAGCCGTTGTCCTCAAAGCGCAGCAACGGATAGACCTCGTCGCCCACCCGCACACGCATGCGCGTTTTGCGTTTCAGATCGCGCTTGCGCGCCGCGTCCAGCCCAGCCTGAACCTCTTTCGGAAGAAAATTCATCGCGTTCATACCCTTACCCGACACACAACTTGTGCGCGCATTGCCGGAAAATCAAGACGGGCAAGTAAGCTAGCGACAACTGTGCGTCAAAGCGCAACTCTTCTGCATCAGTTCACTATGCGCTTGCGTATTGGCGCTCTAGGTTAGTTGCAAATATTTAAGGAGATCTCAATGGGCCTGCTGGTTGACGGAAAATGGGTGGATCAATGGTATGACACCAAATCCAGTGGCGGGAAATTCGTGCGCTCTGCCGCACAGTTTCGCAATTGGATCACCGCAGACGGGAGCGCGGGCGAAAGCGGTAAGGCTGGGTTTAAGGCCGAAAGCGGACGCTATCATCTCTATGTGTCGATGGCCTGTCCCTGGGCGCACCGCACGCTAATTTTCCGCACCCTGAAAGGGCTGACTGAACATATTGATGTCTCTGCCGTCCATCCGGACATGCTCGATCAGGGCTGGACCTTTGAGAAGGACGGCGTCGCGCAGGGCGATCCGCTCTATGGGTCTAAATTCTCGCATAACCTCTATACCCGCGCCGACCCCACCTATTCCGGTCGCGTGACCGTGCCGATCCTCTGGGACAAAGAGCAAGAGACCATCGTTTCCAACGAAAGCTCCGAAATCATCCGCATGTTCAATTCAGCTTTTGACGGGATCACGGGCAGCACGGATGACTACTGGCCCGCCGAGATGCGCGACGCCATCGAAGAGGTCAACGCGCGGATTTATGACACGCTGAACAATGGCGTCTACAAGTCAGGATTTGCCACAACGCAAGCGGCCTATGACGCCGCCGTGCACCCGCTGTTTGACACGCTCGATTGGCTTGAGACACGGCTCGCGAACAACCGCTACCTGATGGGGGATCGTCTTACCGAGGCGGATTGGCGGCTGTTCACCACGCTCATCCGTTTTGATCCGGTCTATCACCTGCATTTCAAATGCAACCGCAAGCGGCTGATCGACTATCCGAACCTCTGGGCCTATACGCGCGAGCTCTATCAGATGCCGGGCGTCGCCGAGACCGTGGATATGGGTCACATCGTGCGCCACTATCACTACAGCCACGAGAGCATTAACCCGCACCGGATCGTGCCGATCAATCCGGTTCTGGATTATCTGGAACCGCACGGGCGCGGATAGCGCAGAGCGTCTTTACGCGGCGGGCACGTGCTGGTGCATTTTGCGCAGGCAAAGACCCGCCGCTCTGCCCCCATGCTCCCCCCTTGCAAAACAGCCTGTTTTCCGCGAAGGAACAGGCGATAGCAAAGGGCCAGACATGGGCGAAACAAGAGATCACGGCGGCAATCTGGACGCGCAAATCGCCCGCTATGGCGGCACGCGCGAGACGTGGATTGACCTGTCCACAGGGATCAACCCGGTCCCCTATCCTTTGCCCGCGTTTACGCCAGATTGCTGGACTGCCTTGCCAGACTACTCGGCTCAGACGGGTTTAACCGAGGCCGCGCGACGCTTCTGGCAAGTGCCAGACGACCTCGACATCCTCGCCACCCCGGGGGCCTCGGCGCTCATCAGTCGGATGCCCTCCCTCTTTGCAGGCAACACGGTGGATATCCCCGCCCCCACCTACAACGAACATGCTGCCGCCTTTGAGGCACAGGGCTGGTCGATCGGAGCCTCGCAAGAGTTGCGGGTGTTGGTGCATCCTAACAATCCCACCGGCCATTTCTGGAGCCTTGACGATCTGACCACCAAAGCCACCGTCATCGACGAAAGCTTCTGTGACATCGCACCAGAACGCTCTCTCATGGCCTCGGCCCTAGACGGCGACCGCTTCATTCTCAAGAGTTTCGGCAAGTTCTGGGGCCTTGCTGGCCTGCGCCTTGGCTTCATGATCGCCCGCCCCGAGCCGATCGCCAAAATGCGCGATCACATAGGCCCCTGGGCCGTCTCTGGCCCCGCGCTCGCCGTCGGCACCGACGCCCTCTGCGACAGCGACTGGGCGAGGACCGCGCGCACGCGTCTAGCCGCAGACGCAGAACGCCTTGATCACCTGATGACCACCAAAGGCGCGCGCATCGCGGGTGGCTGTTCCCTCTTTCGCCTCTACGAAGTCGAGGACGCCGAGATCACCCAAAACCGCCTCGCAGAAAACCACATTTGGTCGCGCATCTTCCCCTATTCCAAAACCTACATCCGCCTCGGCCTGCCCGCACCCGACCGCTGGGACCAGCTTGAGGCCGCCATCGACAAGAGTTTTTCATGAGCACCGCCAGCATTCTCTGCCTCGCCCTTCTTCTTGATGCCCTTCTGGGGGAACCAAAATGGCTGTGGGATCGCGTGCCCCATCCGGCGGTTTTGATGGGCAAAGCAATCTCATGGATGGACACACGGCTGAACACCGGCGCGTCTCGTAAACTCAAAGGCGTGCTTGTGGCCGCCGCGCTTGTGGTGGGCGGCTGGATCATTGGCTGCGTTGTCTCGTGGTTTGGCTGGCTGCCGACCCTGCTGATCGCGGCCATCCTGCTGGCACAACGCTCCTTGGTCGATCATGTCAAAGACGTCGCCACGGCCCTACGCACCTCGGTTGAGGACGGCCAGAGAGCCGTCGCGAGAATCGTCGGACGCGAGACCAAAACGCTGGATCAATCCGGTGTCAGCCGCGCCGCCATCGAAAGCGCAGCAGAGAACCTCTCGGACGGCGTCATCGCCCCCACTTTTTGGTTCCTCATCGCAGGTCTGCCCGGGCTCTTGATCTATAAGGCCGTTAATACCGCCGACAGTATGATCGGCTACAAAAACGACACCTATAAGGATTTCGGCTGGGCCTCTGCCTGCTTCGACGATGTCTTGAACTGGATCCCTGCGCGGCTCACCGCAGTATTAATCGCCGTCACACACAAAGGCCTGACGCTCTGGTCCGACATCCGCGCCGACGCCGCCCTGCATCGTTCCCCCAACGCAGGTTGGCCCGAATCCGCCATGGCGCGCGCTTTGGATATCGCGCTCTCTGGCCCTCGGACCTATGACAATCAACTTGTGGACTATCCTTTTGTTCACGACTTTGGTCGCAAAAACCTGACGGCGAATGACATAGATGCCGCAGTTTCCGCCCTCTGGCGCGCCTGGGGCCTGATGCTGGTCATAATTTGCCTACTCGCGCTGTTGTAACCACGACGTCGCAAAAAAAGCGTGTTAACCTTTTGGCCAACAACATCCACGAGGGTTTTTCATGCGCCTAGTCACGAGTATCGCCGCGCTGGTTTTCAGCGCCGGTGTCGCCGCCGCCAACACGCCATGCGGCGGGTCTTTTAACGGTTTCGTCAACGATCTGAAGAAAGAAGCCCGCGCCATGGGGTATTCCCGTGGCATGGTGAACGACTTCTTCGCCTCAGTAGCGAAGGATCAAAAAACGCTGGACGCAGACCGCGCTCAAGGGGTTTTTCAGAAACCGTTTCTGGAATTTTCTCAACGCCTGATCAGCTCAAACCGCCTCAACACCGGTAAATCCAAAGGTCAGGAATACGCCCGTACCTTTGACCGGATCGAACGCGACTACGGCGTCTCGCGTGGCGTTCTGCTGGCATTCTGGGCCTTTGAAACCGACTTCGGCGGCTATCAGGGCAACTTTAATACGTTGAATTCTTTGGTGACTTTGTCGCATGACTGCCGCCGCCCGGAATTGTTCCGCCCCCAAGTCTTTGCGGCACTTGAGCTTTACGCGCAGGGCGACTTCTCGCCAACCAAAACCACCGGCGCCTGGGCGGGTGAAATCGGCATGGTCCAGATGCTGCCCGGCGACATTATCGAGAACGGCGTGGATGGTGACGGCGACGGCCATGTTCGGCTCAAGACCTCTGCCGTAGATGCGCTGATGTCCGGCGGCAAGATGCTCAACCACCTCGGCTGGCGCGCCGGAGAGCCTTGGCTGCAAGAGGTCACCGTGCCTGCGGATATGGATTGGTCGCTCTCTGGCGTGGACACCACGCTCGATGCCCGCGACTGGGCCCGTATGGGTGTAAAACCGCGCGAAGGCAAACTTGCGAACCTGCCCGCGTCTTTGATCCTACCACAGGGTCGTAAGGGACCGGCCTTCATCGCTTACCCGAACTTCAAGGTCTATTTCGAGTGGAACCAGAGCTTTATCTATGTGACCACCGCCGCCTATTTCGCGACTCGTCTTGAGGGCGCTGCGCCTTACAATCAGGGCAATCCCGAGCCGGGTTTGCAGGGCGCCGAGATGAAACAGTTGCAACGCAAATTGCAGGCACGAGGCCATGACGTCGGCAAAATCGACGGTATCCTGGGTGCCGGAACGCGGGCTGCCGTGCAAGTTGAACAGCAACGTCTCGGCCTGCCTGCAGACGCTTGGCCGACAGCGGCGCTCCTATCGCGGCTTTAACCATGTTTTCGGCGGTATCTTTACTTTTTTGTAAGGAAAGTGGAGAATGCTGATCATAACGAAAGGTGTTCTTTCACAGATCACTTAAGTAACCCCGCAGAGTTGCAGCTCTGCGGGGTTTGCTTTTCACGAACCTTTAAAGGCTGATCCAAAGCCTGATGCAGGCGACAAGCAGGCTTAGTGCCGCTATCGCCAGCATCAGCAAACGAAAGGTTTGATCTTTCAACCAAATCACCTCCTTCTACTGCAATGGATTGCAGCAGGATTAGACCTAGAGATGAAATCTCAACGAGGTGTTAACCACGTGGCTTAAGCCACCAGCGTTTCTGCCGCCTTCAGATCCACAGAGACCAACTGGCTCACGCCCTGCTCCTGCATGGTTACGCCAAACAGACGATCCATCCGCGCCATAGTCACCGCGTGGTGCGTGATAATCAGGAACCGCGTATCCGTCTGACGGCGCATCTCATCCAGCATATCACAGAAGCGCGTGACGTTCGCGTCATCCAAAGGCGCGTCGACCTCGTCCAGCACACAGATCGGCGCAGGGTTCGCCAAGAAGACCGCAAAGATCAGCGCCAAGGCCGTCAACGTCTGCTCACCACCCGACAACAAGGACAGCGTCGAGAGCTTCTTCCCCGGAGGCTGGCACATGATCTCAAGACCGGCATCCAGCGGGTCTTCGCTTTCGACCATCACAAGGTTCGCCTCACCACCGCCGAAAAGATGCTTAAACAGCATCGCGAAATTGCCGTTCACCTGCTCAAAGGCCGTCAACAGACGCTCGCGCCCTTCAGAGTTCAGACTTGCAATGCCAGACCGCAACGTACGGATCGCCTCCTCAAGGTCCTGCTTTTCATTCACCAGAGTATCGTGCTCTTCCTGAACCTCACGCGCGTCTTCTTCAGCGCGTAGGTTCACCGCACCCAACGCATCCCGCTGCCGTTTCAGACGGTTTACATCGCCTTCGATTGTATGGCTCGACGGCATATTCTCAGGCGCCAGATCCAGTGTTTTCAGCAAGCCCTCAGGCGTCAATTCCATCTCGTCCTGAATGCGCTCGGCCCCCTGCGTCACGCTCTCCAAAGCTGCATCCGCCAAGGCCTCGGCCCGCGCCCGCGCCTCGCGCGCATCCGAGGCCGCGCGTTCCGCGTCCCGCTCGCCTTGCTCGGCCTTGCGCAACACGCTCTCGCCCTCAGACAAGGCATTCGCCGCCTCGCCCTTGCGCTTTTCCGAGGCCTCGATCTGCGCGCCAAGCTCTGCGCGCTTGGCTGCAATCTCTTCGGGGGCGGCCTGCGCATCGACCAGCTCGCCCTCGGAGGTTACCTTGCGCTCAGACAGCTCAGAGCTGCGTTTTTCGGCGGTTTCCAGTCGGTGCTTCCAGCCGTTGATTTCTTTATACACCTGCTGGCTGCGGGCGGTGCGGCTTTCGCCTTCACGCCGCACCTCATCATGGGCCGAGCGTTTGGACATCATGGTGATCCGAGCAGCCTCGACCGTAAGTTTGATCTGCTCAACACCGGCGCGCGCGGCATCCAGATCACCCAGATCCCCCATGGCGCGCTCGGCTTCTTGGACGCGCCCACGCGCCTCCATCGCCTCTTCTTCGTGGCGCGCAACTGCCTGGCCCAGCGTTTCCAGCTTGCCCGCCGCCAAATTGCGATCCGCTTCCGCGCGGCTCAGCGCACGTGCCGCGTCGGCTTGCGCACGGTCCGCCGATTTCCGCGCCTCACGCGCCAAACGATCCGCCTCGGTCAAATCCCGAAGGCGTTGCTGCAGGCTCTCATGCGCTTGAACGGCGCCATCCGCCCGCGCCGTGGCCCGCGCCAATTCCTGTTTCAACTCTTCCAAACGATTGAGCTGTTGCAAGCGCAAGGCCGCAGCCGAAGGCGCGTCCTCAGCCCAGGCCCGGAACCCATCCCAGCGCCAGAGATCACCCTCAATGGACACGAGCCGCTGCCCCGGTTTCAACAAGGGCTGCAACGCCAATGCATCCTCAGCCGTGGTCAACCCAATCTGGCTCATCCGGCGTTCCAGCACCTCTGGCACCGAGACATGCTGCACCAAAGAGGTCACGCCCGCAGGCAGATCCTGCACCTGATCATATTGCGGCAGCACATGCCAACCGCTTGGCCCGTCCTCATCGACCTCGGGCGCACGCAGATCATCGGCCATCGCCGCGCCAAGCGCCTTTTCAAACCCCTGCTGCACCTGCAGACGGTCCAGAATATGGCCACCTTCGGCCGTGTCCCGCTCGACCAATTTCGCGAGCGTCGTGACTTCGGCGCGCAGAGCATTCAGCTCGCCCTCAGCCTCAGACCGCTCCGCCCGCGCATCCGCCTCGCGCGATTGCGCCTCGGCGCGCGCCTCCTCGGCAGCCGTAAGCTGCTCCTCAACCTCCTCGGCCAATTTGATGGCCGCGGCCTCCTCGGCCTGCGCGGTTTCGAAATCCCGATCGGCCTTGGCCAATGCGAATTTGCTGCCGTCCACGGCCTCACGCGCCTTCGTTGCATCGGCTTCGTTTTTCTCGAGCTGGCGACGCATGTCCGATAGATAGCGTTGTGCTGACTGATGCCGCGCCGCCAAACGTGCCACATCTTCGGTCAGCTCGGCCAGGTCGGTCTCGCGATCCTGCAACACGGTCGCCGCCTCGCGCGCCTCAG
This sequence comes from Cognatishimia coralii, assembly GCF_037478305.1. Lineage (NCBI taxonomy): Bacteria > Pseudomonadati > Pseudomonadota > Alphaproteobacteria > Rhodobacterales > Paracoccaceae > Cognatishimia > Cognatishimia coralii. Next base: position 79,790 of record NZ_JBBGAZ010000005.1, read on the forward strand.
AGCTCGCGGTCTCAAGCCGATCCTCATGGCCTTCTGCGGCTTTCGCCAGCTCGCGCTGCTCCCATTCCAGACGCGAGATCGTCTCGCCCGCATCTTTGTTCAGCTCGGCTTCGCGCGCCATATCGCGCGTCAGCTGATCGATCCGATTTGTCAGCGTGGTGATGATCTGACGGGCGTGATCCTCTTGATCCTTCAGGCTGTCTCGCTGCACCAAAAGCCGTTGCAAAACGGCGCTCGCAATCGCGTCTTCTTCGCGCAGAGGCGGCAACATCGCGTCGGCCTCTTCCCGCGCTTTGGCGGCAGCGCGTGCCGCGCTTTCCGCCTGCGCCGCGCTCATCGTGCCGGTTTTCAGATCGTCAGCGGCCTTGGCCCGCGCCTCTTCGGCCTCGCGCCAACGGCGATAAAGCAACATGCCTTCAGACTGACGCAGCTCTGCCCCGATGGCCCGATAGCGTGCGGCCTGTTTGGCCTGCCGCGCAAGGCTCGCAAGCTGCGAAGCCAGCTGCTCGATCACGTCATCGACACGGGTGAGGTTCTGCTCCGCATTCTTGAGTTTCAGCTCCGCCTCATGCCGCCGCTGATAAAGCCCCGAGATCCCAGCCGCCTCTTCCAGGATCCGTCGCCGCGCCTTGGGTTTGGAGTTGATCAGCTCGGAAATTTGCCCCTGCCGCACCAAGGCCGGGGAATGCGCACCGGTGGATGCATCCGCAAAGAGCATCTGCACATCGCGCGCGCGCACGTCCTTGACGTTCACCTTGTAGGCAGAGCCCACGTCGCGTGTGATCCGCCGCACGATCTCGATCGCATCCTCAGTGTTAAACCCTGCAGGCGCCAAACGCTCACTGTTGTCGATCATCAAGGCGACTTCGGCAAAGTTGCGCGCTGGCCGCGTCGCAGCGCCTGCGAAAATCACATCTTCCATACCACCGCCACGCATCGCAGTGGGGCGGTTTTCGCCCATCACCCAACGCAAGGCTTCCAGCAAATTAGACTTACCGCAGCCATTGGGACCGACAACGCCGGTCAACCCATCGGCAATGATGAGGTCCGTCGGATCTACGAAGCTTTTAAAGCCTGTCAGTCTGAGTTTGGAAAACCGCAAGCAGCAGTTCCTTATGATTCCTTCAGCTCTGAGTCTGCGGAGCCAAAGGCGATCCTGTCAACGGATTTCCCCTGAATACGGTATATCCACAAGAGTTATCCACAATATATTGCGCCGTTCAGCGGGAATGCCGCCATAGCGATCTAGCCGTTGGCCACGCAAAGCAAGGGCTCCTGAACGGCGGGCGCGCGAGGTATACACCAAACGACTACGTCAACCCGCCGCCTACCTCTCAGCGCGAACCAACGTGCTTATTTCCTAGGCGTACCGCTCCAATTTTCCTCCCAACAGATCACGAGGTCGCTCAATGACTAGACCTGCCCCTTTGGCGCGCGGCACAATTCATCCAGACCGTTTCAGGACATCCCATGAGTGATTTCGCAATAAGACCCACTGACCCGCGCACGCCGCAAGCCACTGCCTTATTGGAAGCGAGCCATGCCTTGATGCAGTCGCTTTTTGACGCTGAAGACAATCACTACCTCGAGATATCGGAACTTTGTCAGGACCATATCCATTTCTTCGCGGCTTGGGACGAAGACGACGCGCTCGGCTGTATCGCACTCGCGGTAATGGCGGACTACGGAGAGGTTAAATCGATGTTTGTGTCACCCGCAGCACGGGGCAAAAGTATCGGCGCAGCACTTTTGACCCATCTGGAAGCCGCTGCAGCCGCCATGGGCCTCAAGGACCTCAAGCTGGAAACCGGCAATACGCTTTACGACGCGCATCGGCTTTACGAGCGCGCAGGCTTTCAACGTTGCAGTGTGTTCGGAGACTATGCCGAAAGTCCTGCTTCAATTTTCATGCAAAAATCCATTTAAAAGCAAACTAGGTCAATTTCCTTGCGCCGACCGGCTTGGCCTGACGAGATATAGCCCAAGCAAGACGCCAGACTACGCCGAGGTTTCACCCATCGTGCCCAGTCCCCATCGCGCGGCGCGCCTTCACAGTCAAGCTGAGCCACCATCAACGCAACATCCCCACGCATTTTGGTGACGCGACATCCATAGGTGCGCTCGATCGCGAGCTCTGCGTCTCGACCGATCAAATTGATATCCGGTCGGCGGACGAAATTTGTACGTATAGCCTGCACGACATCGCCCGATCGCCTGAGCGAGAACGCATGGCCACCGGCGTCGCTCCGCGTGACCTCTGCAGCGCTAAACCCAAAACCGGGGCTGTCGCAGCCCGCCAAAACCGTCAAAACAAGTATCGCCCATCGCATAGACACGAGCCTGTGCGAGAAACTTTAATAAAATACGAGTGACTCTAAGATCGGCCGATGCAATCGCGCATCGCCGCCCCAAGACGCGCCACGCCCTCGTTGATCACGTCTTCTGGCGGCAACGAAAAACTCAACCGGATCGTGTTGCTTCCCGAACCATCCGCAAAAAACGCCCCTCCGGGTACAAACGCCACGCGGTGGGCCTCGACCGCATGCGCGAGAAGATCTTTGCCATCAAGACCTTTGGGAAGGGTAAGCCAGACGAACATCCCTCCTTCTGGACGCGTCCACTCAACGCCCGCAGGCATGTCTCGGGCAAGCGCCGCCAACATCGCATCACGACGCGCCGCATAGGTTTTTTGCAACTTGGGAATATGGCGCTCGAATAGGTTTTCCGCAACTTGGTAGACCGCCATCTGGTTGAGCGTTGCGGAATGCAAATCTCCGGCTTGTTTTATCAAAACGAGTTTCTGGATCACGTCGCGACGCGCACATACCCATCCAACGCGCAACCCCGGCGACAGAGTCTTGGAAAAGCTGCCGCAATAGATCGTCCGGCACTCTTCAAGGTTGCCTTTTTGCGCCACCTCCAGAGCCTGTATCGGGGGAACCGCCTCACCGTCATACCGCAGTGCTTGATAAGCACCGTCCTCGATCAAGGCGCAGTCCATCTGGTCGCATTCCTCGATCAATTTCAGCCGCCCTTCACGGTCTACGGTTTCTCCGGTTGGGTTGGAAAAATCGGCGGAAAGATAAGCGAACTTAACTGCACCTCCTGCCGCTTCTGCCCCCGCGACATAGTCATCCGCGCCTCTGTTGCCGGTCAGGTTCAATTGGTCAAAGCGCGCTTCATAGGCGTTAAAGGCCCCCAACGCGCCCAGATATGTTGGCCAGGTGACCAGGGCCGTGTCTTGCGCGGACAAGTAAAGCTTACCGAGATAGTCCAGAGCCTGTTGGGACCCCGACGTAATGAAGATGTTGTCAGCATCCGCAGGCACGCCCAATTCGGTCATATGTTGCGCAAGCCATTCCCGCAAAGGCGCATAGCCTTCGCTGGACGAATATTGCAATGCCCCTGCATCTCCGCTCACCGCGTTGCTCATGGCTGCCGCAAAGGCGTCTGTCGGAAACAAAGCTGGATCGGGAATCCCGCCGGCAAAAGAAATGATATCCGGTTGATCCAAGAGCTTCAGAAGCTCTCGAATTTCAGAGGCTCTCATGCGTTCGGCCCGGCGCGCGAAATTTTCTTTCAAGGACATAGCGACTCACACACTAAAATTACGATTTTAAGTAAGTAACCATGACCTTTTATAAAGTCAATAGATCTGACCTTTAAGGACGGTTTGGGCATCAAGAATGTGGTCAAATCACTTGACCAGTTTACCCGAACCCGCCAAAAAGCCTCATGCCTTTCCAGAAAGTAACGCCCGAAAAACTCAGCCACTCTGTGGTTCGTCAGATCGAACTTTTGATCCTGCGGGGCATTTTGCGCCCCGGAGAACGCCTGCCAGCCGAGCGCGAGCTAGCGGACAAGTTGGGCGTCTCGCGACCGTCGCTGCGTGAAGCGGTTTCCGAACTCCAGGAACGCGGCTTGCTCAGCGCCAAAGCCGGCGCCGGGATCTTCGTCGCCGACGTTTTGGGCAGTGCATTCGCCCCCGCGTTGACCTCGCTTTTTGCAAGTCATGACGAAGCTGTCTTTGACTACATTGCGTTTAGGCGCGACATGGAGGGTCTGGCGGCGGAACGCGCTGCAACCTACGCATCAGATACCGACCTCAAGGTCATCAACGCAGTATTTGAGAAAATGGAAGCCGCGCATCCAAAGCGCAATCCCACCGATGAAGCGCGGCTGGATGCGGATTTCCATCAGGCCATTATCGAGGCAAGCCATAACGTCGTGATGCTGCACATGATGCGCTCAATGTACGATCTGTTGCGCGAAGGCGTGTTTTATAACCGCTCGGTCATGTTCAAACTGCGCACAACGCGCGAGGTCTTGCTAGAGCAGCACCGCGCGATCAACGACGCCCTGCAGGCCCGGGATCCAGTGGCGGCGAGGGCCGCCGTGGAAGCACATCTCAGCTATGTGGAACGCTCGCTTGAGGATCACGGCAAGGCACAGAAAAACGAAGAGATCGCCAAGCAGCGATTTGAGCACGAGCAAGGGCGGGAATGAGGCCGCGATTTCTTTAAAAGAAATCGACGTCTGATCCTTTAAAAGGATCCGAAAACAAAAGGCCGCTCAAAAGAGCGGCCTTTGTGTTGACAGATCTAGCGAGGCTTAGTGCAGCTTCGCATCAACCTCTGCAATCGCAGCGTCGATCAGCTTGTTGCCGTCAGCCGCTGTCATGCCTTTGGCAATCACAGCATCCGCAGCCGCAACCGCGACGGTGATCGCTTGGTCACGCACTTCTTTGACCGCAGATGCCTCAGCAGAAGCAATCTGGTCCTCAGCTGCCGCCAGACGGCGTGCGATGGATGCCTGCAGGTCAAGCTTCGCTTGCTCAGCCGCTGCAACCGCTTCGTCTTTGGCCTGCGCCACGATGCGATCCGCTTGCTCCTGAACTTCTTTCTGCTTGCGCTCGTAAGAGGCCAGAATGGTCTGGGCTTCTTCGCGCAGGGCGCGGGCTTCGTCGAGCTCGGACTGAATGCCCTCGGCGCGTTTGTCCAGCATGCCGCCCAGAATGGAAGGCACTTTGAAGTAAAACAGCACGAGGATGAACAGGATGAACGCCATCGTAACGATGAAGTCCGTGTTCGTCAGCGAGAAGAACGGGCCAGAGGCAGCAAATGCCGGGGTGGCCGCGGTCAGGGCGAAAAGAGTAGCCAGTTTACGCATGTCTCTTAGCCTTTCATCCGCTCGGTCACAGCCGCTTTGACAGCTTTGGCATCCGCCTTGCCGCCCAGGGCCGCTACGATTTCACTTGCCGTATCGGTCGCAACCGCTTGGATGCTCTCGACCGCACCGGCACGGATCTCGGCAATCGCCTTCTCCGACTCGGCGGCTTTGGCCGCGATCTCTGCATCCGCTTTCGCGGTGGCCGCGTCCAGATCGGCCTGAATCTCTGCTTTGGTTTCCGCAACGATGCGAGAGGCTTCCGCCCGAGCATCTGCGAGCGCCTTGTTATAGGCCTCTTCTGCTTCTACCGCTTGCGCCTTCAGCTCTTCGGCTTTGGCGATATCATTGGTGATCGTCCCCTGACGCTCGGCAAGAACTGCTGCAATGCGCGGCAGTGCGATGCGCGACAGGACGACATAGATCACGACGAGCGTGACCAGTAGCCAGAAAATCTGGTTGCCCCAATTGGTAAAGTCCAGCTGTGGCATGCCGGGAGCTGATGCTGCCTCGGCGGCGTGTGTATCAGTCGCCATAACGTCCTCCTGGGAACTTCCGTTTGATTACGGGCGGCGCGGCTAAAGCGCGCCAGCCCGCACGTAAGGATTGTTCCGCTGGATTAGACGGCGAACATCAGAAGCAGAGCAACCAGGAACGAGAAGATGCCCAGTGCTTCTGCGAACGCGATGCCGATGAAGAGCGTCGCGGTTTGGGATGCTGCTGCGGATGGGTTGCGCAGAGCGCCTGCCAGGTAGTTGCCAGCAACGTTACCAACACCGATTGCGGCTGCGCCGGAACCGATAGCTGCGAGACCTGCGCCGATGTGTGCGAGTTGACCTTCCATGGTGATTTCTCCTTACGTTGGAAGTTAGTCTGAATAGGGTGAAGTTCTGTATGACCTGTAGGGTGGGGTTCCACCCCACCGTTTAGTGCGACGGATGCAGAGCGTCCTTCAGGTAAACACAAGTCAGAATGGTGAAGACATAGGCTTGGATAAAGGCCACCAGGACCTCCAGACCGTACATCGCGGTGATCGCCACGACCGAAACCGGGGACACAACTGCGATGGCTGCAAAGCCTGCGAAAACTTTGATAACCGCGTGGCCCGCCATAACGTTACCCGCAAGACGGATAGAGTGGCTGACAGGACGCACGAAGTAAGAGATCAGTTCGATGATCGCCAGGATCGGGCGCAGCGGCAGAGGCGCTGAGGACACCCAGAAGAGGCCAAGGAACCCAAGGCCGTTCTTGACGAAACCAACCACGGTCACGGTTACGAAAACCAGCAGAGCCAGAACAACAGTCACAGCGAAATGCGATGTGGTGGTGAAGGACATCGGGATCAGGCCAAGGAAGTTGGCAAACACGATGAACATGAAGAGCGTCATGATATATGGGAAGAACTTCACCGCGTCTTTGCCGGCGACGTCTTCGACCATTTTGTAAATGAAGCCGTAAGCAAGCTCGGCAACAGACTGGCTGCGACCTGGCACGATTTTGCGGCTGGATGTGCCGAAAACCATCATCGCGATCACTGCGACAACAGCCAGCGCCATCCAAAGGGTCACGTTGGTGATGGTGAACATGCCAATGTGGTCGCCACCAAACAGAGGCTTCACAATGAACTGATCCATTGGGTGAAAGACCAGACCGCCTTCTTCTGCGCCGTGTGCGTCTTTTGCCACGTGACTATCCTCTTCGTCTCTACTCGGCGTCCTCTTGCGAGTCGGCCTCTTGTTTCGCCTGAATTTCGCGTGCGCTGCGGATCATAACGTTGACCCCGGCGGCGAAACCCAAAAATATAAACAGGATTAAGAAAAGCGGCTGCGTCCCAAACAAGGTATCCAGCCCGTACCCAATCCCAAAGCCGATCAACATACCGGCCACCAGCTCAATCACCATCCGCCAGGCCAGCTGTGCCTGAGAATAGTGTTCCTCCATATGAGGTTTGGGTGCCTGGGTCTTTTTGACCGCCTCGATCCGCTCTTCGAGATGCTTCAGTTGATCTCTGTGATCCGGGTCGGGCACGCGCAAATCCAATGGTTGAACCTGAGCGCAGTGCTAAGGGCGTAGGGGTTTAGAGTCAAGCGGCGGGATGACGCGGGGAATTGGTGGACAATACCTTGAAATTAAACACTTTCTAAAATTCACTTTCGGCACGTGCTTTGCGTGAATTGGTTACCAAATGGCTAAAATTGCCTATTGGCAATATTTAACGATTTGGTTGAACTTTGCCCTCATCCCTCGGTCAATGCTTCCCTCTGTCTTCGCGGACAGCTACAAGCAGCGCTATGAGTCAGGCTCTTGATCACGTCTTTGCGGCCCTCGCCGATCCGACCCGCCGCAGCATCCTTGCGATGTTGCTGGAGGACGACATGGCCGTGACCGATGTCGCTGAGCCCTTTGAAATGTCCCTGGCGGCGATCTCGAAGCATCTGACGATCCTGACCAAGGCAGGCCTTATCAGTCAGGAAAAACGTGGGCGGGTGAAATGGTGTAAACTAGAGCCCAATGCGATGAAAGATGCCTCGGTCTGGATGCAGGCCTTTGGGCAGTTTGAACCGGTGAACCTTGAGGCCTTTGAGAAGTTTCTGGAAACCGAACTCGGCGACGATCACGGCTCCTGACGCAAAAGCAGCAAAAGCGCGCCGCAGGTCATCAACACGCCGACCGCGACCAAAAGTTTGGGGGCTCCATTCCCCAGCCCGATTTCCCAAAGGATCACCCAACTGGGCACCAGATAGGTATAGGCCATGACCTTGGCGCTTGGCAGGTTCAGGGCTGCGAATTGCAACAGGACAAAGGTCGCGGCTGAGGCGAAAATCGCGAGGTAGAAGACCGTGACCCAGACGATCATCGGGAGGGCTGCCCAATCGGTTGCCATGATTTGAGGCCAGCCGATCACGGTTAAAATCACAAAACCGGCAAGCAGCATACCAAAGGTAAAAACGACCGGCGGCTCTCCGCGGTTCAGTTTGGGCACCAGCGGTGTATAGAGCGCGTGGGCGACGCAGCCCCAGAAATAGATCACCTCGCCGCGCCCGACATTGAACTGCAGGAAGGCCGAGAGGTCTGCGCGAAAGATCACCCAGATCGCGCCAATCGCGCCGATCACCAAGGCCAGCGCCATCCGGGGCGTCGTGATCTGGCGCAGCAGTAGGTAGCCGAACCCTGCGCTCATGATCGGGGTCAGGGTAAAGACCGCCGCCGTGCTGACCGGCGGAGCGGTCTTGAGGCCTTCGAACATTAGCACGAAGTATATCGCAAAGAGCCCACCTAAGACGACATACCGCCACGGCGCACGCGCGGCACTTTTGGGTAGACCGGTTGTTGCGAGGGCGACGGCTCCGATCACGAAGGATGCAATCAGGAACCTGAGCGCGGTCAATGCCGTCGGCGCGATCTCATTCGCCGCCAAAGAGCCGAGCGAAAACGACCCAGCCACAAGGGCCGAGAACGTCAGCATCGCCAAATGCCCTTGGGCGGGTCGCGAGAGCCTTAGATCCAATGTTTCGCGCGGTCTTTTAGGAATGTGAGGAAGGACTGGACTTTGACGGTTCGGTGCAGATCCACGTGGGTCACAAGCCAGAGGTTGCCGTGCCAATCATCCAGAGGCTCCATCACCTCGACCACATCGTCGCGGGTTTCGCCGACAAAGCGAGGAAGGAAACCAATACCAGCCCCCGCGAAGACCGCGTTTTCGAGCGCCAATTGATCTGTGCCTCGGAACACATGGGTTTCGCGGGGCGAGACTTCAAAGAGCCATTTATGGAAAGGCGCGCGGGTTTTCAGGCTGTCATCCGCCACGAAGCGGTGGTTCTTGAAATCTTCAACACCGTCCGGCTTGCCATGCTCTTTGACATAGGATTTCGACGCATAGAGCCCGACGTTCAGATACCCCAGCCGTTGCACAACGTTGTCAGGCTCTTGCGGCACCGAGCCCGCCCGGATCGCAACATGCGCCTCTCCATATTCCAAGCGGAACACGCGGGCATCGGTGAGATAGCGGATCAACAGATCGGGATAGTCTCGCTGAAATTCGACAAGGACCGGACTGAGCAAGGGCGCGATGCTGGCCAGCGAGGTCACAACCAATTCGCCGCTGACGTCGCTGCCGCGTCCTTTGATGCGGCCTTCGAGCTGGCCGAACTGATCGTCGGTCGCCTGACCAACCCGCATCAGATCTTCGCCGGCCTCGGTCGCAGTATAGCCACGCGCGTGACGCTGGAAGAGTTTCACGCCCAGACGCCCTTCAAGCGCGTCGATGTGGCGGATCACTGTGGCGTGGTGCACGCCCAACACATCAGCCGCCGCGCTTACGGTGCCCAAACGCGCAACCTGATAGGCCGTGCGGATTTCATCCCAATTGTCCATCGTTAACCTGTGCAAATTCCAACACTAGATGCGCATTAACGCCTGTTGAGTTCAAAATTGCAAGGTCCATTTTGGGAGGCAGACAAGCAAAGGAAAAGATCCATGTCCCATACTGTTCTGCACATCGACGCCTCTGCGCGCCAACAAGATTCAGTCTCTCGTCGTCTGTCTGCCGATATTGTCGCCAAACTCGACGCGACCGAAGTGATCCGTCGCGACCTCGCTGAGCCACTTCCACTGCTGGACGAAGGCTGGGTCACCTCTACGTTCATCCCTCCGCAAGATCGCACCGCCGCACAGGCAGACGCGCTGGCGGTCTCGGACACCATTGTCGAAGAGCTTCAGAAGGCCGACACGATCGTGATCGGCACGCCGATCTATAATTTCTCGGGTCCGGCGGTTTTGAAAGCCTGGGTCGACCAAGTTGCCCGCGCGGGCGTGACCTTCCGCTATACTGAAAACGGCCCCGAGGGTCTTTTGGCGGACAAGAAAGTCATCGTTGCTGTCGCTTCTGGAGGCGTCCAGATCGGCTCTCCGGCTGACTTCCTGACGCCACATCTGAAAGTGTTCTTTGGCTTCCTTGGCCTGCAGGATGTGACCTTCGTGAATGCCGAAACCGTCGAGACACTTGATCTGGTGGCTTAAGCCCTAAAGCTCGGGCAACCAGGTGATCTCTGCGCCGATATGGCCAAAGATCACCTCTAGCTCGGCCAGAGTGATCGCGACGGTGCGATCATTCACAAGCGGATGAAAGAACAGCACATCCGCCTCACGCGCTTTGGGATCCAGAATAAAGGTCACGCCTGCCTTGGCCCCGTTGACCATGGACAGAGGGCTGACGGCCCCAGGGCGGATGCCAAGATTTTCCAGCAGGCGATCTGCAGAGCCAAAGGACAGGCCCCCGACGCCCAAGGCCTTGCCCAGTGCCTTTAGGTCCACGTCGCGGTCCTGATCGAGCGTCACCAGATAGTTCCGCTTCTTGCGATCCCGCAGATAGAGGTTCTTTGTCAGAAAGGCTGTCTCGCCCGGGGTCATCATGTCCCGTTCGACCTCTTTGGCGTCCGCAACTGTCCGCAAGGGCACGTGATGAAACAGGCGATAGCCAATACCCCAATCATCAAGCTGCGTCAGCAGAGCATCCGAGCTTATCGGCAGACTATCCTGAAATTTCGAAGACGCATCCATCTTGAGGCTCCCTTGGATCGATCAGACCAGGGGACCTCTGTCAGCAAGTCGGGCAGTTTTCAAGCCAAGTTTCGCGCCACTATGCTGCCGGTTTTGCGCGTTGTTCTATGTGGGCACGAGATTTTTGCACCATATGCTTTGGAATGGTGAAAGAAAACTCGCTGCCGTCGCCTTCACGGCTTGTCACAGCAATTGTGCCGCCGTGCATTTCGACAAACTTCTTGGAAATGGCCAAGCCCAGTCCGGTTCCGCCAGCGCGACGCCGATCTGACGTGTTGGCTTGCGAGAATTTTTCAAAGATACCGTCGACGCGGTCTGCAGGGATCCCAATACCGGTATCGATCACTCTGAAGCGCGCAAAGTCGCCAAACGTCTGTGCCTGTACGCGAACACTGCCATCTTCTGTGAATTTGATCGCGTTGCTGACCAGATTTTCAAGCACCTGACGCACACGCGGTTCGTCCGCATAGATGGCCAATTCCGGGGATTCGGTTTCGATTGTGAGTCCCTTTTCGGCCGCTTTATTGCGATATTCTTCAACGACATCTTCGATGATCTCGTCACAATAGGTCATTTCGCGTGCCAACTTCATACGGCCGGCTTCGATTTTGGAGTAATCCAGAACCTCATTGATCAGTGTCAGGAGGCTCTTTGCTGACCGCTCGACCTTGCCGGCAAGACTTTTGTAGGACGTCAGCATCGTGTCGACATCCTTTGCTATCGGCGCGGCCTCGTCGCCCATAGACGCGAGCCGCGAGGTGACTTTCTGTGTTGCGGGCAAAAGCTCTGGCTTAACCAAGAAGGGTGTACCACCCAGAACAACAGTGAGGGGCGTGCGCAGTTCGTGGCTCATAACGTCCAGGAACTCGGATTTCGCGAGATTGGCACGCTCGGCCTCTTCCTTGGCATTCATCAGCTCTGTGATGTCCATCAAGAAACCCACTGTACCGCCATCAGGCGTACGGGATTCTGACATGCGCACCCAACGACCATCGTCGAGCTTTTGGTCGACGGCTCCTTCAGACGCTCTGTGTTGGGCCAGGCGGTTTTGAAGCCATTCCTCTTCGTTCCCAATCGCCTCGGCATAGTGGCCACGAGAAACGCCAGACCGGAGGATGTCCTCGAACCTCGTTCCTGCGGTGAAAAGTTTTGAGGCGCCACCATGGAAATCGCGGTACTTTTCGTTGCAAGCGACCAGTCGGTCATCACTGTTGTAGTAGGCAAAGCCATCCTGGATCGAGTTGATTGCACTGGACATCTGAGCCACAGCCCGAATGCGCAATTGGACAAGACGTGTCGCCGCACTGAGCAGCAGAATTACAATCAGAGTCGTCCCGGCAACAATACCGTAGAACCGGGTGACGCTGACGGAATAGTTGTGCCAGCCCCCAGTAGGAGCAGCAGCCATAACCCAGGATCCAACCGGAAGGTTCACTGTCGCGAACACGGGATCCGCCGCAAAGGTGGACCTGTCTCCCCAGAAAATGGCCCCATGACTGCCACGCGCGTCTTTGCCGCGGATCGCAAGGCGATAGGGAACATCGTCCAGACCCAGGATGTGTAGTTCTTCCTCATAGTCGATCACGAGATTGATCAACCCCCAGAATTGAGGCTCGCCATTGGCGTCGTCCAGATAGACGACGTTGTGACCAATCACGCCTTGGCCGCCGTGGAACAAGTCCACCGGCCCTGAAAATAGCACCGATTGCGCTTTACGTGCCCTAAGCACATGCCCCATCAGTTCTTCGTTGCCGGGTGCGCGGTAATCGAGACCTAGTAAACCGTCCGCGAGCGTGTTCGGATAGACGCGGTCGACCACTAGATCCGGAGCTGCGGCAATTTGCAGAAAGTCATTGTGATCGACAAAAATCTTCTCTGAAAACTCGGAGAACCTTTCAAACGAGATATCCGGCTCGATCGAGATCAGAGCAGCGACCGAACGGATCGTATCAGCGTTGCGCTGGAAAACCAGCGATAGATCCAGCGCAGCTTGGTTCAGATCGTACTGGAGCTTGCTGCGCATTTCGCTTTCATACTCTGAACGATTGCGCTGCTCGACGAAATACAGAATAGCCCCAGCGACAAGAATTCCGATCAAGGACGTAGCCACGTAAATCGGGGCCCACCCAAAGCCCTGCCGGAAACTACTGCTTGTGTTCAAAGTCTTACGAGGCATTTATTATCGCTTGTCCGCTCGGAATTTTTTCCCGTTAAGATTGTATGTTCTACTTTTACGACAGTAATACAACAGCAACTCAATCCAATTGTGACCATTTAAGGGTTTCTTAACCAATTTGTTTCGAAACCCGCGCTTTTCGCCAGATTTTCGCCACAATTCGCCCAGATTGCGCCTTATTTGACCTTGCTTGACTCCTTTCCCCCACTCCTTTAGAGACCCGCTTAATTCCGGAAGTCCGTCAAAACTTCCGGTCCTAGGCCTCTGCCAGGATCGCCCCCCGTCAGCGAGTTTCGCCCACGGGGGCATTCGTGCATTGGGCCTTTGGAACATCTTGGCGAATGGGCGGGTCGTGACTATCTCGGCCTTTATTGAAACGTGACGGGCTGAAAAGGAGCCGAAAGCGATGTTTGAAAATCTCAGCGAACGCCTTTCCGGCGTCTTTGATCGGCTTACCAAGCAAGGCGCCCTGTCTGAGGATGACGTCAAGGCGGCCCTGCGCGAAGTGCGTGTTGCTCTGCTTGAGGCAGACGTTTCGCTGCCCGTTGCACGCGATTTCGTCAAAGCGGTTCAGGATAAGGCCACAGGTCAAGCGGTCACGAAATCGGTTACGCCGGGCCAGCAGGTCGTCAAGATCGTCCATGACGAGCTGAAACACGTGCTCGCAGGTGACACCGAAGATCCCGGCGCGCTCAAGATCGACAACCCACCTGCCCCGATCCTGATGGTCGGTCTGCAGGGCTCTGGTAAGACAACGACGACCGGTAAGCTCGCCAAGCGTCTGAAGGAAAAAGACGGCAAGCGCGTGCTTTTGGCGTCGCTGGATATCTACCGTCCGGCGGCGATGCAGCAGCTCGAGATCCTTGGAACGCAGATCGGTGTAGACACCCTGCCTATCGTGCAAGGGGAAAGCGCGGTTCAAATTGCCAAACGCGCCAAACAACAGGCGACGCTTGGTGGCTATGACGTCTATATGCTCGACACCGCGGGCCGTTTGCAGATTGACCAGACCCTCATGCAAGAGGTCGAGGATGTCCGCGACGCGGTCAACCCGCGCGAAACGCTCTTGGTCGTTGATGGTCTAACCGGACAGGTCGCCGTCGAGGTCGCAGAAGAGTTTGACGGCAAAATCGGCATCTCGGGCGTTGTTCTAACCCGGATGGACGGCGACGGACGTGGCGGTGCGGCTTTGTCCATGCGCGCGGTCACAGGCAAGCCAATCAAATACGTCGGCCTCGGCGAAAAGATGGACGCGCTCGAAACCTTCGAGCCGGACCGTATCGCGGGTCGCATCCTGGGCATGGGCGACATTGTTGCTCTGGTTGAGAAGGCTCAGGAAACCATCGAGGCTGAACAGGCCGAAAAGATGATGAAGCGCTTCCAGAAGGGGCGCTTTAATATGAATGACCTGAAAATGCAGCTCGAGCAGATGCTCAAGATGGGCGGCATGGAAGGCGTCATGGGCATGATGCCCGGTATGGGTAAAATGGCGAAACAGGCGCAGGCGGCTGGGATGGATGACAAGATCCTGAAACAGCAGATCGCCCTGATCCAGTCCATGACCAAAGTCGAACGCGCCAACCCGCAGATCCTACAGGCGTCGCGCAAAAAGCGGATCGCCAAGGGCGCTGGCATGGAGGTTTCGGACCTCAACAAGCTGCTCAAGATGCAGCGTCAGATGTCAGACATGATGAAGAAAATGGGCAAAGGCGGCATGCTGAAACAGGCCATGAAAGGCATGTTCGGCAAAGGCGGCATGCCAGAGATGCCTGCTGGTATGGACCCATCTGCCATGGACCCCAAAGCGCTGGAAGCAGCGGCCAAACAACTGGGTGCCGGTGGCCTCGGCAAAGGCATGCCTGGCGGCCTGCCCGGCCTCGGCGGTGGCGCTCTGCCGCCAGGACTCTCTGGATTTGGGAAAAAGAAATGATTTCATCTTGCCCAAAATACTCAAATCAACCGCAAGCCACAGGAGCTGACGCATGACTGACGCCACCGCACGTGCGGCTGAAATCCTCGCCGAGCACCGCGACTCGATCGACCGTCTGGACGCAATCCTCGTCTATACTCTGGGCGAGCGGTTCAAACACACACAGGCCGTGGGCAAGCTCAAGGCTGAACACGACCTTCCACCGTCCGACCCTGCGCGCGAAAGCCTGCAGATCGCACGGCTCGAAAACCTGGCGAAAGAGGCCGAGCTCGATCCCGAATTCGCCAAGGCTTTCCTCAATTTCATCATTGGGGAAGTCATAAGGCATCACAAGAAACATCAGGAATAACGGGGCCTTTCCCCGATACAGCCATTCATAGGAGATACTCACCATGGCAATGAAAATTCGTCTCGCCCGCGGCGGTTCTAAAAAACGTCCTTTCTACCGCATCGTTGCAGCGGACTCCCGCATGCCACGCGACGGTCGCTTCATCGAGAAGCTGGGCACCTACAACCCTCTGCTGCCTAAAGACAGCGAAGAGCGCGTGAAAATGGACGTTGAGCGCATCCAGTACTGGGTTGGCCAAGGCGCACAGGTTACCGACCGTGTCGCACGCTTCCTGGAAGCGGCTGGCGTGAACGCGAAAACTGAGCGTAACAACCCGAACAAAGGTACGCCTGGAAAGAAAGCACAAGACCGTGCCGAGGAGAAAGCAGCGAAGGCCGCGGAAGCAGCCGAAGCCGCAGCCGCTCCTGCTGAAGAAGCAGCAGAAGAATAAGACGGACCAAGAGATGGCGGCGTTTTCTGACGCGTTCCAAGATGAGCTCGACCGGCTGCTGAAATGGCGCCGCGACGTTCGCCATTTCAAAACCGATCCAGTGGACGAGGCGCTCTTAACGGAGTGCCTCGACGCGTTTTTAAAGGCCCCTTCAGTGGGTCTGTCAGAGCCTTGGCGTGTGGTGCGTGTTTCAAGCGACGCAGCGCGTGGGGCGGCTTTTGAGAATTTCAAAGAGGCCAATGATCAGGCGCTTCAGGGGTATTCCGGCGAGAAGGCCAAGCTTTATGCGGGGCTAAAGCTCTCGGGTATGCAGGAAAGCCCGGTGCAGCTGGCGATCTACTGCGATGAGGCGACCGACAAGGGCGCAGGCCTTGGCGCAGGCACGATGCCCGAGATGCGACGCTATTCTGTGGTTGGGGCGATCAACCTCTTCTGGTTGACCGCGCGGGCCAAGGGGCTTGGCGTGGGCTGGGTCTCGATTTTGGATCCGGTGCGGTTAAATCGCGATCTGGACGTGCCGGAAGACTGGTCCTTGGTGGCGTATCTATGCGTGGGCTTCCCGCAAGAGGCGTCAGATACGCCGGAGCTTGAGCAACAGGGCTGGGAAGATCGGCGTAAGGCATTGCCGGTTGAGGTGAGGTAACCTTTCAGCCAACCCAGAAAGACTCAGCTCAAACGAGGCCAGCGCCAGCCGCAAAAGGATCGTTGTCTGGATCTTCCTGCCAGACATATTCGCAGCCCTCGGCCATTTCGCGCGCTTTCTCAATTCCGAATAAATCGGCAGCCACAGCCAGCGCCATGTCCATACCGGCCGACACTCCCGAAGACGTAAAGAACTTGCCGTCCTGAACCCATCGCGCTTGCTTCACCCAATCGACATTTGGGGCTAGCGGAACGGTGGCTGTAAAATCGAGCTTATTTGTCGTCGCCCGTTTCCCATCAAGCGCGCCCGTCATGCCAAGCAATACGGTACCGGTGCAAACACCCATAACCCTTTCCGCATTGCCTGAAGCGGCGCGCAGCCAGTCCATGACTTTGGGATCTTTCGCGAGATCCAAGGCGGCGTCGCCACCGGGGACGAATAACAAATCATAGATATCACCCGACCCGATCCCGCAATCTGGCAGGATTTTCTGGCCATGTCTGCTGGGCACAGGATCTGTATCAATGCCCACGGTCACCAAATCTATCTCATCAAAAAAGCCTGCCAGCATTTCCATAGGGCCAAAGAAATCCAGCGTCTGAAACCCGGGGAAGACAAAGGCTGCCATTGTCCGCATGTCAAAAACCTCTCTGTTGAAAATCATGGGTGATGGCCGAAGCCAACCTTCTTTCAAAGCAAGCTACGTCAGCAAAGCAATAAATCAATGTCTCCATATTTGCCCCCGCCCCTTCAACGCGCTATCACCCAGATAAGAGCAAAAACGGACGTCGCCTCATGACCACCCCTTCCGATCTCATCTGTGTAGGAGCAATCGCCGGAGCATTCGGCGTGCATGGCGAAGTGCGCCTTAAGAGCTTTACCGCTGAGGCCGACGCGATTGCGGATTATGCGCCTCTGACAACTGAGGACGGCGGGACATCTTTTGACCTAGTCCTCACGCGCTCGATCAAGAACGGGCTGGCGGCGCGGCTTTCGGGTGTGACCACCAAGGAAGAGGCCGACGCGCTAAAAGGCACGCAGCTTTATGCGCCGCGGGATCGGTTGCCGGAACTTGAGGAAGACGAGTTTTATTACACCGATCTCATTGGTCTCGAGGTGCGCGACACTGGTGGCTCGACGCTTGGTCATGTGAAGTCGGTGCAGAACAATGGCGCGGATGATCTGTTGGAAATCCACGGGCCGGGCTTGAAGGCCACCGTGCTGTTGCCCTTCACCAAAGCCGTCGTCCCTACGGTCGACATGGCCGCTGGTCGCCTGATCGCGGATCCTCCGGACGGGTTGTTTTAACCCCATGCCGCGCCTGCTGATCCATGCGGGGTTTCACAAGACGGGCACGTCGTCGCTGCAGGCGACGATGCGAAAGAATGCCGACAAAATCGCAGACTGGGTGCGGGTCAACACGCCGGAGGAAACCAAGGACCTGCGCCTTGCGGCCTGGCTTTTTGCGCGGGGTAGCGATGAGGACACCGAAGAGCTTTTGCGCGAGGCCATTCAGGCGTTTTTCGCCCAATTCGACGCGCACGACCCGCGCGATGTCTTGATTACGGAAGAAGACCTCGCGGGCTCGATGCCCGGACGCCACGGCAAGACACGTTATGACACCGCCCCGAGAACGCTTTGCATCCTGATCGAAGAACTGGCCAAAACCGGCTTCGCGGATCATGACATCGCGATCCTTCTGACCCTGCGCCAAACCGAACCCTGGGCCAAAAGCTGCTACAGCCAACATCTGCGCAGCCGTCCGATGGTGAGCGACCTCGAGACCTATATGACCACGCCCGCCGCGAAATGTGATCTGGCCGCCTGCGCGAATGAGATCGCGGCGGCCGTCGCCCCTGTGCCCGTCCATCGCGCCTGGCTCGAAGAGATCGGCAATCTCAGGCTTGGCCCTGCCGAGGCTGCGATTGACCATTTGCCACAGCTTTCAGTGCACCGTGATGTGATGCATCCCACGGGCATCGCCAATGGCACCTTGCCTGCGGAACTTGCCGAGACCTATCTGGCGCTCAATCGTCAGGATCTGGATCCGATGGAGCTGAAGCAAGCCAAACTTCAAGCACGGCGCACCTATTGGCGGGCGCGACGCCAAGAGGGCTAGAGGCTTGCAATTCACACGCTCAATCGCCAAAAGCGCGACATGAGTGACACACCGAAATCCGCTGGATCCAAATCCCATGGCATGCTGTCGCATGGGGGCAAGGGTAATCTGACCAAGTCGCATGGGCGCAAATCCATGAGCGCGTCGCTCAAGCCGCGCGAGTTGATGACTCAGGCCCCAAAGCTGCATAACATCTGGGCCGCGCATATCATAACTCTGTTTCCGGGGGCTTTTCCGGGCGTGCTGGGCGAGAGCCTGACGGGCAAGGCGCTGAAGGATGGGAAATGGCAGCTTGAGACCACGGATCTAAGGGTCTTTGGCGAGGGCAAGCACCGTAACGTGGACGACACGCCCGCAGGCGGTGGTGCGGGGATGGTGTTGCGGCCTGACGTTTTGGGCAAGGCCATCGATCACACGCTGAAGTCGGTGAAGGGGCGTTGCCCGTTGGTCTATCTCTCCCCGCGCGGGCGGCGGTTTGACCAGCAGATGGCACGCAACTGGGCGCGCCATGACGGGGTGGTGATGCTCTGTGGGCGCTTTGAAGGCGTGGATCAGCGGGTGTTGGATCACTATCAGATCCAAGAGGTCTCGCTGGGGGATTTCGTGCTGACCGGCGGAGAGATCGCGGCGCAGGCGATGATCGATGCGACGGTGCGTTTGTTGCCATCGGTTCTAGGCAATGCCGAGAGTATTGAGGACGAGAGCCATTCCAACGGGTTACTGGAGCATCCGCAATACACGCGTCCCGCTGAATGGCGAGGGTTAGAGATCCCGGACGTGCTGACCTCGGGCAATCATGGCAAGGTTGAAGAGTGGCGCCGCGCGCAGAGCGAGGCTTTGACGCAAGAGCGGCGGCCGGATTTGTGGGCGAAGAAATTGGACCGTACCTAAAACCGAAAGGGGCAGACCGGTGTACAAATTCATCGCAGTCGATGTCGAAACCGCCAATCGGGGCCGGCATAGCATCTGCCAGATCGGTCTCGCTTATGTTGCCAGCAACGGTGATATGCGCACGGAAAGCTATTTGATCGACCCCGAAGAACGGTTTTCATCCTTCAATGTTCAATTGCACGGTATTTGCCCCACTCAGGTCGCTGGGGCGCCCGCCTTTCCTGAGGTGTTGGGCATGCTGCGCCACCGGTTAGAACAGAGCATCCTTGTCCAGCATAGCACCTTTGATAAGCAGGCCTTTGATATGGCGTGCCACGCCTATGGGATCCCACATTTGAACAGCGAATGGATCAACAGTGTCACCATCGCGCGCAAGGCCTGGCCTGAGTTCAAAGGCAATGGGGGTCATGGGCTCGCCAATCTGAAATCAGAGCTTGGTCTTGTTTTCCATCACCATGACGCCGAAGAAGACGCGCGCGCGGCGGCAGAAGTCGTGCTTTTGGCCGAAGAACGATCTGGCCTTGATTTCTTGACCCTTGGGCGGCCAAAATCCCAACAAAAGCGGGCCTAAGCCCCCTTGCCAGCCCCCAAATTCCCCCCTATACACCGCCCGTCCGGCACTCTTTCTGAGTCGTTCGGGCCTTTTGTGTATTGGCATATCGCTTTCTTCTTCGAGGGCGACGCGGATTTCAAAAGAAACACAAGCAACGACGGCTACCCTCTGGCGGGCGCATTTGCGGACCCGGTGAAGACACAGAGTTCTTAGACGGCACCTAACTTCGTGGACCAAACCACGGGCAAAATAGGAGAAGGTCAGATGGATCTGATCGCAGAACTCGAGGCGGAACAAATCGCCTCTCTGGGCAAAGACATCCCAGATTTCAAAGCCGGCGACACCGTGCGCGTAGGCTTTAAAGTGACCGAGGGCAGCCGCACTCGTGTTCAGAACTACGAAGGCGTTTGCATTTCCCGCAAAAACGGGTCCGGCATCGCTGGCTCCTTCACAGTTCGCAAGATTTCTTTTGGTGAAGGCGTGGAACGTGTGTTCCCTCTGTACTCCACCAACATCGACAGCATCACCGTTGTACGCCGTGGTCGCGTACGTCGTTCCAAGCTGTACTACCTGCGTTCCCGTCGTGGTAAGTCCGCACGTATCGCAGAAGACACCAACTACAAGGCGCCTAAGGCGTAAGGAGTGGACCGATGAAAAAAGATACACACCCAGATTACCACTTCATCGACGTCAAAATGACCGATGGCACCGTTGTCAAAATGCGCTCCACCTGGGGTGCCGAAGGCGACCAGCTGGCGCTTGATATTGACCCATCCGTGCACCCAGCATGGACCGGCGGCAACTCTCGCCTGATGGACGCGGGCGGCCGTGTTTCCAAGTTCAAAAAGAAATACGAAGGTCTGGGCTTCTAAGCCTCGCCACTTTGGTTGTTCGAGAACGCCGTCCCAAATTGGGGCGGCGTTTTTTGTTGGGGTTAGCTGAGCGCCACGCCCTCCACTGTCACTCTATGCATAAGGCGCCGATAGCCGTGATAGTCATTGATCGCCTTGTGCCAGGTGGCACGGTTGTCCCACATGGTTAGATCGCCTGCCTGCCAGCGGACACGGCATTGGAACTCGGGCTGCATGCAGTGGGTGTAAAGCATCTGCAGCAGGGCGTCAGACTCGGCGGGGCTTAGGCCTTCGATGTGGGTGGTGAAGACTGGATTGACGTATAGGCCGCGTCGCCCACTTAAGGGATGGGTGACAACAACGGGGTGGCGGGCGTCCTGCGTGGCGGCTTCTGCGTTAAATAGGCGACCGCTTTTGGCGGCCTCGCTGTCTGATATGGTTGCGCCAAAGACGTGGCGCGAGGAATGGATTGCAGTCAGCCCGTCCAGAAATCCTCGCATTTTGCCCGACAGCGCCTCATAGGCTGCGCCCATGGACACAAAAAGCGTGTCGCCGCCAAAGGGCGGCATCTCGATGGCGTGCAGGATCGACCCTAGTGCTGGGATCTGGTCGTAGGAATGGTCCGTGTGCCAGCCTTCTCCGACGGCTTCTTTCTGGTCTTTTTCCTTAAGGACAGTTGCGATTTCTGGGTGGCCGTCCACGGGTTTGAAGAACCGATTGACGTTGATGGGACCGAAACGGCGGGCGAAGTTCAGGTGGTCTTGGGGTGTGATGGACTGGTCGCGCAAGACAATCACGGAGTGTTCCGCGAATGCTGCTTGGATCGCATTGAACTGGGTGAGATCCTTAACGTCTGCACCCAAAATTTCGGCACCCAAAGCGCCTGTGAGCGGTCGTATCTCCATCTCAATCCCCCTGCGTTTGCGACGATGCTAGCGCAGGGAGTTCAGTCAGGAAACAAGGAAGGGACGCGATCACCTGCGCAGCGTTGTGAGCCCGTAAGCAAGCGCGCCAAACAACAACCCCCAGACCGGCGCGGCAATACCGAAGAAGGAGATCCCCGAAACGGTCGTCAAAAACGTGATCAGCGCGGCCTCCCGATGGGCAGGTGAAGCAAGGGACGCAGACAAAGAGGCAGCGATTGTGGGCAACAGCGCGAGGCCTGCGAGCACAGCGACGAAGACTTTCGGAGCGGCGAGGAACAGCCCGATGACCGCCGCGCCAAAGATGCCCAGCAAGATGTACATCAGGCCGCTGAATACCGGTGCCCAATAGCGGGTCTTGGGGTCTTCGCCTGCTTCTTCATTGGCGCAGATCGCGGCGGTGATGGCAGCGAGGTTGAAGGCAAAGCCTCCGAATGGCGCGAGCACCGTGGTCAGAAATCCGGTGACATTCAGCGCCGAGGACACATGCGCCCGATACCCAGCGCCGCGCAACACAGCGACTCCGGCCATGTTTTGTGAGGACATTGTCACCAAATACAGCGGAATGCCGACAGAGATCAGAACCGAGACGTTGAATTCTGGCATGATGAACACCGGCATCGCGATGCCCGCGCCTTGCCATGCCGAGAGATCAAAGGCGCCGGTCATCACAGCGAACCCTAGGCCATAGATCAACAGCAATGGCACGGCAAAGCGCGCGGCAAAGCTGCGGGCGAGCACATAGACGGCGATCATCGTTCCGGCATAGACCATGTCGACCTGCAGGGATCCAAAGGCCTCGACCCCAAAGCGAAAGAGGACACCCGCGAGCATCGCATTGGCCAAGGCATCGGGGATCCAATCGTTCAGTTTCTCAAACCAGCCAGTGAGCCCCGTCAGCAACAAAAGCACGCCGCAGCCCACGAAGGCTCCGATGGCTTGCTCTAGCGGCACACCCGGCAGAGCCACCACCAAGAGAGCCGCCCCGGGCGTGGACCAGGCCGTCAACATCGGCACGCGGTGGCGCAAGGAGAGGTAGATGCTCGAGATCCCACAGCCCAACCCCAGTGCCAGCATCCAACTGCTTGCTTGTGCGGGCGTCGCACCCGCGGCCAAGGTTGCCTGATAGATGATGGCCACGCTGCCCGCATATCCCACCAGCACAGCCACAAATCCCGCGATGACATGGGAAAGACGCATTTCGGACATGCTGGTGACCCCTTGGGTTGAAACATCGCAATTAAGGTAAACCGTGCGCTGTCAAGAATGACAAGCTAACATAGACAAGAAAGACCCGATGCAGGCATTTTTCGGGAAAGAATTAAGAAAGGCAGAGCAGGCCATGAAACGACTGTTGCTTTTGATTGTACCGCTTATTTTGGTGGGCTGTGTGGAAACAACTGCAACCCAAGCGCCGCGCATGTTGGCCATGGGCGATTCAATGATGGCCGCGCATGGGGTGTCCAATCGCGCCATTTCGGATGTGATTGCCAAGGAATTGGGCGAGCCCGTCGTGGATCGCTCTGTGATCGGGGCGCGAATTATTTATGCGCTGCCGCTGACAGGCGCTGTTGGTTTTAACATCGGCAAGCAATATCGCGGTGGACAGTATGACTGGATCATCGCTAACGGCGGCGGCAACGACATTTGGCTGGCCTGCGGCTGTACCGGCTGTAAGCGCAAATTGGATCGGCTGGTCTCGGCGGATGGCAAATCCGGTGAGATCCCAGAGCTTGTCACGCGGTTGCAAACCAGCGGTGGGCAGATCCTGTGGCTGGGCTATCTGCGCACGCCGGGCAAGGGCTCTCCGATTGAGAGCTGTGCCGAAGAGGGCAATATCCTGGAAGAGCGACTCCAAAAACTGGCAGTAAAGCGCAAGGGCTTCCATTATCTGTCGATGAGGGATCTGGTCCCGCATGGCGATCTTTCCTATCATGGGCTGGACCGTATCCACCCGTCGATCAAAGGCAGCGCCGCTATTGGTAAACGCGCGGCCAACTATATTCGCAAGGTGGACCCAACTCGATAAGGGGACCCAATGGGAGAGCTTTATATCGCGCCGGATGGGCGGCCACGTTGCGCCTGGGCCGGGGCCGCGCCGGAGTTTCTGGACTATCACGACCGCGAATGGGGTTTTCCTGTCAAAGACGATCAGCGGCTGTTTGAGAAGGTCTGTCTGGAGAGCTTTCAGTCAGGCCTCAGCTGGCGCACGATCCTGAACAAGCGCGAGAATTTTCGCGCTGGTTTTGACGGGTTCGATTTTGAGAAAATGGCGAACTACGGCGAAGAGGATGTCGAGAGGCTATTGGCTGACGCGGGCATCATCCGCCATCGCGGCAAGATCGAAGCTGTGATCAATAACGCCAAACGCGCCAAAGAGATGGTCGTGACCGAAGGGTCTCTGGCCAAGTTCTTCTGGAGCTATGAGCCGGATCCCGAGACGTTGGGCACGCCGCATACCTTGACCACGTCGCCTGAATCCGTGGCGATTTCTAAAGAGCTCAAGAAACGTGGTTGGAAATTCGTGGGGCCGACCACGATCTTTGCCTTCATGCAGGCGATGGGTCTGATCAATGACCACGACATCGGCTGCGTCATCCGCGATGAATGCGAAGAAGCGCGGAAGAGTTTCGTTCGGCCCTGATTACTGCCCCAAAGCCTGTGCGAGATCGTCGATGAGGTCTCCCGCATCTTCAATACCGATAGAGAGACGCAGCAGGGTTTCGGGAATGCCCGTGTGCGGCTCGATGGTATGGCGATGTTCCACGAGGCTTTCAACGCCGCCGATGGAAGTCGCGCGCAGGAAGAGGTTCAGGCGACCCGCGACTTTTAGGGCGTCGGCCCCTGTGCCTTTCACGAGGGCTGACAATACATAGCCATAGCCGCCGGACATCTGAGCTTTCGCGATTTCGTGCCCCTTGTGGCTGGACAGTCCGGGATAGAAGACGTCAGAAATCTGGGGATGGTCGACCAGATAGTCTGCGATGGTCTGGGCAGACTGGCACATCCGCTCGATCCGCAATGGCAAAGTGCGCAAGCCGCGCACGAGCAGCCAGGCCTCAAACGGGCCCATGACCGCGCCGGTGTCTGCGCGATCATCTTTGATGGCCTGCCAGATGGCGCTGTCTTTGGCAGTGCTCAGAACCCCGCCAAGCACGTCGGAATGGCCGTTCATGACCTTGGTGGCCGAGTGCATGACGATGTCCGCGCCAAACTCTATCGGTCGGGTCAGGATCGGAGAGGCTGCGGTGCTGTCCACCACAAGGACGCCGCCTGCCGCGTGGGTGAGGTCTGCGGCCGTGGCGATGTCGGTGGTTTTGAGCCATGGATTGGACGGCGTCTCAACGAAGGCAAGGTCAACCTTGGAGCCGATGGCCTCGGCAAGTGCTGCGCTGTCGCTGGCGTCGACCTCGATCATCTCGATGCCGCGCCGTTCGGCAAAGCCGCGCAGCCATTTCGTTGTGCCCCAGTAAATACCCGATTGCACGACCGCACGCGCACCCGTCGGCAGCCAGCGGAAGGCGGCTGCAATGGCGGCCATGCCGGCTGGGAACAAGAGCGACTCGGCGGCGCCTTCGAGCTGGGCAATAATGGCCTCGGCCGCGCGCACCGGTTCATTGTGTGGGCGGATATAAACGTTGTCCGGATTGAGCGGCGCATAGGCCTCGTCGCGACGATAGGTCGTTGAGGGCTGGATCGGCATCACCACGCCGCCCGAGGCCTCGTCGTAGGCGCCACCGGCGTGGGCTGCGAATGTCGCGGGTTTGAGGTCTTTTTTCATAGCGCTCTCCTTGAGCGCATCTTTCGCAGGCTTGCGCCGAGTTTCAATAGCCAAAGCGTGGATTGCGCTGTAAGGGCTGCACATGACTCGTGTTATCCTTTTCAACAAACCCTTCGATGTGCTGTCGCAGTTTACCGACAAAGGCACCGAAGGCTCGTCCCGGCGGACATTGTCCGAGTTCATTGACGTGCCCGGAGTGTATGCGGCGGGGCGGCTGGACCGGGATTCTGAAGGGCTGCTTGTGTTAACCGACAATGGCAAACTGCAGAACCGCATCGCCAATCCCAAGAACAAGATGAGCAAATGCTATTGGGCGCAGGTTGAGGGCGTGCCGTCTGATGAGGCTTTGGAAGAATTGCGCAAGGGTGTGATGCTCAAGGACGGCAAGACGCGCCCCGCGAAAGTGCGACGCATGGATGAACCTGCTGGGCTCTGGCCGCGCACGCCGCCTATTCGGGTGCGGAAATCCGTGCCGGATTCTTGGATCGAACTGACCATTTCAGAAGGGCGCAACCGGCAGGTGCGGCGCATGACGGCCGCCGTGGGGCATCCGACACTCAGGTTGATCCGGTATCGCGTGGGAAGCTGGACTTTGGACGGTATTAAAACAGGCACATGGATCGACGGCACGCCTGTTTGACAGGCGGCTGACGCAATCTGCTTGCACCCTCAGCCGAATTGCAAGACAAGGGCGCCAAACCGTGCTTCCCCTAAATGCAAACACAACATATAGTGGCATCAAGGGCATAAGACCGTAAGGTCATCCGGCACGACAGAGTATATTGGGGATCGAAAGATGGCGCATATCATCGTTGTGGGGAACGAAAAGGGCGGAGCGGGGAAATCCACCGTTTCGATGCATGTGGCAACGGCCATTGCGCGGATGGGATTTTCCATTGCCGGGCTGGATCTGGACCTGCGCCAACGTACCTTTGGCCGCTATGTCGAGAACCGCGAGCGGTTCATGGAAAAGGCAGAGATTGAGCTTCCGTCTCCGAAATATTTCGACCTGCCCGAGATCGATCCCGCGAGTTTGCAGGAAGGCGAAAACATCTATGACATGCGACTTTCGGCGGCGATTGCCACGTTGGAGCCTGACAATGATTTCATCCTGATCGACTGCCCGGGCTCTCATACACGCCTGTCTCAGGTGGCGCATTCGCTGGCGGATACGCTGATCACGCCGCTAAATGACAGTTTCGTAGATTTCGATCTGTTGGCGAAGATCGATGTGGATGGGGAAAAGATCCTTGGCCCGTCGGTCTATTCCGAAATGGTCTGGAACGCGCGGCAATTGCGGGCGCAGGCGGGGCTGAAGCCGATTGACTGGATCGTGGTGCGCAACCGTTTGGGCGCGCAGCAGATGGTGAACAAAGAGAAGATGGGCAAGGCGCTGGAACGTCTGGCCAAGCGGATCGGATTCCGCACGGCACCGGGTTTCAATGAGCGCGTGATTTTCCGCGAACTCTTTCCGCGCGGCCTGACCCTGTTGGATCTGAAAGATATCGGGGTGAAGCAGCTCAATATCTCGAACGTCGCCGCGCGTCAGGAGTTGCGCGAGCTGATCAAAGAGCTGAACCTGCCTGACGTAGAGATCAATTTTTAATCGGTTTCTTTAAGGCTGTTTGCTGAGATAGCTCAGTCCGACCGACATGTTGGAGAATCGTAACACTCTAGCGGAGGCAGGAATTGCTGCGCGGCAGCATGTCGAACGGCATTTCGCTATTGAAAACGAAGCACGCGCGCTGGTTGAGGTCTATCGAGGGGTGCTTGAGGCCGAATAATCCGCGAATTCGCGTTCTTTGATGTCCCACATCACAAGAATGCGGCCCCCTGCCCCTTTTTTCCACAAGGAAAGCTCGGTATGAGAGCGCGTCCGAATTGCTCGGGCACCAAAGTCTTATGGAGAAGAAAATGGGATATCGTGTCGTTGTCGTGGGAGCCACCGGAAACGTGGGCCGCGAAATGCTGAATATCCTCGCGGAGCGTCAGTTCCCCGTGGATGAACTTGCAGTTCTTGCCAGCCGTCGGTCGCTGGGCACAGAAGTCAGCTTTGGCGACAAGACCCTGACCACCCAGGATCTGGACACCTTTGATTTCACCGGCTGGGACATGGCGCTTTTCGCTGTGGGCTCAACTGCGACCAAGGAATACGCCCCCAAAGCGGCTGCGGCGGGCTGTGTCGTGATCGATAACTCTTCGCTCTATCGCTATGACCCCGACGTGCCTCTGATCGTGCCGGAATGTAACCCTGAGGCGGTGCATGGCTATTCCAAAAAGAACATCATCGCAAACCCCAACTGCTCGACCGCGCAGATGGTTGTGGCGCTCAAGCCGTTGCATGACCGCGCCAAGATCAAACGCGTCGTTGTGAGCACCTATCAGTCTGTGTCGGGTTCCGGCAAAGACGCGATGGATGAGCTCTGGGATCAGACCAAAGCGGTCTATAACCCGACCTCTGATGTGCCTGCCAAAGTTTACACCAAAGAGATCGCCTTCAACGTCATTCCGCATATCGATGTGTTCATGGAAGACGGCTCCACCAAAGAAGAGTGGAAGATGGTGGCCGAGACCAAAAAGATCGTGGATCCGGCGATCAAAGTCACCGCGACCTGTGTGCGCGTGCCTGTGTTCGTAGGTCACTCTGAGTCGATCAACATCGAATTCGAAGAATTCCTGGATGAGGACGAAGCCCGCGAGATCCTGCGTGAAGCGCCGGGCATCATGGTGATCGATAAACGCGAAGACGGTGGTTACGTGACCCCGAAGGAATGCGTGGGCGATTTCGCAACCTTTATCTCGCGGATCCGTCAGGACAGCACAATTGAGAACGGGATCAACCTGTGGTGCGTCTCTGACAACCTGCGCAAAGGTGCTGCGCTGAACGCGGTTCAGATTGCGGAAACGCTGGGCCGAGAGGTTCTGAAGAAGGGCTGAATTGAGCCTTGAAATCAATGGAAAGCCCTGCCAACCGGCGGGGCTTTTTTATTGCGATTTCTTTAAAAGAAATCGACGTTGGAAACTTTCAAAGTTTCCGAGACCTAGAACAGACCACGCCGTAGCAGATTCAGACCCATCACCAGGAACAAATAAAGGAAGATGCGCCGGAATTTATCGCTCGGCCAGCCTTTGCGAATGCGCTCTCCAACGGAGAACCCGATCAAAGTCGGCAGAATCATCACCGTCCCGATAACGGCAAATTCAGAGGTCAAGAAACCCTGTTGCACATAGCCGACGGCCAATGGCACCGAGCCTGCAAAGATCAGAAGACCTGTGGCCCGAATAAACTCGTCTTTGTCGACTTGGCGGGCCGTGAGATAGAACACCATGGGCGCCGCCCAGATGCCGCTCAAACCGCCAAGGACACCGGCAATACTGCCCGCGATGACCTGCGCGGATCGATCAAGATGTTCAGGAAGCTTGGGCAATTCCACCAAAAGGTTCACAATACTAAAGCTCAGAATTGAAACTCCAAGCACCAGAAAGATCACGCGATCCGGTGCTGTCGCCGAAAGGCTGACGGTCACAAAAAGCACCACCGCCAGGGCAAGGCAAAGAGGCGCATAGCGACGCATCACGCCAAGCACATCCCCCATGCGCCAGACCTGCCAGAAGTTTGACACAAGCATCGGGATCAGGATCAGGGCGATCGCAGTTCTGGGTGCAATCCACAACGTCATGATGGCAGCCGAGGCCGTTGGCAGACCAAGACCTGCAACACCCTTGATTGTACCGGCAACAAGAAGAGAAAAACTGCTGAGTAAGACTAAGTCGACTGTATCCAAAACTCACCTCTTTCACCTAAGTAAATGACTGGGTCGGAAAGGGAAACCCCGTGGCCAGACCTCGGGAAAAGTTGCATTTCTCATCGCGAAATTTCGGAAAAATTGACACCAATTCACCTCGATTTGAGAAGAAATCGCTCCAGCGTCCTAACGATTTTCCAACCTCGCGATGGCACCAAAGGCACGATCGTGGTGGGTCAAAACAACAGGTGGGCGATGACACAGATTTCAATACTTTATGTGGATGAGGCGGTTCAGTTTGACCAAAAACAGATCCGTCATTTGTTTAAGCTTTTGGGCACCAAGGACGCCCAAGATGTGCTGGCCACAGCGATGCGCGAACTTTCGGCGCGGCTCACGCGGGCTGAGTCCTTCTTTCAGGCAGGGAATTGGGATGAATTTGCCATATGCGTCGCCGGCTTGGACGCGATTGGCGAACAAATCGGGATGCGCTCTTTGTCGACGGCCAGCCGTGCGGTCAGTGAAACTTTGGACGTTCAGGACACTGCGGCCACTGCGGCGACGTTCTTCAGGTTGATGCGGATCGGTGACAAATCTTTGACCGACTATCAGTTGCTTTGCGATACATCCGGATAAAACCGCTTGATGGTTGACGCGAAGCGGCTAGGCTGGAGGCATCGAACACCTAGTTCCAATAAAGACATCTAAATGCCACTGACCTTCGCCCCGCCTACTTCTGACGCAACGCCGCTTTATGCTATCACACCCGAAGGGCTTGAGGATTGGCTCGCAACGCAGCCTGACTCAATCAAAGCATGGATCGGCAGCGCCGGCTTCAAAGCCTCGCTTGGTGCGGTTGTCCTGTTGCCTGACACAGAAGGAGGCGTTTCAGGTACAGTCGTTGGATTGGGATCAGCCAAAACGCGGGCGCGTTCCAGATTTGTGCTGGCTGCTTCGGCGAAATCCCTGCCTGAGGGGACCTATGCTTTGGCCAATGATCTCGCGGATCTGGACCTGGAAACCGAGGCCCTTGGGTGGCTTTTGGCGGGCTACGCTTTCGATCGCTACGCCAAGGCCTCTGGTGCCAGCGCGCGGCTTGTTTGCCCAGAGGGTCTAAAACCCGCCCGCATCGAAGCAATTGCCGCCGGAGAGGTGCTGACCCGAGACCTGATCAACACGCCTGCAAATGACATGGGGCCGGATCAACTCGAGGCCGCGACACACAGCCTTGCCGACCAGTTTGGCGCGACAGTCTCGGTCACGAAGGGCGCGGACCTGATCGAGCAGAACTTCCCGATGATCCACGCGGTCGGACGTGCCGCATCACAAGCACCACGCTTGTTGGACATGCGGTGGGGAGGCACCGGCCCAACACTCACGCTGGTTGGCAAGGGCGTGTGTTTTGACACGGGTGGTCTGAACCTGAAACCGGGCGCCTCCATGGGGTTGATGAAAAAGGACATGGGGGGCGCGGCCACCGTATTGGGCCTTGCGCATATGATTATGGCGCTCAAGTTGCCTTTAAAATTGCGCGTGCTGATCCCGGCGGTTGAAAACTCTGTCAGCGCGGATGCCTTCCGTCCCGGAGATATCCTCACGTCGCGCAAAGGGTTGACCGTCGAGATCAACAACACCGATGCCGAAGGGCGCTTGGTCTTGGCCGACGCATTGGCGCTGGCCGCCGAGGAAAACCCAGACCAGCTTATTTCCATGGCAACGCTCACAGGGGCTGCCCGTGTGGCCGTCGGGCCTGATCTGTCGCCTTATTACACGGACGACACCGCCATGGCGGCCGCTTTGAATGAGGCGGCGCAGGCCGTGGCGGATCCTGTCTGGCGCATGCCCTTCTGGGAACCTTATGAAAAGATGATCGAGCCCGGCATTGCTGATTTGGACAACGCCCCGAAAGGAGGCTTTGCCGGATCCATCACCGCCGCATTGTTCCTACGACGCTTTGCGGAAGGCCAAAACTATACCCATTTTGACATCTATGGCTGGAACCCCACCGCAGCCCCTGCCCGCTCGAAAGGCGGCGTTGGTATGGGGGCGCGGGCCATCCTCGCAGCGCTGCCAAAGATCCTAGATATATGACCCCGGATCGACGCCTTACCCCAGCCAATGCGCGTGTCGCGGATTCCAGTCTGCGCGAGACTTGGCCGGGTGTGGACTATGTCGAACCAGAGCCGTTTTCGGTACATTGGCCCTTGGTTGACCTGATGAATGTCCCGGAGGGCCACCGCGAGCGCCAACTTTTGTTCGGCGACGCTGTGGACGTCTATGAAGTCCACAAAGGCTGGGCCTTTGTGCGCTCTGTCAAAGACGGATACGTGGGCTATGTGCCCAACTCGTCTTTGGCTCAATGTCCCGCGCCGACCCATCGGGTCACTGCCGCCTCAAGCCACATTTATCGGTTGGCCGACATCAAATCGATGGACGTCATGCGTCTGAGCCATGGTTGTCTGTTGCATGTGATCGATACGTCCAATGGCTTTGCGCAAACGGCAGACGGGTATATTCCTTTGCAACATTTGGGGCCGCTGGACGAGAAACAGGCCGATCCGGTGGTCGAAGCCGAGCTGTATCTGGATACGCCCTATCTTTGGGGAGGAAACAGCCGGTTTGGGATCGACTGTTCGGGCCTTATTCAGGCGTCCCTGCTGGCCTGTGGCATAGCCTGCCCCGGCGATAGCGACTTGCAGGAACAAGCCCTGGGCACGACGCTTGGTGCGGACGCTCCCCACCGACGAGGCGACTTGATCTTTTGGAAAGGCCATGTCGCCATGGTCGTAGACGAGACCCGCATGATCCACGCCAATGCTCATGCCATGGCGACCTGCTATGAGGATATCGTGGCGGGTATTGCAAGGATTGAACGACAAGGCGGCGGGCCTGTAACGTCCCGCAAGCGGATTTTGGAGGACAGCAATGAGTGACGGTTTCTTTCAACCTGTATCGGGCATGGAACTGCCTCGGTTCGCAGGCGTTCCAACCTTCATGCGCCTACCCTACGTTGCCCTCGACGACGCGCGGATTTCGGATGTGGACGTTGGCATCATCGGCGTGCCTTGGGACAGTGGCACGACCAACCGTCCGGGGCCCCGCCATGGGCCGCGCCAGCTGCGCGATGCATCCACCATGATCCGCGCCCAGAATGGCGCAACAGGCGTGCGCCCGTTTGAGGCTGTGAACTGTGCGGATCTGGGAGATGTGGGGCCGAACCCCGCTGATATTCACGATTCCATGGATCGGATCACGGCGTTTTACAATAAGGCGCTGGATCAGGGGATCACGCCTTTGACGGCCGGCGGAGATCATCTGACCTCGCTCCCAGTTCTTCGGTCCGTGGCGCGCAAAGGCCCCGTTGGCATGGTGCATTTTGACAGTCACACCGATCTGTTCCACAGTTATTTCGGCGGCACGATGTACACCCACGGCACACCGTTTCGGCGTGCAGTCGAGGAAGGGTTGCTGGACCCCAAACGCGTGGTTCAGATCGGCATCCGTGGTACGGCCTATGACGACGAAGACATCGATTTCGCGCGCGCCGAAGGCATCCGCATCATCCGCATTGAAGAGTTCTTTAAGCGTGGCATCCCGGACGTCATGGCCGAGGCCCGTGAGATCGTCGGCACGGATGAGACCTATGTCAGCTATGACATCGACTTCATCGACCCGACCTTCGCGCCGGGCACAGGTACGCCAGAGGTGGGGGGACCCAATAGTTTTGAAGCACTTCGGGTCGTGCGCGAACTTGAGGGGTTGAACATTGTCGGCGCGGATATGGTCGAGGTCTCGCCGCCCTTTGATCAGGCCGGAGGGACTGCGTTCTTGGGGGTTTCGGTGATGTTTGAATTGCTCTGTGTGATGGCCTCGAGTGCCAAAACCTAGCGCCAATACACGACCGCCAAGACGACTGATTGAACTCTTTGCAGTTCTTGAGTCAGAGGTTTTGTTTGAAAATTCCAACGTTGCCGTTTGGAGAGTTTCGACGAATGAACTGCCAAATGCCGCCCTGAAGTTCTACAAAAAGGGCGACAAGGGAAACGAATCCGACGGGTTTGCATTTCTCAGTGCAGCAGAAGGGCAATACGCGGCAAAGGTCTATGACGTCGTGCGGGACGCAGCCTTGATGGAATACCTGCCGGGGCCAAGCTTGGGCGACCTTTCACGCGCTCAAAAGGATCAACAGGCGGCAGCCGATCTTGTTGAGGTGGCTAATGGCTTGCACGCATCGAAACCCATAAGCGGGTCTCGGACTCAAACTGTGGAACAATGGCTCAACGCCTTACTCACCATTGAGACTACGTCTGAGGCTGCGACATCGGATCGCGCGCATTTTGAAAGAGCTCGGCAGCTTGCAAAAGACCTGCTTGCCGCTCCTGAAGAGCTTTGTTTTCTGCATGGGGACTTGCATCACGACAACATTCGCAAAACAGCGCCCGGCTATTGTGCCTTTGATGCAAAAGGGGTTCTAGGGGAACGCGCCTACGAACTGGCGAATGCATTTCGCAATCCTAAAGGCGTTGAAACGCTAGTGCGTGACCCCGATAGAGTGCGGTTTCTGAGGGATCTCTGGAGCCGCGAGTTTGCGGTAGCTCCAAAACGGCTAATGCAATGGGTCTGTGTGAAAACAGCTCTGTCGATCTCTTGGCGGTCTGGATCGAGATTTTCGCAAGATCACGAAATTGACCTTCTCGAAATTTTCTTCGGCATTTTGGATGAAACGGAATAGGTTAATTGAAAGCGACGCGGTGTTGCTGCTTGCAAAACAACCTTGGTGAGGTTTCTGAATGTCTTTTCTCCGCCCTCTGGCCTTAGGGCTCATGTGCCTTTCTGCCCCTGTGTCCGCGCAGGACGATCCATCTGGCAATGTGTTCTATGGCTTTGATTTCGTCCTTGTGCCCATCGCCATCAAATGGGCCTGTGGTGGCGAGGCCGAAGAGGACCTATCGCGCATCGATGCGGTTGTGACGGCATTCCCCGAAGACGCTGAGGCCGCGCAGATGGAGCGCATTGTCACTGACCTGAAAAAAGCGCAGACCGGGGAGGTGAAGCTCGCGCAGATCATGGGGGCTCCGCTGAACAGCGAACAGGAAGACCGGCTTTGCACGGCGGCGACCAAGCTCAATCTGGACCACTTGGAACCAGAGACCTTTGAGATCGGTGGCGACAGTGAGCTGTCACAGGAGCAACAGCTTGCGTGGCGGAATTTCTTCTTTGTGGTCGAAAACCTGAGTTCGTGAGCTCAAATTCGGCAGTCCACCCAGAATTTTGAATGCGTCGCAGTCGGTAATTTCCGACTTGCTGTGGGTGACCGCTGATCACTATTCTTCCTTCATTGCATAAGGGTTCAACGATGCGCATTGTTTTAGCTGTTTTGTTCACGCCATTCTTGGCACTATGTGCCTACGCGCAATCAGACGTGCCGATTGTCATGCGCACGTTCACGGTTGTTTCTCAGTTTTCTCTGCCCCCGTGGAGCGCTCACGACAATATCGGCGAGACAAGTAAGATTTTTCGCGATCAGGGAAAGAGCGAAAGCGGCAACGATTATTTTATCCATGAAATGATCCCAAGCGACGAAAGTTTCGACGCGTGGACCAGGCTCTATGCGATCACTGCAGAGACCCCAATTAGCGGTGATCTTCAAGCCTATGCAAATGGGCAGGTGAATGTCTATGTCCGGCACTGCACCAATGCCGCCAGCCATTTCTTTCCCAACATTCCAGAACACGCAAAGCTGTTTCTGACATTCTGTGAGGGCTACAGGGACAACCCAGACATCGGTGAAATTTCGTTCTTCAATATGCAGATCAAAAACAAAACGCTGGTCAAGAATTACATCAATGTGCGGGTTCCAGCCTTCGAATTGACGGACAGCACTCTGCCCTTGAGCGATGCAGATATTCAAACCTACGTAGACCTGGTTTGGGGCTTACAGTTGATTGAGGACCAATCTGGCGGCTAGAAGCGCTGAGTTACTCGACGGCGCGGATCAGTTTGCGCTCCAGCACGCGCAGTACGGTTTTCAGGTCATGCCCGCGTTTCAGGATCTGGCCGTCCATACCGACGACGGAATAAAGCCCCTGCTTGTTACGCAGTTTGGGGCGTTTTTCGATGGTGTAGAGCGGGTGCTCGGCGGTGCGTCTGAACACGGAAAACACGGCCACGTCTTTGAGGTTGGAAATCCCATAGTCGCGCCATTCTCCGGCGGCGACCATGCGGCCGTAAAGGGATAGGATCACATTCAGCTCTGTGCGGTGGAAGGCCACCTGCTGGGGCACGGCTTGTCCGTTTTGAAACGGAGTCGGTGTGGTCATGTTCATAAGATCAAGCGTCGCTCTGTTTGCGCCAGAAATCAACCCTGCCTCGGTTTTGCCCCAAAGAGATACTCAAATTGCCCCTTATGTTCCCCGAATCCGCCCAATCCCAAGAGCATAAAGGCATTGTAGCGAGATCTTCCCGCTCACAACCCCGGTGGCGCAGTTTTCTTGCCCCCACCCGACGCGCCGCCGGGGGCCTTCTTTTCCAGAATAGTTTTAAACGCTGACCCAGAGCAGGGCCATTGCTGGCCCGGCGGGGTGGCGTATGACGTGATTGTCTTGCGCTTTATGCTGGCAAAATGTCTGAAACTTCTTTGTATCGCGTGCCGACAGCAAATCGCCAGCCCGGTGGGACGGGCCGGCGATGGCCCTGCGTGCGTGCCGCACGCGCTCCGGGCCGGGTGGGCTACGCAAAGCTCCCATGACAGAACCACCCCGAGGAAATCGCGCCGCCATGGGCGTAGAATAACCACAGCCGGTCCCCCTCGGCGCAGATGATATCCCAATAATCCCGCGTGCCACTGCGCCAGTCGGGATCATCCAGCCACCATTCCGGTGCAAGGCGTTCTGGGCCTCGGGCGTGATGTAAGGTCAGGCTGCGGCCGCGCCAGCGGAACCCGCGCGGCACGGCAGGGGTGTCCGGCGCTGTGACCGGCTCGGGGCGCCACAAAAGCGCGGGGCGGTCGAGTTGGTAGTCGGGCCAGGGCTCGGCAAAGGGCTCGGACCAGGCCGCCGCTAGGATGCTGTGGGATTTCTCGGGGATATGGCTTTCGGCGGGATGCACGCGGGTGATGCGCTCAAGGCCGATCCGCGCGCCGATCCGGCCCAAGAGGTCATCCATCGCGGTTGAGCGCGCCAAACGGTCCGCCACTTGGCGGCCTGCTTCGGCGTGGCCGGTCATCTGACGGCTTGAGAGATGCTCGGTCAGAGGGGCCTCAACCCGCAATAAATCAAACCCATAGTCCGACACCAGATCCCCCAGTTTCATCGCCAAAAGCGGGCGGATGCGGTGGGGGTCATCTGAAGCGCGAGCCAGCCCGACCTCGAGTTCCTGCATCGAGTGATCGGTGCGAAAGGCCTGCAGGCGCACCACCCGCGCGCCTTGGGACTTATCTTTCAAGCGCTGGCAAAGCCGCGGCAAGAGGCGGTCGAGCGCGGCCAGAACGTCTTCTTCCAGCCCGATGGGCTCGGGGAAACTAAGCCTGACCGCGAAACGCGGCGGAGGGGCCGCGGGGCTGACCGGTTCGGGCTGATGGCCCATGGCTTGATCCAGCCGCATCACCAGATCGCGACCAAAACGGCGCGCCAGTCCTGCGCGGGGCTGGCCCAAGAGGTCTCCGATCTTGCGGATGCCAAGGCGGAGGAGCTGGGTCTTGTTGTCCTCAGACAGGCGCAAAGCGGCGACCGGCAGATCCGAGAGCGCGGCATAGGTCTGCCCCGGCGGGGCAATCCGGTAGCTTTGGGCCGGAAGCTCGCCGACACGCGGGGCCGCGCCGCCACGTTCCCAGTGGCGGCGCTTGACGGCGCGGGATCTTGTGGCGCGGGCCTCTTGGTCGATGGCGTCTCCGCTGCGCAGCTGTGCGCCGGGTTGGCCTGCGTAACGCGCCAAGGCCCAGGCCGCGCCGACCGTATCGGCGACGCCTGCTTGCACAGAGAGGCCCAGTGCGACGCAATCGTCTTGGACTTTTGCCAGCATCGGCTCCTCTCCGCCATAAAGATGGGCGCAGCCGGTGATGTCGATCAGCAGGCTATTGGGGGCTTGTTCTGACACCCAGGGCGAGAACTTCCCCGCCCAGCGCCTGAGGGATGTCAGGAACAGCGCCTCAGAGCGCGGATTTTGCAGGCGCGTCAGCACCTCGGGGCACATGGCTTGAGCATCGCGCAGCGGCTGGTCGTGGGTCAGCCCTGCGGCCTGCGCATGGGCGTTCATCGATGCGATCACCTGCATCTGGCCGGTGTCGCGCAGCACAATAAAGGGCCGCTCCGCCAGCATTGGGTCCTGGCGGATCAACCGTTCGGCCCCCAGTCGTGGGAACCACAAAGAAAGCACACGTCGTTTGGGCATTGGGCAGCAATGTTCCACTTTTGTTCTATTTTTCTAGCTTGATTCTGCGCCCGAGTCGAGGTGGTCTAGGGACAGCCAATAGGAGAGCCACCATGCGCAAGACCGTCCTTATCCTCACCAGCAGCCTGATGATTGCCAGCATGGCGCTGGCGCATAATGGGGTGAAAAACCCAGCCGTCATGGCGCGAATGCAGGGGATGGAACAGATCGGCGCGGCCTCGAAAGTGCTAGGGAATATGGCGCGCGGGCGGGTTGCGTTTGACGCGGAGGCCGCTGCCTCGGCCAAGGCGGCTTTGGCACAGCATGCGGCGGAGATCCCTGTTTTGTTTGAGGCGCAAGAGGATGATCCGAAAAGCGAGGCCTTGCCTGCGATCTGGTCCGACTTTGCCGATTTCACGGCCAAGGCCGACGCGCTGAGGGACGCGGCTGAAGCGATGGACGTCACGAGTACCGAAACGATTGCCGCCGGTATGGGTGCGGTCGGTGGGGTTTGTCGCAGCTGTCACAAGGCCTATCGCGAATAGCTTCCTTAAAGCGCAAGAAACGGGCTGATTGTTTGGGCCTCCTTTTGCGACTGTGGCACATCACATCGCAACAAGGAGGCAAAAATGCCGTTTTGTATTAAAGGCTTGGATCCCAAGCCCTTTCAACATCTCTATGGAAAACCCGACGCAGAACTGGCCGAGCTGCACATCACCCGCCATGCGGTGGATGCGTATCCCGCCTACCCCGACCGCGTCAGCCTGACGCCCATCGAAATCGGCGGCACAGCGCTTTTGCTGAACTATGAGCACCTGCCGGTCGACAGCCCTTATCGCTCGCGTCATGCGATCTATGTTAAGGAAGGCGCGGTCACGCCCTATGAGGCGGAAAACATCGTGCCACCCCTTCTGACTGCCAAGCCCATGGCCTTGCGCGGTATCGACACAGAAGGTTGCATTCAGGACGCCGACCTTGTGCAGGGGGACGCGGTTCAAGCCACCAACGAGCGGATGTTTGCGGACGAGCGCATCGCCTATATCCACGCGCACTTCGCCGCACGCGGATGTTTCGCAGCCAGAATCGACCGCGCCTAGGCCTTTGTCGTTCCCGAGCCTTTCAGAGTCGGATGCCCGATTGCGCCGACTCAGGATTTGCCGCAAGGTCACACTCAAAGAAAACAGGAGGAGACCCCACCCATGATGCGCACCCGTGCCGCAGTCGCCCTAGAGGCAGGCAAACCCCTAGAAGTGATGGAGGTGAACCTGGAAGGCCCGAAAAAGGGCGAGGTTCTGATCGAGGTCAAAGCGACCGGCATTTGTCACACGGATGAATTCACCCGTTCAGGTGCCGATCCTGAAGGTCTGTTCCCGTCGATCCTCGGCCATGAAGGCGCGGGCGTTGTGGTTGAAGTCGGAGAAGGCGTCACCACACTGAAGCCCGGTGATCATGTGATCCCGCTTTACACGCCGGAATGTCGTGAGTGTCATTCCTGCCTGTCCGGCAAAACCAACCTCTGTACTGCGATCCGTGGCACGCAGGGTCAAGGCTTGATGCCAGATGGCACCACGCGGTTCTCGATGCTGGATGGCACGCCGATCTATCACTACATGGGTTGTTCGACCTTTGCGAACCACACGGTTCTGCCGGAAATCGCCTTGGCGAAAGTCCGCGAAGACGCGCCTTTTGATAAGATCTGCTACATCGGCTGCGGCGTCACCACGGGCATTGGCGCGGTGATCAATACGGCGGGGGTCGAGATTGGCTCGACGGCCGCGGTCTTTGGTCTGGGTGGCATTGGTTTGAACGTGATCCAAGGCCTGCGCATGGCGGGGGCTGACAAGATCATCGGTGTTGATCTGAATTCTGACAAAGCCGAAATGGCGCGCAAATTTGGCATGACCGATTTTGTGAACCCATCGGAATTGGGCGATCAGTCGGTTGTGGATCGCATTGTTGAGCTGACCAAGACCGAAAAGGACGCTTTCGGCGGCGTGGATTATTCCTTTGATGCCACCGGCAATGTGCAAGTGATGCGCGACGCGCTAGAATGCTCACACCGCGGTTGGGGCGTGTCGGTCATCATCGGCGTAGCTCCTGCGGGGGCCGAGATCTCGACCCGGCCGTTCCAACTGGTGACGGGCCGCGTCTGGAAAGGCACCGCCTTTGGTGGCGCGAAGGGGCGCACCGATGTACCTCAGTTCGTGGATTGGTACATGGACGGAAAGATCGAGATCGATCCGATGATTACCCATAAGCTGACGTTGGATCAGATCAACGAAGGCTTTGATCTGATGCACGAGGGCAAATCGATCCGCGCGGTGGTCGAATTCGCCTAACTGTGAACGAGAATGTAGGGCGGGCTTAAGCCCGCCTTACCTTAGGCACCGTAGCGGGCCATGAAAGTTTCTACGGCTTCTTCAGCTACCAGAGCGATTTCAGCGTCTGTAAACTCGGACTCAATGCCAAAGGCTGCACGCACAAAAAGGTCAGCCTTGCAGAGTTCTGTGAACTGGTAAGCGGCCATTTCGACGTTGTCGATTTTGAGCTCGCCGCACTCGGCCGCCGACCTAAGATGCATAGCCAGTTGCTCATGGCCGTTTTTGGGACCACTCTCAAAATAGGTCTGGCTCAGCTCAGGAAAGCGATCACGTTCCGCAAGGCAAATCCGAAACACCCGTTGTGCAAAACGCGAAACCAAAAATCGCGTCATCCCATAGGCCGCGGTCAAGAGCGCCTCACGCGTCGGCGCATCCGGATCGATCTGCGCCTCAATCTCGCGGGACATGCGGTCGCATTCGGCCTGAATGACCTCTTGGAACAGGCGCCGTTTGTCGGTGAAATAGCTATAGAGCGTCGCCTTGGACACGCCCGAGACCTTCGCGATCTCGTCCACGCTGGCCCCTTCGAACCCGTCACGCAGGAATACCTCGCGCGCACCGGCGAGGACTTGGTCGACCTTGCGACCTTTACGAATAATCGGGGTTTGGGTGTTCATAAGATCCTGTCACTATTTGACTACAGATTTAAACTGACCAGTTCAGTTTTTTCAAGCGTATCATTTCTTGCCCCAGGGTCAGCGCATCTCAAAATTCCGAGATCAACCTGTGGACGGAGCTTGCATGTAAGCTAGGGCGCGCGGAGTTCAAGGCAAAACATTGACTGATCTAGGTAAACGAACGGTGATCTATTTCTTGTCTTGCAAGCCTTTGCTGAGTTTCTGAAGAAGCCCTGCCAACGTGACACATTCCTCATCAGACAAAATAGAACCGAAGAGCTCAGTATTCGTTGCAATCAGACGGTCCACAATCTCCTCGGCCAAGTCCGCGCCCGTGTCCGTGAGTTGCACCAATTTGCTACGCTTGTCCTCTGGGTTTGGGACGCGTCGTATATAATCTTTGTCTGCCAGCCCATGCAGCATCTTGGTCATGCCACCTGAGCTGGCCTGTGTCGCATCGTAAAGCTTGGTCGGAGACAGCACAAAATCTGGCCCGGCCGACCGCAGCGCCATAAGGGTCAGAAACTGCGTCCAGGTCACGCCATAACTCGCAACGATTCGGTGGTCGTTGTCCCAAACATAATTTCGACTACGGAAAAGCCCGCCGACAACACGCGCGGCAGGCGTGCCCTCTGGAGGCCAACTGCGTCGATCAGACCCTGACATGCGTCTCTCCTTTCTCAACCGTCATGAAGTCGAGGCTTTGCTATTGCAAGACGCAAATCCAGTATTTATCTTTCTAGAAAGATAAATATGATTCTGGAGATAGTTATGCCACCCAAAACATCCCGCCTGCCCCGCATTGGGTTGGCCCTTCTTGCCGCGGTCATTCTGGTGTTCACCCTGCCGGCCTATGCAAACCCTCTGAGCAACCCGGGTCTGGCCAATCTCAGCGGAGACCCAGCGACTTTGGGATCTGTGGCAGGCGCGTTTCTGGGGCGGCAGTTGACGCTGGCGTTGATTGCGGTTTACGGCGTGGTCAAAGGCACTCGGGAGCCGATGCTGATCGGTGCGTTTGCGATCGCGGCCTTCAACCTGCATGACGCGGTGATGATCTTTGGCTTCGGCGCAGGCGGCGCGGGCGCCATTGCAGGGCTGGTGATCGGAGCTATAGGTGTCGCCATCATGATTTCAGTCATGCGGTCCCCACGCACGGCATAGCGCCGAGAATTGGCATTGCGGATTGGTCGCATTCTGTTACCAATTCCGCATGCTGGCGATTTTCCTAAAGACCCTTCCATTTTTCGCAATCATTGGGCTTGGCTATATGGCGGGCCGCCGTGGGTTCTTTAACGAAGAGGCCACGGCCTATCTGACGAAGTTCGTTTTCTACTTTGCACTGTCCGCGATGCTGTTCAAATTCTCGGCCAACCTATCGTTGGGCGAGGTGCTGGATTGGCAGGTCATCTGGGCCTATCTGGCGGGCACGATGGCCGTTTATGTCGTGGCAACTGTTGTCTGCCTTTTGCGCGGCGAGGACGTTCCGACAACTGCCGTCGAAAGCCAATGCGCCGTTATTGGCAACGTTGGCTTTCTGGGAATACCGATGCTGCTGCTCTTGTTCGGAGAGGCTTCGATTGGGCCGAATATGCTGGTTCTGATGGTCGATCTGATCGTCTTTTCCTCGCTGATTGTGATCTTGATCACCGGTGCACGGGATGGGCGGATGAGCTTTGGGA
This sequence comes from Cognatishimia coralii, assembly GCF_037478305.1. NCBI lineage: Bacteria > Pseudomonadati > Pseudomonadota > Alphaproteobacteria > Rhodobacterales > Paracoccaceae > Cognatishimia > Cognatishimia coralii. The sequence continues at coordinate 121,951 of NZ_JBBGAZ010000005.1, forward strand.
TTCTGCGCACAATCGGTTTGGGCCTGCTGCGCAATCCGATGATTGTGTCGATTGTTCTGGGCCTTGGATGGTCTGCTATGGAATGGCCGATCCCAGAGGTCGCGAATACGTTTTTGGATCTCTTGGGTTCTGCGGCGACGCCCGGAGCGCTTTTTGCAATTGGTGCGTCTTTGGCGGGGAAATCGGCCGAACGCCTTAGCGTTGCGGGCTGGATCACCTTTTGCAAGTTGATCCTTCACCCCGCGGCAGTCGCAATCTGCGCGCTGATGATTTTCAAGATCGATGCCTTCTCGGCGGGCGTGATCATTGCGGCGGCGGCGCTGCCTGTGGCGGGCAATGTCTTTATGCTGGCACAGCACTATGGGGTAGCCGCACAACGCGCCTCAACCGCGATCCTGATCTCGACGGCGATCTCGATTGTGACGCTCTCGCTGGTCATCGGCTGGGTGCAAATGCTGTGAAAGGCGGCAGCGGTCGGATTTGAGCAGCCCGAGGTCTTGTTGGCGCTTGCCCTAAGGGGAAGCCATGAGGTAGCCACAACGCAACCATAGGGGAGGAGGGAGCAACGCCGATGGAGATCATTTCGGAAAACGCATGTTTTGGTGGCACGCAGGGCGTCTATAAGCACGCGTCTGAAAGCTGTCATTGCGATATGACCTTTGGGCTGTTCCTGCCTGCTGAGGCGAAAGACGGGCCGGTGCCTGTTCTTTGGTATCTCTCGGGCCTGACCTGCACCCATGAGAACGCGATGGTGAAAGCGGGTGCGCAGGCTTGGGCTGCGGAACAGGGTATTGCGTTGGTCTTTCCTGACACTTCTCCACGTGGCGAAGGCGTTGCGGATGATGAGGCCTATGATCTGGGTCAGGGCGCAGGCTTCTATGTGAACGCGACGCAGGCGCCGTGGGCTGCGCATTTTCAGATGTGGGACTATATGGCCGAAGAGCTGCCGGAATTTCTAGGCAACAACTTTCCATTGGATATGGAGCGTCAGGCGATCACCGGTCATTCGATGGGCGGCCACGGCGCGTTGACGCTGGCGATGTCTCTGCCCGGTCGATTCAAATCCGTTTCGGCATTTGCCCCGATCTGCAATCCGACTGCGTCTGATTGGGGCCGAAAACAGCTGACGGCCTATTTGGGCGCAGACGAAGGCCTTTGGGCCGCGCATGATGCGTCTCTGTTAATGCGTAATACGGGTTTTGACGGGCCGGTCTTGGTGGACACAGGTACTGAGGATCAGTTCCTCGACCTTCTGCGCCCCGAAACTTTGGCCGCCGCCGTGTCTGAGCGCCGCCAAGAGGCGACCTTGCGGCTGCAGAAGGGCTATGACCACAGCTATTTCTTTGTGTCGACCTTCATGGAAGACCACATCAGTTTCCACGCCGACGCCCTGTACGGAGAGTAACCCATGAGCAGTTTTGATTTTGATCTGATCGTCATCGGTTCTGGCCCCTCAGGCCGTGCGGCGGCAATTCAGGCGGGGAAACTCAAGCGTCGTGTTCTGGTGGTGGATCGTCAGGACAAACTGGGCGGTGTGTCGGTGCATACGGGCACGATCCCCTCCAAGACCCTGCGCGAGACGGTTCTTAACCTGTCTGGTTGGCGGGAACGTAGCTTTTATGGCCGCTCCTACCGAGTCAAAGACCAGATCCGCGCCGAGGATCTGAAAGCGCGCCTGCATATGACGCTCGACTATGAGGTCGACGTGCTCGAGCATCAGTTCAACCGCAACCATGTGGATACGCTGAACGGCATCGCGAGCTTTGTCGGCCCTAACGAGATCGAAGTTGCGATTGAAGGCGGCGAGACCACGCGGATCACGGGTGAGAAGTTCCTGATCTCGACCGGCACCAAGACGTTCCGGCCTGACACTATTCCGTTCAATGGCGAAACCATTGTGGACAGCGACGAATTCCTCGAGATGGCTCGGATTCCGCGTTCTTTGGTGGTTGTCGGCGCGGGCGTTATCGGCGTGGAATATGCCACCATGTTCTCGGCTCTGGACGTCAATGTCACCCTGATCGAGCCGCGCGACAGCTTCCTTGATTTCATCGACAACGGGCTGATTGCCGAGTTTACTCATGAGATCCGCGAGAACGGTGTTGATCTGCGACTGGGCTCGGCAATCGAGAAGGTCGAGGACATGGGCGAGCACGTCGAAGTCAGCCTCGAGAACGGCCGTCATGTTCGTGCTGAGATGCTGTTGTTTGCAGCGGGGCGTATGGGTGCAACAAGCAAGCTGAACCTGGATGCTGTCGGTCTTGAAACCGACCATCGCGGGCGGATCTCTGTGGATCGCAAGACCTATCAAACCGAGGTTGGGCATATATACGCAGCCGGCGACGTCATCGGCCACCCGAGCCTTGCCTCCACCTCGATGCAACAGGGCCGTGTTGCGGCCTGTCACGCGCTTGAGACCCCTACTCTGCCGGAAAGCCCGTGGTTTCCTTATGGCATCTACTCGGTGCCGGAAATCTCGACCTGTGGCATGTCCGAAGAAGAGCTGCAGGAACGCAAAATCCCCTATGAGGTCGGCGTCGCACGTTTCCGCGAGACCTCGCGCGGGCATATCATGGGGCTTGAGCAAGGCATGCTGAAGATGCTGATCAGCCTCAAGACGCGACGCGTTTTAGGCGTGCAGATCGTCGGCGAAGGCGCGACCGAGCTGATCCACATTGCGCAGGCGGTTTTGAATCTGAAAGGCACGGTCGACTATTTCGTTGAAAACACCTTCAACTATCCGACCTTGGCCGAGGCATACCGGATCGCAGGTCTGGATGCCTTTAACCGCATGCCTATTCCGGATGAGTTCAAGGTCGCCAAGAAAACCAGCACGAAAGCGAAGTCGTGACGGCAATTTACGTGGATGCGGACGCCTGTCCGGTGAAGGCCGAGGTCGAACGGGTCGCGACGCGCCACAAGGTGCAGGTCTTTGTGGTGTCTAATGGGGGGCTGCGACCGTCTCAAAATCCGTTGGTGGAACATGTAATTGTCCCCGAAGGCCCGGACGTGGCTGATATGTGGATCGCAGATCGCGCGGGCACAGGCGATGTGGTCGTGACAGGCGACATCCCACTGGCCGCCAAAGTCGTGGATGCCGGCGCGAAAGTGCTGAAACACAACGGCGAGGCCTTGACCGCGCAGAACGTCAAAGAAGCTCTCGCCATGCGGGATCTGATGGCGGATTTGCGGTCTGCGGATCCGTTTCGACAGGGTGGCGGCAAGGGGTTCACCAAGGCCGACCGCAGCCGGTTCCTTGATAGTCTTGAGCGAGTCTTGCGCGCGGCCAAAGCCTAGCTGCTGCCGCAAACTGTCCTCTATGTCGTTTATGGTTCAGACCTGAGCGCCAATCGCGTGCTTTGCTTTGATTGAAGGAGGCACGCATGGTTGCTTTGGCGCACATGTCGAGAAACACACTCGGGGCGATTGCCGCGGTGACCTCTTCGCTGTGCTTTTCGGTGAATGATGCGACTGTGAAATTCATGAGCGGGGATTTCTCGCTGCCGCAGATGATGTTCCTGCGCTCGATCATTGCGATTGCCGTGATTTTGTTTGTGCTCGCGCCTTTTGAACGTCAGAAACTGTCGCTGCACGGCAGCCGCCAAGGCGTTTTGATCGTGCGCGGGCTGTTGATGGTCTTGGCCAATCTGTTCTTTTTCCTTGGGATCGCTGTTTTGCCGATTGCAGATACGGTCGGGATCTTCTTCATCTGCCCGCTGATGATTTTGGCGATGTCAGTCGTGTTTCTCGGAGAAACCGCTGGCCCGCGCAGGTGGTCTGCCGTGGGGATCGGGCTAATCGGTGTTCTGATCATGCTGCGGCCGGGCGGCGAGGGCTTTCAGATCGCGTTCCTCCTGCCTCTGATCGCGGCGGCCTGTTATGCGATCCTGCAAGTGATGACCCGCGCGATTGGGGATGCAGTGACAGCTACGACGATGTCGCTGTACCTGCAGCTGACCTTTTTTGTTGTCATGGGCGCTATGGGGATCGCTTTTGGCGCCGGTCAATATGACGGGTTGGGCGGCGAGCTTTTTGCGTTCTTGCTGCGGCCCTGGGTCTGGCCGGTGATGTCGGATCTGCCGCTTTTCCTGATCATCGGAATTGCGACGGCGGGGTCTAATTACTTTGTCAGTCAGGCCTATCGTCTGGGCGAAGCAAGCCTTGTGGCACCTCTTGAATATGTCGCCTTGCCGATGGGAGTGATGTTTGGCGTCGTCATTTTTGGCGACTGGCCAAGCGTGAACTCTTGGGTGGGCATGATCCTGATTGTGGGCGCTGGCCTCTTTGTGGTTTGGCGTGAAAGCCTTGCGGCACAGTCCCCAGACCGGCATCCACCGCGTCCACAGTAAACCTGACTAGACCCGATTTCTTTGAAAGAAACCGACGTCGGAAACTTTGAAAGTTTCCGTGCTTACGCGCTTTGCGCATGACTGGTTTGATGTTCCGCCAAACCTTACCACTTGACACTTTAAGTATAATTGTACATATCAACCTTACAAAACGCGCAACACTGTAAATCGCGCAACACTTGAACTGACTGGTCTCGCATTGCCCCGACCTCAGGAAGCACCGAAAGGACTAGACCTATGATCGTCAACTTTATGATGCGCCGCATTGCTGGCATGATCGCCGATACCCGCCGCTCGCCAATCCTGCGTCGCCCCGATGAATTCGGCCTCGAATATGAGGACGTCTCGTTCCAATCCGCCGATGGGATCACCTTGGAAGGCTGGTATATGCCTGCCAAGAAGCCCTCTAATAAGATCGTGATCTGCAACCACTTCTCGCCCGGTAACCGCTATGGTTATGCCGGTCACCTGAAAGGCTGGCGTCAGGCTGGCGGGTTTGAGGTGAACTTCATCCCGAAATACAAAGCTCTGGTCGAAGCAGGCTATAACGTACTGGCCTATGACCTGCGCAACCACGGATACTCCGCGCCGGGTCAGAACAAAGGCTACAACCCGAAACTCTTTGAATACAAGGACGTTCTGGGCTCGCTGAACTACGTGCGCAGCAACCCAAAGACCAAAGACATGGATATCCACTTGCAGTCCATTTGCCTGGGCGGCAACGCGACTTTGGTGGCCATGGAGAAACACCCAGAGGCCTTTGAGGGCATCAAGTCGATGATCCTGATCCAACCGATTTCCGGTGACGCTCTGGTGCGCCGCCTGTCCAAGAACCTGCGTATGGGCAAACGCGGCTATGACGCCTTTGAACGCAACTACCGCGAGATCTGGGGCTTCCGGATTGAGGACAGCTCGCCTCAGCTGGATGCGGCCCATGTGAAAGTGCCGACCTTTGTGACCCAGGTGCGCAACGACGCCTTCACCTATGCTGAAGAAGACGTTCAGGCGGTCTATGACAATATCCCGGTTGAGGACAAAAAACTCTACTGGATCGAAGGCACCACCCAGCGCTTCCGCGGCTATCAATATTTCTCTGAGCACCCCGAGCAGATGGTGGAGTGGTACAACGCCCACTAGTCCCTGGCACATTGCTCGGTTTCAGGCCCCCTTTGTGGGGCCTGAATTCATTTCGGCTTGCATGTTATCGCTTGGCTTGGTTCTGTCGGGCCAACTCAAGCCAAAAGGAAGCCTCCCTTGCCGATAGACGCCGTTGTTTTTGATGTTGGAAACGTCCTGATCGAGTGGCAGCCGGAACGCGCCTATGACCGCCTCATCGGTGAAGACAAACGGCGCGAAATGTTTGCCGAGCTTGATCTCCACGACATGAACAATGACGTCGATCTGGGCGCGCCTCTGAAAGAACGCGCCTATGCTTTTGCCGAAGAACACCCGAAGTGGGGCGACGCCATCCGCATGTGGCATGACAATTGGTTCGACCTTGCGGGACCTGCGATTGATCATTCATGGCGGCTTTTGCGGGCGTTGCGTGCCAAGGGCGTCCCGGTTTTCGTTCTGTCGAATTTTGGCGATGACATCTGGGACCGCGCCTCAGAGGTTTTTGAGATCCTGAAAGAGTTTGATCGCTATTATGTTTCGGGCAAACTGGGGCATGTGAAACCCTTCAATCGCATCTATGAGATCGTCGAAGAGGACAGCGCGATCGAGCCGGACCGGCTTTTGTTTGCCGATGACCGCGCGGACAATATCGCGATGGCACAGGCGCGGGGTTGGAAAACCCATTTGTTTGAAGGCCCACAGGGTTGGGCAGATTGTTTGGTTGCTGAGGGGCTCTTGACCGCAGAGGAGGCGCTATGACCACATTGATCAGCTTTGAAGACGGCGAGAAGAATCTCGATTGGATCGGGCTCAGCGATGCCCTCGCAGCGGGGCATGCGCTGCCGAAGGCCGCGATCTCGGACAGCTTTCTCTATCGTGGCAAGGATACGCTTTTGGTGCGTCAGGCCTGGATCGATGGGCTGGGTGTCGCGGTGAAGGCGGCGACGGTGTTTCCCGATAATCCGACGGCGGATATTCCGATGATCCATGGGTCGGTCAGCCTGTTTGACGATGCCCATGGCGATCTTGCGGCGATCATTGATTTCCATCTGGTGACAAAGTGGAAAACCGCAGGTGACAGCCTTTTGGGCGCGCGTCGACTGGCGCGGCCCGACAGCAAGAAGATCCTGATCCTTGGCGCGGGCGTTGTCGCGCGCAGCCTGCATGCGGCCTATTCTGCGGCGTTCCCCGAGGCGCAGTTCACCGTCTGGAACCGCACCCGCGCCAATGCCGAGGCCATGGCTGCCGAACTGTCGAATGTAACTGTCGCAGAGGATCTGGAAACGGCGTTCAAGTCTGCCGACATCGTCACTTCTGCCACCATGAGCACTGAGAGTTTTATTAAAGGGGACTGGCTGCAGCCGGGGCAGCATTTGGATCTGATTGGCGCCTATCGGCCTGATATGCGAGAGGCAGATGACACGGCGCTCCAGCGTGCGCGGGTCTTTGTGGATAGTTTTGACACCACGATTGGGCACATCGGAGAGATCGAAAAACCTCTGCAAAGTGGCGCGATCACGCGAGGCGATATTCTGGCGGATCACTATCAGCCAGACCTCATGGCGCGTAAGTTAGACGACGATATCACCCTGTTTAAGAACGGTGGCGGCGCGCATATGGATCTGATGACCAGCCACTATATTCTGCAGCAATTCCACGCGGGGTAGTGACGGATCCTTTAAAAGGATCCGACGTCTTTTTCTTTTAAAGAAAAAGTCTTAGGCCGCTTGGGTTTTGCGTCGTTCATTGATGGGCAGATGGACAAGGGCCGAGAAGGCTCCGACGCCAACGCCGATCCACCAGACGGCGGTATAGCTGCCGTAGATGTCGTAGAGCCGCCCCCCCAGCCAGACGCCCATAAAGCTGCCGAGTTGGTGGCTGAAGAACACAATCCCATAGAGCGTGCCCATATAGCGCAGCCCGTAAATATGCGCGATTAGACCAGAGGTCAGTGGCACCGTCGCCAGCCAGAGCGAGCCCATAGCAATCGAGAACGCAATCACCGTCGCGGGGGTCATCGGCGTCATGATAAAGGCCGCCGCGACCAGTGTCCGGCCTGTGTAGATCGCGGCCAGCAGGTACTTCTTGGAATAACGATTGCCCAAATAGCCCGCATAGAGCGTGCCTGCGATATTGGCGGCTCCGATCAGGGAAATCGCCACAGCGCCCAGCCGCGAGGTCGAGTTGATGCCCAAGGACGAAAGCATCCCCGTCGGATCAATCGCGCCGCAGACTTCGGTCACGAAGGCCGGGAAATGCGCTGTGATAAAGGCCAGCTGGTAGCCACAGGAAAAGAAGCCAAGGAAGATCAGCGTATAAGACGGATCCTTAAGCGCCTTCATCAGGATCTCGCCCATGCTTTCTTCGATCTGAGCTTTGCTGACAGACGGCGCGCGCATCATTGGCAGGAGGGCGAGGACGGCCAGAACTGCGGCTGCGAAGACTAAGAAGGTGTTCTGCCAGCTCATGAAGCCCAACATCCACTCGGCCACGGGTGCGCCAAAAACCTGTCCTGCGCTGCCGGCTGCAGTCGCAATGGCAAGGCTCATGGAGCGGTTTTCATCCGAACTCGCGCGACCTACGACCGCGAGGATCACGCCAAAACCGGTACCCGCAATGCCGAAGCCGATCAGAACCTCGTAGAGCTGGTGTGCCGTCGGCGAGACGGCCATCGATGATAGCACCAGACCGATCGCATAGAGGATCGCCCCCATGATGATGGCTTTGCGGTCACCGATCTTTTCCGCAATCGCTCCGAAAATCGGCTGACCAATGCCCCAAGCAAGGTTCTGGATCGCAATGGCGAGGGAAAACTCGGCACGTGGCCAGTTAAATTCAGCGGCAATCGGGATCTGGAATACGCCAAAACTGGCGCGGATCGCGAAGGACACGAGAATGATCAGGCAACCGGCAATCAGAACCGGTGTGAAAAGAGGGGTGCGAGTCTGCATGGGGGCGCTCCTATCTGAAGCGGAGTGTGCGCGCGGTGGGCTGCTTTGGTCAATTCAGGAATTGTGGTGGTGACATCACGTTCCGTGATCATGGGTCTGTAATTCTGACCTTTGCTCTTTTGGCACGGTCGGATGCCTCCGGCGGGAGTATTTTGAGCAAGATGAAGGGGGCCGCTTTTCACCGGCGATGTGTCGCGTTAAGGACGAGACATGGAAACTGTGAACGACATCTATAGTGCGCGGGTTGCCGAGGGCCTTCTGACCGCAGACCCGGCCCAGCAGGCGGCGATTGTCGAGTTCGACCGTATCCTGGAAGAACTGGCGCAGCCGGTGAAATCCGGGTGGTTTCGACGGGCGAAGCCTCAGGCCGCAAAGGGCTTGTACCTTTGGGGCGGTGTCGGGCGCGGCAAATCCATGGTGATGGATCTCTTTGTCGAAGTGCTTGAGGCGCGCGACATCGCGGTACGTCGGGTACACTTTCACGCCTTCATGCAGGAAATCCACGCGGGCATGCATAAAGCGCGTCAGGACGGGGTCGAGGATGCTCTGGCCCCCGTAGCGGCAGAGGTGACGGCGTCGCTGCGGGTTCTGGCGTTTGATGAGATGCAGATTACGGACATCACCGACGCGATGATCGTTGGCCGCCTGTTTGAGATGCTGATTGAGGGCGGCGTGACCGTCGTCACCACATCAAACCGCATTCCGGATGACCTTTATAAGGACGGGCTGAACAGGCAGCTGTTCCTGCCTTTCATCGACATTCTCAAGGCGCAGATGGTTGTACATGAGATGGTCAGCCCGACGGACTATCGCCAGAACCGGCTGTCGGGCCAACAGGTCTATTTCGTCGAAGCTAAAGGCGAAGCGCGCGACAAGATGCGGGCGATTTTTAACGACCTCAGTGGCGGTGGGGCGCAGCCCTTGCCGATCACCGTCAAAGGGCGGACGGTTGAGATCCCTGCCTTTCGCAACGGGGTTGGTAGGGCTACGTTTTTTGACCTTTGCGGCGCGATGCTGGGGCCTGGGGATTATCTGGCGATTGCCGAGGCCGTGAAGGTTTTGGTGCTGGAGGATATTCCGCGTCTGAGCCGTCACAACTTCAATGAGGCCAAGCGGTTCGTGACGCTGATCGACGCGCTTTATGAGGCCAAAGTGCGGCTGATTTGTTCGGCGGCGGCGGAACCGGAAATGCTCTATGTCGAGGGCACCGGATCGTTCGAATTTGAACGCACAGCCAGCCGCTTGCGCGAGATGCAGGACGCAGACTGGGGTCGCGACGAGGACGCTAAATAAGGCGTTTCGGCATTAAAAAAGGGATGCCGAAGCATCCCTTTTCTGCTGTTTTCAGCCTTGCCTGTATGTCGGGATTTCACGCCGCTCGACTTGCGCTATCCCTCTGCCAATACTGAGAAAACTCAACTTACAGCCAATATACGCAGGCGCTTGCGAATCGGTCAATAGGCCCCGATTCGGTTTTTTCGAATCAACCGCTGGATGATTCGTTTTTCCGAGTCGTTTCAACGGTTTAGATCGGCAAAAAAATTTTGCGATTAGCCGTTTTCGCGCAGGATGTTTCCTGCGAGGTAGAGCGAGCCGCAAATCAACACACGCGCATCGGGAGCTTTGGCCAGGATTGCGTCTAGTGCGGCTTGAACCGACGCGGCTTCATGCGCGGGTAGGTCGACGCTCTCGGCGGCTGCGGCGGTGTCCTCGGCGCTCAGCGTATTGGCCTCTCCGGGGATCGACACAGCGGTCAGGCTTGCGGCCTGCGTTGCCAAGGGGCGCAGATAGCCTGAGACATCCTTGGTGTTCAGCATACCGCAGATCAGATGCGTCTCGCGTTTGGGAAGCGAGCCCAGCAGAGCGGCGAGCGCTTCGCCTGCGGCGGCGTTGTGGCCACCGTCGAGCCAGAGTTCTGCTGATGGGGCGCTCTCGACCAATGGACCCGTTTTCAAACGCTGCATGCGTGCGGGCCAGGTGGCCTGCGTCATGGCGGCCTCGCAAGCGGCTTCATCGGCTCCGAGGTGGCGCAGAGCGGCCAGAGCAGCCCCGGCGTTCTGGATCTGGTGATCTCCCAAGAGCGCAGGCAAAGGCAGATCCAAAAGGCCTGTTTCGTCTTGGAACACCAGCCGGTTGCGTTCTTTGAAGACGTGCCAGTGTTGCCCATAGGCAAGGATCGGCGCGCCGAGGCTATTGGCTTTGGCTTCGATCACATCCAGCGCTTCTTCTTGTTGGGGGCCAACTACCACGGGCACGCCACGTTTGATGATGCCCGCTTTTTCACCCGCGATTTTCGCCAATGTGTTGCCGAGGAATTGTTCATGGTCGATGGAGACCGGCGTGATGACCGACAGCTCGGGCGTGATCACGTTGGTTGCATCGAGCCGACCGCCTAGACCGACCTCGAGCAAGGTGTAATCGGCTGGGGTACGCGCGAAAGCCAGAAGCGCTGCGCAGGTGGTGATCTCGAAATAGGTGATGTCGATGCCACCGTTCTTGGCATAGCACTCGTCTAAGATCTCGGTCAGATATTCTTCGCTGATCAGATCGCCCGCCAGGCGGATGCGTTCGTGAAAACGCGCCAGGTGCGGCGAGGTATAGGCGTGGACGCGTTTGTCCATCGCCTCAAGGCCCGCGCGGATCATGGACTGGGTAGAGCCTTTGCCATTGGTGCCGGCAATATGGATCACCGGCGGCAGGGCCTTTTGCGGGTTGTCCAAAGCTGCGAGCAGACGCCAAACGCGGTCCAAAGTCAGATCGATGATCTTGGGATGCAGCGCCATCATGCGTTCGAGGATTGCGTCAGAAGTCTGGGTCATGGTGCGGTCCTTGGGCTCTTGCCCCCTGCCCTAAATGAAAAACGCGCCCAGCAAAATGCCAGACGCGTCCTGATTTTGAATTTATCCGTCAGCTTATTCGGAGGCTGCTTCGGTTTTTTCCTCGCCTGGAGCGTCTTCGGAGGCCTTTTCAGGCGCAGGCAGGTCACCTTTGATCGCAGGGCTGAGGCCCATCAACATGCGGACGATGGTGATCAACTCCTCGCGCATCTCGGTGCGTTTGGTGACGCGGTCGAGCATGCCGTGATCCAGAAGGTATTCCGCGCGCTGGAAGCCCTCGGGCAGCTTCTCGCGGATCGTCTGCTCGATGACGCGCGCGCCAGCAAAGCCGATCAGTGCGTTGGGTTCTGCGATCTGGACGTCTCCGAGCATCGCGTAGGAGGCTGTGACGCCGCCGGTTGTTGGGTGCGTCAGAACCACGATGTAAGGCAGGCCAGCTTCTTTCAGCATCTGCAAAGCTACTGTCGTGCGTGGCATTTGCATTAGGCTCAGGATGCCTTCCTGCATGCGCGCGCCACCTGCGGCGGAGAACAGAATGAACGGGCGTTTGGTTTCGACCGCGCGTTCGACGCCAGCAATGATCGCATTGCCGACATACATGCCCATAGAGCCGCCCATGAAAGAGAAATCTTGACCCGCCGCCACAATCGGCGTGCGGCCGATTTCGCCTTCGGCCACCAGCATCGCATCACGCTCGCCGGTTTTCTTTTGCGCGGCTTTCATGCGGTCGGGGTATTTCTTTTGATCCTTAAAGGTCAGAGGATCGGCCACCGGTTCTGGCACTTCGACCTCGGTAAAGATCCCACCGTCAAACAGCGCATGGAACCGATCCCGTGGCGTGATCGCCATGTGATGATCGCAGTTGGTGCAGACGTTCAGATTGTCTTTGAGTTCGCGGTGGAACAGCATCGTGCCACAGTTGTCGCATTTGGACCAAAGGTTCTCGGGCACTTCGCGGCGCGAGAAAATCGAGTTGATCCGAGGGCGGACGTAGTTGGTGATCCAGTTCATTCAAAAGGTCCCAGAATTTCTTGGCTCACGCTGACATAAGCTGACGCAGCGGGAATTGCAATCAACGCTTGATGGCAAGACGCGCCGCAAGCCACATGCACAAGAGGGCCGGAAGCTCGACCAGCATGGACTGGCGCACAAGCTCTGTGTTGTCGGGCCCGAAGGGTAAAACCGTAAGGGCAAGGCCAGACAAATGACCGGGCGTGCCGACGATCAGGATGCCGATGATATTATTGACGAAATGCATCGCGATTGCGGGGCCTAACGAGCCGCTGCGCGCCGTGATATCCGCCGCTGCAAGACCAAACAAAAACGCCCATCCGGCAACGAAAATTGCGTTCTCGCCATAGATGCTGGGCGCGTAATGCACGAGGCCGAAAATAAAGCTGGGCACAAAAATCCAAATCGCAGGATTCGTGAAACGCGCCGCCAATTGGCTTTGCATATAGCCGCGAAAGATAAATTCCTCGCAGGACACTTGCAGCAGGATCCCAACCAAAGCGAGCGGCAGCCACATCAGCCAAGTTGAAAACCCAAGCTGGCTGGCTGGGCGCATGGCCTCTGGTACAGGTAGGACAAGCACGATGGCCGCAAAAATCACCAAAGCAATCATTACGCGAAAGAAATCACGCACAGCAAAAGAGATCGGCCCTATGACGCCAGAAATCGCACGATTGTGCAGGCCCCGCAAAACGACCCAAAGCACCATGAAAGGAATCACGAAGGTGAACAGCGCGATCAGCGTGCCTTGCGCTGTGGCGCCGCTGATACTGTCGCGCAAGAGAGACCCCATGCCAGCACGCTCCATCGCGCGCACCAGAGCGACCTGCAGCGCGATCGTACCGATAAACAGCAGCACGATGCCAGAAAACAGGCGCAAAAGCCCGGAATGCGGAAAGGCCTCTTTGGCCAGAATGTGATGTGGGTCGTAGGCTGACATGTAGCCAGCCGTAGCGTTTTTTGCTTCTATGGTCGAGGGGGAGGCTTGCTAGAACAGCGTGGGGCTGCATATTCCAGTGAGCGAGCTGATGGAGACAGATATGCCGTCCAAGGTGACGACACTCTCACGGGGAATCATCCTTTGCGCTGTGATGGTGCTAGGGGGATGCCTGTCCCTGCCCGGCCAAAGCGCGTCTTTCCAGGACCGGGATGTGTCGATTTCCACGCGATCCATTGACCTGCTCAACCGCGCGCGGCAACGCGAACGGGTCAAATTGGTGAAGGGCGCAGTCATCGTGCGCGCACCCGAGGGCTATTGCGTTGACAAAAGCAGCCGGTCTTCGAGCGACTTTGTTCTCTTGGGCGATTGCAATGTCCTGCGCAAAGCGCAAACGCGGCTAGAGCCCTATGAACGTGGGCTTTTAACGGTGTCTGTTGGTGCCGTCAGTCCCAATCCTCCATCGACATCTGACTTGTTGGACGGGCTCGAAGCCTTTGGCGAACCCAAGCGAAGGGGCAAGCTTGTTTCCGTTTTGATAGAAGACGGCGGAGATCGTTTGGTGCCCGGTGCTGACAGTCATTATTGGCGCGCGATGACCATCGTGAATGGACGTGTCGTGAGCCTCGCGGCCTTTGGTCCCCCCTACAGCGAGATGGCCCTAACCCGCGGACCGAGCCTCTTGTCTGAACTGGCCGCCAACATCCACGCAGAAAGCCCAGAGATTGATCCAAACAGCCTTGTGGTTGCGCAAGCCCCCGGTTCTGTCGAATCTTCTGTAAAACAGAGCGGATCGGTATTTGATTTTTTCACCGGATTGCGTCAAAAAAACTAAAGACGAAACAATAACGGCATCAAAAATAGATTGTTCGCCAAACAAGAGCAGTCAGGGTCGTTGTAAAAATCTTTGGTCGCGAGCACATGGCAGCATATCCGGGCGGTGTTTTTCACAGGATGATCCAGCGGGGTCTGACGAGCTATTGGTCCTCAACCGCGCAGCACGCGCGGGACATGGAGCTTGAGCCTCTCAAGACCCGCCGAACCCAAGCACGGCGTCTGCGGGCGCATCTGGACGAGGTGATCTCGGTCGCGGATGGGCAGCTGGCTTTGCCGGTCATCGGGTCGAATTCCTTCTTCAAGCCGCATGGCACCGATTGGTCCTGGCGTCCGGCGATCTGGCGGGAAAGCCTGCCGTCCAAGGGAATGGTCTCGGTTCAGTCCAAGCAATCCCTCGGGGATGAGGTCGTGCTGTTTCACGACTGCAAGTATTCCGAACTGACCCTGCGCCAGCTGCGCAACACACGGGAAAAGGATCTCGCGCCTTACGGACTGCGCATGGATGTTTTCGGCTTTGACGGCTCTTTCCTGTCGCTGGTGCTGGATATGCCCGAGGACTCGCTTGAGGGCCTGTGCCGCAACCATGTGGTCCGGATGTCCACGATTGTGGAAATGGAAAAGCCGCTCGAAATCTTTGCGCGGCTGAATGTGAAACATGGCCCCAACACCGAACAGATCGTCCGCGAGCTGCCGCTGAACCAAGAGGAAATCAGTGTCGAGTTTGACCTCGCCTATACGCAGCTCAATGAGAAACAGCTTGAGAAAGCCTGGATCGATCTGATTTTCGAAGGCCCCGAGATGAACCAAGTGATCCTGCGGGATCTGAATTTCAGCCGCCGCCTGCGCGCCGAGATATGAGGATCAGAGCATGAGTACCTTTACGCTGACCAAGACCCGATTGTTCGAAGGCGTCTGGGACGGGGTGATCACCTCGAAAAAGACCGACGGTATTGCGCCTGCGATTGAAGTGACCCTTCTCGAAAAGCTGCTGGACCATGTGACGCTGATCCCGAATGGTGACAATCGCTGGATCCTGCGTATTCCGATCCCATCGACCGCGATTGCCGACGGCGTGCATACCTTCCTGATCCGCGAGAAATCCTCGGGCGAAACGCTGGAAAGCTTTTCGATCATCGCAGGCGAGGCCGTGGCCGAAGACATTCGCGCCGAAATGGATCTGTTGCGGGCCGAGCTGGACATGCTCAAACGCGCCTTCCGCCGACATTGCGTGGAAACGACCTAGCGTTTCTTTTCCAGAACTGACGTGAGGTTGCCCCCTGACAATGTCAGGTTTTCTGGGCAGGGTTGGAGTCTGTCTGAGGAGGCCATGATGACCAGTTACCCAAATTTGCTCGCCCCGCTTGATCTGGGCTTCACCACGCTGAAAAACCGCGTGTTGATGGGATCGATGCACACGGGGCTTGAGGAAACCAAAGACTGGAACCGTGTGGCCGAGTTCTATGCCGAACGCGCCCGTGGCGGAGTTGGCCTTATGGTGACGGGCGGCATGGCCCCCAGCGTTGAGGGCGGCGTATTTCCGGGGGCGGCTGGTCTCTTTAACGACGACGATATCGCGAACCATAAGGTGGTGACGGACCGTGTCCATGACGCAGGTGGCAAGATCGCGATGCAGATCCTGCATGCGGGTCGCTACGCCTATGGGCCGAATTGCGTGTCGGCCTCTCCGGTCAAATCTCCGATTTCGCCCTTCCCTCCGAAAGAGCTGGATGAAGAGGGTATCGAGAAACAGATCCAAGATTTCGTCACCGCGACGCTTCGTGCGCGTGAGGCGGGCTATGACGGGGTCGAGATCATGGGGTCTGAGGGCTACTTCCTGAACCAGTTCCTCGTGACCCATGTGAACAAACGCGAAGACCGCTGGGGCGGGTCTTATGAGAACCGTATGCGTCTTCCAGTCGAGGTGGTGCGCCGCTGTCGTGAGGCCGTGGGTGAAGATTTCATCATAATCTACCGGATCTCGATGATCGATCTGGTGCCCAATGGGTCTACGCATGAAGAAGTCGTGGAGTTGGCGCAAGCTATCGAAGCGGCGGGCGCGACGATCCTCAATACCGGCATCGGCTGGCATGAGGCACGTATTCCAACGATTGCGACCTCGGTGCCGCGTCGCGCCTTTGCCTGGGTTACTAAGAAGCTCATGGGCAAAGTGGGCATCCCGGTGATCACGTCCAACCGGATCAACACGCCCGAAGTGGCCGAGGGTGTCTTGGCTGAGGGCTGCGCGGATATGGTCTCGATGGCGCGTCCGTTTTTGGCGGACAGCCAGTTTGTGGCCAAAGCTATCGCCGGGCGGGCGGATACCATCGCACCGTGCATTGCTTGCAACCAAGCCTGTCTGGATCACACCTTCAGCGGCAAGATGACGTCGTGTTTGGTGAATCCGCGCGCGTGTTTTGAAACCGATTTGGTGATTACGCCCACGGACACGCCTAAGAAAGTGGCTATCGTCGGCGCAGGGCCTGCGGGCATGTCGACCGCAATGACGGCGGCAGAGCGCGGCCATTCGGTGACGCTCTTTGATCGTGATGACAAAGTCGGAGGACAGTTGAATGTGGCCAAACAGATCCCCGGCAAAGAAGAATTCTGGGGGCTTGTTGATTGGTATGACGTGATGCTCAAGGATCTGGGCGTCGATATTCAGCTTGGCCGCGAGGTAGGCGCGAATGATCTAGCGGGCTTTGATGAGGTGGTGATCGCCACCGGAGTCACGCCGCGCGATCCGGGGATTCCGGGACAGGATCACGAGATGGTTCTGGGCTATCTGGATGTGCTCAAACACAAGAAACCTGTCGGAAAGCGCGTCGCCGTGATTGGCGCGGGGGGCATCGGCTTTGATGTCTCTGAGTTCCTTGTCCACGAGGGCGAGAGCCTCACCGAAGACCTGCCCGCCTGGATGAAAGAATGGGGCGTCACCGATCCCGGCGAAGAGCGTGGGGGGCTTGCCCCCGAGGGACCTCAGCCCCACGCCGCCGCGCGTGAGGTCACTTTGTTGCAGCGCAAGGCCAAGGCACTTGGCAAGGGCCTTGGTAAGACCACCGGCTGGATCCACCGCGCGGCCTTGCGCATGAAAGATGTGCGCATGGTGGGTGGTGTGAACTATGAGCGCATTGACGACGAGGGTCTGCACGTGAGCTACGGCGAGGCGCGCGAAAACCCTGAGGTGATTGCGGTCGACAACGTTGTTATCTGCGCAGGTCAGCTTTCTGATCGCTCACTCGCGGATGCGCTGGAGGCCGAGGGTGTCACATGTCATGTGATCGGCGGTGCAGATGTGGCCGCAGAACTCGACGCGAAACGCGCGATCAATCAGGGTGTACGGTTGGCGGCTGGGTTTTAGGCCACCGCTACAAGCTGAACTAGATTAAAGGGCCTGCTTCCTCAGCAGGCCTTTTCTGCTTTTGGCATGCCGGTTGACCAAAGCAGCCTGCACGCGCGCATCAGGGATGGGCAGTTTTGAGTCCTTGATCTGCATCGGCAATGTCAGATCGGGAAAGATCTCGCGCAATTCGGTGAGCGCTTCGGGGGGCAATGCACTCAGGGCCTCTGCCCCAAGGAAAAAGCTTTCGGTTGGCGCGTCATTGGCAAAGATCACCTCATGGGCATCAAACAAGAGGTGGTAGTAGGTCACGGTCGACAGGGTCTCATCCGCAAAAATGCCGGGCAACGCGGTCAGACGCAACGCGGGGACCAGTACGTCCTCTTGCGCCATCATGCGACCGGAGATTTGCGAGGACACCACCATACGATGCTGGCGCGAGACCAAGAGATCCTCAGACGGCAGCCCAGCGCCTAAAGCGCCGGCGGTTATTCGGATCGGAGACATCTTTGGTTCGGATGCCAGCGTTTCTTTATCGACGCTTTGGGTAAAAACCTGACGCAGCGGCTTGGCTTCGCCATCAAAGGTAAGCACCTGCGTGCCGACCTCCAGATCCTCGACTTTCACTGGCCCGTTTGTGGTCTGGATCCAGGTGCCTTTGACCAGACAGGTCACATTTCCTGCATCCGGAGTGTCTTGGGTAAAATAAGTCTGCCCGCCATCTGTGGTCTCAAGCGAAGAACCTCTGGGTGCCTGCCCTACGTCCACAGAGGTATCTCCCGCGGCGGGGCCAGATTGCGCGGTGATTGTTGAGGATGTGTCGTCAAATGAAACGAAAGAATAAGTCGTGCCGTCCTGTGTCAGCGAGACCCCTTGGTGAAAGGCGACGCCGTTGAAATTCGTGGCGTCTCCATTTTCCAGAACATAGACGTCCTTGCCATTCACAGTGGTCGGCGTGAGGTCAGACAGATCGCTTATAGAACGCGGGTTGCCATTGCTTTGATAGACCGTGACCTGAAGCCCGGTGACATCAAAACCCGCATCGACCGCGACCTCGATAAAATCTTCATTTGCGCCTCCGAGGTATTTGACCTCAGAGATGAATGGATCTGGCATCTGCTCTTCTTATGTATTGCCTGATTTATTTTTAGCACGGGCAACCGTAGATTCACATATTCCATTCATTGAAGCTGTGGGAACTGGCATAAACTTTTGTGTGATGGTTGGGCTTAGCCATGCACCGTTTGGCTGTCGAACGGGGCCTCTGTTCGATCATGCATCCCATAGTCACGCAGAACCGACGCCACCTTTAGGCGGTAGCCCTCAAAGACCCCTGCGCGCCCCTTGGCCTGCGCATCGCGGTGTTTGGACAGCGCGCGCCATTCCTTTACGGCCTCCTCGTCACGCCAGTAGGACAAGGAGAGCAGTTTCCTAGGTGTACTGAGGCTTTGGAATCTTTCCACCGAGACAAAGCCGTCGACTTGCTCGAGGATCGGTTTCAGATCAGCCGCGATTTCAAGATAGTCGTCCTGACGTCCTTCGGCGATTTCAACTTCAAAGATGACAGCGATCATGTGGCGTCTCCGTGTGGCGCTGAAGCTAATGTCAGAAAGGTGCGGTCTTCGCGCAAGAGGAATTTCTCGCGTTGGGCGAATTCATAGTTCTCGCGACCCAAGGGATCGGCGGCAAGGCGTTGGCGATAGACCTCATAGGCCGCAAGGCTTTCGATGTTGTATATGCCATAGGCCAGGGTCGTTGAGCCTTCGTGGGGCGCGTAGTAGCCGATCAGATCGGCCCCATTGCGCGGGATGGCCTGCCCCCAGCTGCGCGCATATTGGGCGAATTGCGCTTTCTTGGTGGGGTCGATTTGATACCTGATAATACATGTCAGCATGATTGGCTCCTTTTGCTTGGGTTTGTGTCTAGCAGCTTGACGCCCTCACATGCTTCGCCCATGATCGAAGTATGAAAGAAGGACCAGACATCGCCCAGATCGCCGCTTTGATCGGAGACCCTGCCCGCGCCAACATCCTGACCGCTTTGATGAGCGGAAAGGCGTTGACCGCGACGGAACTTGCCTTTGAGGCGGGTGTCACAGCACAAACAGCCTCTGCCCATCTTGCGAAACTGACGGATGGGGGGTTGGTTGCAGCCCGCAAATCAGGGCGGCACAAGTATTTCAACTTGGTCAGTGATGAAGTTGCCGGCGTGCTTGAGGCCCTTATGGGTCTGGCCGCCGGTGCAGGGCATCTGCGCAAGCGCACCGGCCCAAAGGACAGCGCCATGCGAAAGGCGCGTGTCTGCTACAACCACCTAGCGGGTGATATGGGCGTGCAGATGTATCGCTCGATGGTCGCCGAGGGATTGCTTGAGCCCAGCGATGAGTCGTTGATCCTGACCAAAGCGGGCCATGCCTTTGTTTCCGAATTGGGCATAGACTTGGACGCGCTGCCCACAAGCAAAGCGCCCCTATGCCGCGAATGTCTGGACTGGAGCGCGCGGTTCTCGCATTTGGCCGGACAGCTTGGTCGCGCCATTTTATCGCGCTTTATCGCTTTAAATTGGGCGAAACGTGAGGAAAACAGCAGGGTCGTAACCTTTACCCCCGATGGGGAAAAAGCATTTTTGTCTTTGTTTCCAATGACTGAACGCAGCATTGCCGAATTGTGACCGTCTGTTTCCGTGCCATTAACGATCCTTGGTAATTTCCCGATATTGTCAGTGATGTGCCCAGATCGTGCCCCATTTCACCGTCAAAACTTGTGTCGAGCAGTAGCCACAAGGATTACGAAAAATGGATCGCTTAACGGAAATGGAAGCCTTTGCCACGGTCGTTGACCAAGGCGGCTTCACTGATGCCGCGAAAAAGATGGGCATCTCTAAATCCGCGGTTTCCAAACATGTTTCGAGCCTCGAAGCACGTCTGGGTGCCCGTTTGCTAAACCGCACCACACGCCGTGTGAGCCCGACCGAGATCGGTCTGGCCTATTACGACCGTGCCCGCCGTGTTCTCAATGACGCAGGTGAGGCTGACGCGCTGGTGACATCGATGCAATCTGCGCCTTCGGGCCTGTTGCGCATCTCGGTGGCAACGGATTTTGGTGTGAACCACCTCTCGCCAGTTCTGGGCGACTTCCTCGCGGAATTCCCGGACATCACGGTGAATATGGTGCTGAACAACCGCTACGTTGAGCTGATCTCCGAAGGGTTTGACATGGCGATCCGCATTGGCGAGCTGGAAGACAGCTCTCTGCGGGCACGCAAACTCACAGAAACCACACGTCGCATGATCGCGAGCCCGAAGTATTTCGAACAATACGGACGTCCGCAGAAAATCGACGATCTGAATGAACACAAGCTGTTGCATTATTCCAGCCAGTCCAATGGCGCGGTCTGGAAACTGGCAGCCCCCTCTGGCGAGAAACGTCAGGTCCGCACGGCCGGCTGGCTGTCTGTCAACGACGGGCAATCCCTGCTGAACGCAGCCATTGCGGGTCTGGGCATCGCTTACTTGCCAAGCTTCCTTTACGCGGATGCCATGGAACAAGGTCTGGTCGAGGATGCGATCCCTGATCTGCCGATGGAAACCCAAGGCATCTACGCGGTTTATCCTCCGGGTCGGTTCACCCAGCCCAAGGTGCGTGCCTTCATCGATTTCCTGGTGAACGCCTATGCCGATAAGGGGCCTACCGACTGGTAAGACCCACCCGAACACAAATCCATTTTTTCCCAGGCTCATCCAAGCCCGACTGGCCCCGCATCATGCGGGGCTTTTTTTGCCTGTTTGGCGAGGAAAGACCGGTCAGGGATTGAGGAGCACCGCCTCAACGCGGCGATTAGAGGTCTTGCCTGCTTCACTCGCATTGGTCGCAAGTGGCGACAAGAACCCAACGCCATAAGAGTCGATCTGATCGGCAGAGACTCCAAGCCGATCAATCAGATACTCCGCAACCGACATCGCGCGTTTTTCGGACAGTTTCATATTGTTGTCCAAACTGCCGACGTTGTCGCTGTGCCCGACAAGGGCGATCCGGCGCGCGGGGTCTTCGGCAAGGAAACTCGCCAGATCGCGCAGGGATTGGAACGGCAGATCCGCCAGTTGGGAGGAGCCAGTTTGAAAACTCAGGTCGCTTAGAACGGCGCGGCCTCCCGTCCGCAACGCTAGGATTGTGGACCCGCGTGCGATCACAGGGGTCGCGCTGATGGTGCCCAGCGAAATGCCTGACGACAGTGGCAGCTCTGCTTCGGCCTCAGACGGCACCACCGAAATGATCTGCATCAGACCCAGATCGGCTGTGCGACTGACCAACACCGAGATCGCCTCGCTGCCGGTGAAAGACTCTTTCAGGGCCGAAACAAAGCGAAAATCCTGAAGGTCCACAAACATATCCGGCGCGGGGACGACGTCTGTGTTGAAGCGGAAATCAAACCCGCCGCAACTATCAGAATCGCAATCCAGCATGATCGCATAGCCGCCTGCTTCGATTTGGCGGCGCAGAGGTTCGATCAACTGCTCCGTGCTGGCTGAGCCCGTGAGGCCCCAGACCTGTTTGGTCACCTCGCCGTTGACGCGACGGGTGGACAGATAGCCGTCCTGATAGGGCGCATCGGGCAGCCCGTAGCTGGCCGTTTCCTCAAAGCTCTCAAACTGAACTGCACTGCCCTCAGGCATAGCGATCTCTAAGGCTGCCAAGGGCAAAGGCAGCAGGATCAGAGGGACAAGAGCAGCTTTTAAGGTCATCTGGCCTGCGAATGATATTCCGGGTTCGGCACCATGCCCGTGGCCGAGGCCACGCGGTTAGACATATTGTAGAAACCGGCCACATTGGCAATGTCCCAGATGTCGCGGTCTGTAAAACCGGCATCACGAAGCCGTTGGCGATCGCTTTCCTGCACAGTTTTGCTGGCCTCGGTGATTTGGGCTGCGAAATCCAGCATGGCGCGGTGTCGATCCGACAAATCTGCGGCGCGGTAGTTCATATGCAGGATCTCGCCCAGCGCCGGGTCGCCGGACAATTCGCGCACGGCCGCGCCATGGGCAACAAGGCAGTAAAAACAACTGTTGATCGAGCTGACGACCACGGCAATCATTTCCCGTTCGAGTTTGCTGAGGCCGCTCTCGCCCAGCATCAGATCGTTATAAAGCGCGGTGAAGGCGTTCAGTTTGTCGATGTCAAAGGCATGCGCCTTCAGCACATTGGGCACCATGCCGAGTTTTTCTTCGCAAATCCCAAAGTACTTCGCGGTGGCCTCGGGCAGTGGATCGACCATCGGCAAATCAAGCGCTGTGGTTTTGTCAGACATGGGTTACTCCGGTTTGATGCGATAATGATACGCGCCAATCAGGGACATTCCCAAGCTTTGATACAAGCCATTCGCTGCGTCATTTGCTTTTGTGCAAAGAACCGAAACGGTGTGGCCGCCATTCTGGAGCGTCCAATTGCCCGCGCGATGCATGGCCCAGCGTCCTAACCCGTTGCGCCTTTGCGTGCCCAAAATCTCGAGCGCATGCAGCATGGTGATCCCCTGATGCATCGCCATAAAGGCCGTGCCAGCGGGTTTGTCGTTGAACCGACTCACGATCCCGGTTTTCGGAGAGCATGCCCGGCGCATCACCTCTATCCGCGCAGGCCCAATGCCGCCCTCGGCCCAGATTTCTTCCATGATGCGCAAAGGTTCCCAAGCAGGAATGGCGATCGTACGCGGGATGTCGTCGCGGGCGAGGTCTTTGGCCTCAATGGCATAGAGATTGACCGGATCGATGACCTCATAGCCCCGGTCTGCCAATTCCGCATCAAACCCGCCTTCACCGTCGCGCAGCATGAACAACAGCGCTTGGCCCAGAGCACGCATTGCCGCCTCGGCGACCTCGATATCCCCATCGTCCAAAGACCCAGCCAAAGTCGCCGCAGACACCCGTTTGCCACCGCCCTGACCATCGCGAATGGTGAACCCAGCCTCTTGCCAATTCGAGGCCTGCGGCCAAGTGGCCTCTGTCACCTCATAGAGCGTCTGGACACTGGGGAGCGTCATGCGAAGGTCTCCCGCAAAGCATCCATAGCGGCGTTCAGGCGAGTTTCATCGGTGCCGCGCACCACTAGGTTCGCCCCATAGATGCCGTCTTGCTGAAACGGGTAAGAGCCGAACGAAAGATCATCAAATTGCTCTGCCAACACACCAAGAGGCCCTGCGATGTCGCCTTCGCCTTTCACGACGCGCAAGGTCTCAGACAACAAAGGCGCGCCTCCCGTTAAGGTCGGCAGAACAGAGGCCACCATCGCTTTGAAGACGCTCGGCACCCCCGCCATCACATGCACGTTTTGCAAAGAAAACCCCGGGGCCACCGACACGGGGTTGTCGATCAACGCCGCCCCATCCGGGATCCGCGCCATCCGCAACCGCGCGGCGTTCAGCTCGCGCCCGGATTTTTCATAAAAATCCGCGAGCAGCGCACGTGCGTCATCGCGCACATCAATCGGCGCATCAAAGGCCGCTGCAATACAATCGGCTGTAATATCGTCATGGGTCGGCCCGATACCGCCCGAGGTGAACACATGGTCATAACGCTCAGACAGAACCTTCGCGGCCCCTGTGATCTCAGCGGCTTCGTCGCCAACAATGCGCACTTCCTTCAGATCAATTCCACGCTCTGTGAGTTGCCCCGCGAGGTAATGCATATTGGCGTCTCGCGTCCGGCCAGACAGGATTTCATCTCCGATCACAAGCATCGCGGCGGTGGGATTTGGCATGGGCGTCTCCTTTGAGCGGCAAGATAGCCCGCCCCGCGCGTCACACAAGCCGAAAGCGATGTTCATGAGCCCACCGATGCGCTAGGCAGGCCTCATGGAGTTCACGACCCCCCTTATCCCTGCCCGCCTGATCAAACGCTACAAACGCTTTCTCGCCGATGCGCGGCTTGAGGACGGCCGCGAAATCACAGCCCATTGCGCCAACCCGGGCTCTATGTTGGGGCTGAAGGATCCCGAGACAAAAATCTGGCTCGAACCGAATGATGATCCCAAGAAAAAGCTGAAATACGGCTGGCGTTTGGTGGATCATGAGAACGGTCACTTTACAGGCGTCGATACCTCGGTGCCAAATCGCGCGCTCAAAGCAGCACTCATGGCCCATGAGGTGCCTGAACTCGCAGACCATCCAACCGTGCGCAGTGAAGTGAAATACGGCCAAAATAGCCGCGTGGATTTCCTGCTATCGGGCAACGGCCCCGATCTCTACGTCGAAGTGAAATCCGTGACCCTATCGCGCAAGGCCGGCATCGCCGAATTCCCCGACAGCGTCACCGCGCGGGGCACCAAGCACCTGCATGAGCTGGTTGAAATGACCAAATCAGGCCACCGCGCCCTGATGTTTTATCTGGTGCAACGCACCGACGCTGAGGTCGTCACGCTCGCAAAAGACATCGATCCGACCTATGCCGAGGCCTTTGACATGGCGCTAGATGCCGGCGTCGAAGTCCTCGCCTATGACTGCCAAATCTCACCTCAAGCGATCACGCTCGGCCGCCCCTTGCCGTTTCGGAAATAGCCCCTCTGGTCCTTTCCGTCAGAAAACCCTAAGTAAGGGGCAACAAAGACTTTCGGAGCGCCTTTATGATCCTCAAGGCAGGCAAAACACGCGACGGTATCACGATCCACCAAGAGGCGGATTTCGCGGGCATGCATAACGCAGGCCAGATCACCGCGCGCATTCTCGACGAGATCGCGGACCATGTTTTCCCGGGTCAAACCACGGGCGAGATCGACCGGATCATCGAAGCCAAAGTCATCGAATACGGCACCAAATCCGCGACCATTGGCTATAAAGGCTATCAGCACGCCAGCTGTATTTCCGTGAACCATGTGGTCTGCCACGGCATTCCGGGCGACAAGAAACTCAAGGACGGCGATATCCTGAATATCGACGTCACAGTCATCGCCGACGGCTGGTTCGGAGATTCCAGCCGCATGTATGTCGCAGGCAAATTGCCGCGCAAGGCAGAACGGCTGATCCAAGTCACCCACGATGCGCTGATGTTGGGCATCGAAGCCGTCAAACCTGGCAATACCTTTGGCGATATTGGCCACGCCATCCAAACCTACGCCGAAGCGCAACGCATGTCCGTCGTCCGCGACTTCTGCGGCCACGGTCTTGGCCGTGTGTTCCACTCTCCGCCAAACGTTTTGCACTACGGTCGTCCGGGCACCGGACCGCGGCTCGAAGAAGGCATGTTCTTTACGATCGAGCCCATGATCAATCTGGGCCGCCCAGAGACCAAAGTGTTGGCCGATGACTGGACGGCCGTGACCCGCGACAAATCCCTGTCGGCGCAGTTTGAGCACTCCATCGGCGTGACGTCGGATGGGTTTGAGATCTTCACCCTTTCTCCAGCTGGAAAATTCCACCCGACCTACGGCTAATCTTTCTCTTGCCCCAAATATCCTGGGGTGAGGTGGAAGGATCGGCAGATCCTGCAACCGAGGGGCAAAGCCCCTAAGTCAAGTTTTCCAAAAAGGTCACATGCGTGTCGCCATAGCGGCGTTGATCCAGCAACTGGAACCCTTCCGGCGCGTCCTGAGGCGCGTTTTCCTCAAAAACGATCAACGCCTCCGGCGCGATCCAGCCACCGGCTTCTGCGGCTAAAAGCGCTTTTGTTCCCAGTGACTTGCCATAAGGCGGGTCTAAGAATACCAGATCACAGGGTGCGCCACTGTTCTCCCCCAATCGTGTCGCATCCCGTGTCACAACTTGGGACGCTTGCCCCTGTTTCGTGATCTTGATGTTCTGCCGAATGAGGCTTTGCGACTTGCGCCCATCGTCCACAAAAGTGCAAAATTCAGCCCCGCGCGACAGAGCTTCCAGACCCAATGCGCCGGTGCCTGCGAACAGATCCAAAACCCGAGCCCCCGTAACCGGATCCCCGAATTTACCGCCCATCAAGACATTAAACAGGCTCTCGCGCACCCGATCCGTCGTCGGCCTGAGATGCGCGCCCGCATCGCCTTTGCCAACCGAGGCAAGGGCGATGCCACGACAAGAGCCTGCAATAATCCTCACGCTTTCAGCAAGTCCTTGAGCACCGTTGATGGATCCGAGACCACATCCGCCGACGGAGACTTCCCAGCCTCAATCAACCGCTTGGCCACCATGTAATCTCGCGGCGCATTGGCGGCATCGACGGCCAGCAAAGTCTCGCCCTGATAGTACCAGAAGGAAATACCAGCATCGCCCATATCGCGCGTCACCACGTTGTCGTAGCCCGCGTTCAGACCAGCGATCTGTAGTTTGACGTCATATTGATCCGACCAGAACCACGGCGTCGCAACATAGGTCTTGCCTGCGCCCATAATGTTCTGCGCGACCACTTCGGCCTGATCGATGGCGTTTGGCACGCTCTCAAGCCTGATACGCGTGTCTTTGTAGGGGAAAGACGCGCAATCCCCTGCGGCCCAGATACCGTCGACCGATGTGCGGCCCTCGGCGTCTGTCTTGATCCCGTTGTCCAGGGCAACACCAGCCGTTTCTGCCAAACCTGTCCCCGGTACGATCCCAACGCCAACAATGACGAAATCAACGTCCAGAGTGGTCCCATTCGCCAACTCCGCCCCACTAACACGGGTTTCGCCGGTCAATCGCGACAGGCCTACGCCCTCGATAATATTCACCCCATGACCCATGTGCAGAGCCCGGAAATAATCCGACGTCTGCGGAGAGGCCACGCGTTGCAAAATGCGATCCGCCATCTCGACCAGCGTCACGTTCAAACCCTTCTTGGCCGCCACAGCCGCCGCCTCAAGCCCGATGTATCCGCCGCCCACAATCAACACCGACTTACCTTCGACAAACTCTGGTGCCATCGCGTCGACATCCGGCAAATCGCGCACTGTGTAGACGCCCTCAAGGTCTCCGCCAATCGCGGCGGGCAGGCGACGAGGCGCGGAGCCTGTAGTCAGGACCAGTTCATCATAGGGCAGGATTTCATCGCCAATCGCGATGGCTTTGGATACCGGATCAATCCCCGTCACCTCTGTACCCAAGCGCAGCGTGATGTTGTTGTCGGAATAAAAACTCTCAGGCCGCAGATAGAGCCGATCCAGCGCCATATCACCCAGCAAATAGGCCTTAGACAAAGGGGGCCGCTGATATGGCGGCGCAGTTTCTGCCCCGATCAGGGTCACCTCGCCCTCAAAGCCTGAATTCCGCAGCTTGGCGACAAGCGAAGATCCCGCCTGGCCAGCCCCAACAACAACAACATGCGTCATGTGAGTCTCTCAAATCTAGTTGCTGAACCTAGCTCTAGCCCTATAACTCATTCTCAAGCAAACCCAAATTACGGAGCCCCATTCAATGACGATATCTGTTGGAGACAAACTGCCAGACGCAACCCTGCTGACCCTTGGCGAAAACGGCCCTGAAGGCGTGTCACTGAGCGAAAAACTCGCAGGCCGCAAAGTCGTGATTTTCGCCCTGCCCGGCGCTTACACCGGCGTCTGCTCGACCGCGCATGTGCCAAGCTTTATCCGCACCAAAGGTGACTTTGACGCAAAAGGCGTGGACGAAGTGATCTGTATTTCTGTGAACGACCCGTTTGTGATGAAAGCCTGGGGCGAGGCCACCGGCGCGACCGAAGCGGGCCTGACCTTCTTGGGTGATGCGCAATCTGAATTCACCAAAGCGGTTGGCATGGACTTCACAGCACCCCCTGCAGGCCTGATCGCACGTTCTAAGCGCTACGCGCTTTACGCCGAGGACGGCGTGGTCAAAGTGTTGCAAGCCGAAGAAAACCCAGGCGTCTGTGACGTCTCGGGCGGCGAAGCGATCCGCGACGCGATCTAAGGATACGGGCGGTCCTACGGGGTCGCCCTTTTCGCTATGGCAGGCCAAACCATCATCCCGATCTTCCGCAGCTTTGACGAAGCCAAGGCGCGCGAGTTCTATATTGATTTTCTTGGGTTTGAGGTGACGTTCGAGCATCGATTTGAGCCGAACACACCGCTCTATCTGGGGTTAAGGTTTGGCGATTGCGAATTGCACGTCTCTGAGCATTTCGGAGACGCCACGCCGGGGTCTTCAGTGCGTATTTCGATCCAAGATGTGGTGGGATATTGCGCGGCTTTGAATGCAAAGAAATATCGGCATGCCCGGCCCGGGTATCAGGATCAGCCTTGGGGCATGCGCGATATGACCATCAATGATCCCTTCGGGAATCGTCTGATTTTCTGCGAAGACGCGGCAGACCTGCCCGATTTTGGCGCCTAACCCGCCAGCGCATCCATTTTGCGCGCGAGTTTCATGTCCAATGGGCTGAGCCCACCCACGTCATGAGTCGTCAACCTGACCTCTACGCGATTGTAAACATTGAACCATTCCGGGTGGTGCACCCATTTCTCGGCCCAGATCGCCGCGCGGGTCATAAAGCCGAAGGCCTCTATGAAGTTCTTGAACTTAAAGGTTTTAGAGATCGCGTCGCGTTCTGCATCCAAGACCCACCCTGCTTCGATCAAAGCCGGCAACTCGGTCTCGCGTGCGTCCTGAGAGAGCTTTTCGGTCATTCGTGATCCTCCTGCGTCGTGTTCCGAAAGGGGCCGTAGGACGTCAGGATCTCGATCTCTTGCGCAACCGCATCCCGTTCCGCCACCAGATATTGCGCGACGGCATCCGAGAACCCCTGATCCGCCATCCAATGCAGCGAATGGGTTTCCACCGGCAAATACCCCCGTGCCAGTTTATGTTCGCCCTGCGCGCCCGCTTCGACCCGCGTGAGACCATTGGCAATCGCCCAGTCGATGGCTTGATAGTAACAGATTTCGAAATGCAGGCAGGCGTGATCCTGAATACAGCCCCAATAGCGCCCAAAAAGCGTCTCGGCTCCGATCATATTCATCGCGCCCGCAATGGGCGATCCACCGATTTCGGCCATGATAAGCAGCACGTCGTCTCGCAGCGTCTGATGCGCGATCTCAAAGAAGTCTCGGGTCAGATAGGGCGTGCCCCATTTGCGACTGCCCGTGTCCTGATAAAACGCCCAGATGGCGTCCCAATGTTCAGGTCTAATCTGATCGCCCGTATAGCTCCGTATTTCGCCGCCAAAGGCCTGCGCCTGTTTGCGTTCCTTGCGGATGTTTTTGCGTTTGCGGCTGGACAGCGTGGCGAGGAAGTCGTCGAAGTCAGCATACTCTTCGTTCACCCAATGAAACTGCTGACCGGTGCGGTGCAAAAGCCCCATCTCGCGGCCGATCTCGACCTCTTGGTCTGTACAGAAGGTCACATGCAGAGAACTGAGCTGGTTCTGCTCACCGATTTGCAGCGCGCCTTGCACCAAAGCGGCCTGCCCGATCTCTTCATATCCCGGCTTGGTCAGGAACCGGCGGCCAGTCGCTGGCGTAAAGGGCACTGCGATCTGCAATTTGGGATAATACCGCCCACCCGCGTTTTGATAGGCATGCGCCCAATTGTGGTCAAAGACGTATTCGCCCTGACTGTGCCCCTTGGCATAAAGTGGGGCGACGGCGATCAGCTCTGATCCCGCATGGGCGGTCAGATATTGCGGCTGCCAGCCGGTGCCCGGTCCGACGGATCCGCTGTCCTCAAGCGCCTTTAGAAAGCGATAGGTGGTGAACGGGTCAACGGGGCGCTGGTGTTCGGCGCGCGCGCAGGCGTCCCAATCGGCCGGGGTGATCTCGGCCAGCGACCGATGTAGTTGAATTTCAATAGGTTCGCTCATGTCTGCCCCTCACCCCATATTTGGCGCAGCACTTGGGATGTTCAAGCGGGGAACTCGGCCAGATATTGTTCAAAGGTGATATTTGCCGCCACTTTGCGCGCCTCTGCCTCGATCTGAGGCGATGTAACCGTCCAACAGAGGATATCTGCGCCCTGCGATTTCAACTCCGCAACGCGGGGGCGCGTCAGGTCGTCGACCTCGTGGCTGATGAAACTGGCGCCTACACGGGCGAAATCAGGGATATCCCGCAGGTGGTCGCAGATGCGTTTAGGAAGCGGGGCCCAATCTTCATAGGCATAGCAACTGGTTGTTATCCCTCTCGGGATTTCGGGGCAGAGATCCGCCAGCTTGGCCACACTGTTTGGGTTAAACGACATCACAGCGACGGGCCCCGCATAGGCGTTCAGGGCAGCAACCGTCGCGGCCTCGAGCGTGCCAATATTCGTGCCCATCTGCCCATCCTGATCCTTAAGTTCAATCAGCAGAGGCACACGCCCCCCGACCAGCTCAAGCACCTCCGGCAAAGTCGGAATGGCCTCGTCGCCACCTTTCAAGCCAATTGATGCAAGTTCTTGTGCCGACTTTTGACGGATCGGGCCGCTGGCGTCCGCGAGGCGATCAAGCCCATAGTCATGAAACACCATCGCCTGATCATCGCGCGACAATTGCAGGTCGATTTCAATGCCATATCCCGCCCTGATCGCCGCCTGAATGGCCGCGCGGCTGTTTTCCGGGCGGCCATCGGTGACATCATGCAAGGCGCGGTGCGCCAGAGGCGTTGTCAGGAACGCGGGCGCAAGTTTTGGGGTCATTTGATCTGGAAGATACCTTCGATTTCAACCGCAACACCGAAAGGCAAAGACGCCGCAGAAACCGCAGACCGGGAATGGCGGCCTGCGTCGCCCAGCGCCTCGGCTAGGAAATCAGAGGCTCCGTTCACAACCTTGGGTTGGTCGCCGAATTCCGCGGTGGAATTGACAAAACCGGTCAGCTTCACAACGCGCACCAGACGGTCCAGATCGCCACCACAGGCGGCTTTTACTTGAGCGAGCAGAGAAATCGCGCAGGTGCGGGCCGCAGCGGCACCGTCCTCGACGCTCATGTCATCGCCGAGCTTGCCCGTGATAAAGCCATCCGCACCTGCAGAAATCTGGCCCGAGACATAAAGCGTGTCACCAACCTGAACATAAGGGACATAATTGGCTGCAGGGGCTGGCGCGTCAGGCAAAGTGACACCCATTTCTGCAAGCTTGCTTTCAAAACCACTCATCGGCTTTCCTCTTGTAAATCTGGCGGCACATTAGGCGCGCAATCGCGTCATGAGAAGCGGAATTTATGGGGACATTCAAGTCTCGCGGAAAGCTTTGCGCGCATAGTCTGCGAAAGGTGCCAGAAGATAGCTCAGTATGCTGCTGGATTGGGTCGCGAAATAGGCGGTGACAGGCATGCCAAGACGCGCGTTTTCGCCAAGTGACCCACCAATTGCAGACAGCTCGACATCGACTTCGAAGTAGTGCTGCGCGTCACCGCGCCCTTCCAGAACATCCGCCGAAACGCGTGTTACATGCCCGGTCTGCCAAAAGTCTGGCGCGTGCCCATCCAAATGGACACGCGCAGGCTGACCCGGGTAAATATGATCAATGTTCTTTGGTGAAACCTTTAGTTTGGCATGGGTTCCGGCTCCCAACGGAACGATGGCCATTGCCGGTTGGGCAGCGCGCAAGACGGTCTGCTCGGTTGTAACTCTGAGATCATGAACCTGCCCCGAAAATGGCGCGCGTAGGCTCAGTGCTTCGGCCTGCCTGGCAAAGTCAGATAAGCTATTCTGCACCTCTGTGATCTCCTGTTCTGCGCGCTCAATTTCTGAGAGAATTTTGGCGCGGCGGGCTGAGGTTTGTCGCGCAAGATCAAGGCCAAGTTCGAGCACCTGACCCTCAAAGACTGTTTTTTCAGCTTTAAGCGCGACCAGCTCGCCTTCCAGCTCTGCGATTTTGTGCCGTAAGGGCATCACGCTTGAGGCAGACACAATGGCTTTCGCAACAAGCGCCTCCTGGGTTTGCAAATCCTCTTGAAACAGATCCAAACGCGTGCTCAGCGAGGCAATCCGCGCGTCAGCCGCGACCAGTTGACGGCGCAACGTTGTCTGACGTCTTTGCATTTGTTCCACGTGATTGGCCCAGGCAAGCTGCTCTGCTGTGAGAATATCCTTCTGAAGCTTTTGTACATCTTCGGGAATGTCGACTGCGCCAGACGGCGTATTCACGGACGCAAAGTCGACTTCGCGTCCCCCTGCGAGCTGAACGATGAGTCGCGCATGTCGTGCCTGAATATCCAACAAAGATTTCGTCAGCACCGAGGTTTGGTGCGAAACGTTGGGGTCCTCCAGCACCAGCAAGAGCGTGTCTTTGTTAACAATCTGACCTGCACCCACTGCAAGCTTAAGAACTTTTCCGCCCGTCGGATGCTGCACCCAATGAGTAGATTGGCTGAGGGTCAAATGTCCGGATGACACAATAGCGCTCTGAATTGGAATGGCGGATGATAAACCAACAAACCCAACCAGAAATGCGACAAGAGTGATTGCCCCCATGCGCAGCGCCGCATGCCAAGAGATCGGGTCCCTCATGACGCCAGATCCAATTGCGTTGCGCGTTCTTGTGAGGCGCGTGGGGCAAGGAAACACGCCAGCACGGAATCCCTCGGTCCGAACCCGAGATTCTGGCCCTTATCCAACCACAAGAGTTTGTGGACAGAGCCCAAAGCGGTCGGATGGCGCGCTGTAAAGATCGTGGTTTTACCCGCTTTGGAGCGGGCTTCGCATAAGGCCGCTATCGCATGAACACCCTCTGGAGGTTGGCCGTTAAATGGATCGTCCAAGAGTAAAACGGGTGGGGAGTCATAGATCGCATGTGCCAATGCCAATCGATAGCGCATAGCCTTTGGCCAGGCGGACAAGGCTACGTCCACATCCGAGTTGAAGCCTTCGTCCAGTTTTGCGACGTCGTCAGCGAGACCTGCCGCCTTAGCGGCATTCAAGATTTGGGCGGCCTTGGCCTCTGTTCGAAATCCCGAAATATTTTGCGCGATGGACCCCGTGAAAATCTGCGGTTCCGCACTCACAAACATGGTGTTTTGGCAGGCCCGTGCTGCCCCCGTTAGCCCTTGTAGCGCACGAAGTAATTCTGTCTTGCCAGACCCGAACGAACCAATCACACCAAGGGTCTCTCCGGGCTGGACTTCAAAGTTGAGTGGAGGCGAGTTTGAGTCACTTGCCACCGATAGCCTAAGCGAGCTAACCAAAACCCGCGCAGATTGCTCCTTGACCGGGATGGTATCTGGCTTGAGCGGATGTTGCGCCAAAATCGTGGCGAGCGCCCGCAGGCTTCGCCCTGCGTCCACTACCACCGGCCATTGCGCGGACAGGACGTCCAACGGGGCACTCGCACGCGCCAACAGAATGGTGGCTGCGACCATTGCACCGGGCGAAAGCCCTGCCTGCAAAACCAAATAGGCGCCAAGCCCGAGCATCGCGGATTGCGCGCAAAGCTTCCACGTGCGCAAAACTGCCATGACCGCACCCTGTATATCCGTACCTTTTGCCTCTGCGCGAACCGCGCGGACCCGAATATCAAACCAATGTCGCCAGAGATTGCGGTGATGGTCAGTTCGCAGCGATGTTGCACCTGCGGCGTCGATCTGTGACGCGATTTGGCCTGATTTAAACCCATGGCCGCGCGCTTCTTCAACACGCGCCCGCCCAATCTGATGCCCAATAGTTTGAATGCCGACTGTTCCCGCGATCGCGACGCAGGCAAGCAGACACATCAGAGGATGGAAAAATGCGAGCCCCACCAAAAAGATTGGCGCCCATATAGCATCCGCCAGCGCCGCTCCGATAGGTGGAGACACCAGTCGTTCGGCCGAGTCCGCCCAAGCAATCATCCGCGTTCGGGAAACGTCACGGAAACGATCTCTTTGAGATTGAGGGACTAACCCCAAACATTGATCAAATCTTGAGCGAAACTCTGACCCAAGACGAGCAAGAACACGCCCACGTGAAAAATCGAGTACCCCCCATGTCAGTAGAAGAAAAGCTGTGATCACCGACAGCCCAAGCAGCGTTTCCAAGGATCGGGTCGCCAGAACGCGATCATAGATCTGCAGCATATAGAGAGGGCCCGATAGCAAAAGTAAGTTACCGAAAAAGCTAAATATTCCGATCCCAATGATCATTGACACCGCGCCTTTCGGTACCAAATCTAGGGTCTGATGCGACTTACTCATGCCTTTTACCCAGCCCCAAATTCGACCGTTGGAAGGCAATGTTTGACCCAAGAAACCGTTGTGGCCCATTCGCCACAGGTAGGATAGGATTTTCTGCGTGCATATCTGGTCTTTAAGTCAACATTCTAAATGCTTTATGAGGACGCAAAGATCTTTGGATAAATTTGAACACATATGGACTCGAATTTGATGTCGACCGGCCGCAAAATTTTCGCACTTCTCGCTGCGCTGTCTTTGACAGCCTGCGCAGCGTCGCGCCCTGCGGTCACCTCGGATATCCACGATCCGCATGAAGATGCGAACCGCAATGTCCATGCGTTCAACCTGGCGTTGGATCGCAACATCGTGCGGCCTCTGTCACGAGGCTATGGCACCGCGATCCCAGAAGGCGGCCGTCAGGTTGTCTCGAATGTGGCCGAGCATCTGGGCCTGCCTGCCGATATTCTGAACAATGTCCTGCAAGGCGACCTGCGCAATGCGGGGAACAACACGGCACGCTTTGTAGTGAACACGGTCTTTGGCGTCTTTGGCACCGGAGACATGGCGACCGGCATGGGCATTCCCCTGCGGAAAACCGACTTTGGCGAGACCCTGCATGTGTGGGGCGCAGGCGAAGGCGCCTATGTTGAATTGCCGGTGTTTGGTCCATCGACGTCGCGTGACACCGTCGGCACTATTCTTGATTTTGCCTTGGACCCGGTGGCCATCGTTCTGCCCCGTCCGGAAAGCTATGTCGGGACGGCGGCGACTTTTGCCGATCAACTTGGTACGCGGTATGATTTTGCCGATGCCGTCGACTCGGTTCTTTATGAGAGTGCCGACAGCTATGCGCAGGCTCGGATTTTGTACCTGCAGAACCGCCGATTTGAACTTGGAGTCACGGTCGAAGCCAGTGACGTAGATCCATTTTCGGATCCCTTCGCGGATCCATTTGCTCAGTAGGTGATGTTATGAAACGTCGTATTTTCCTCGCATCCGGCGCAGCTCTGGCCCTGATGCCGGCTTCTGCCTTCGCGCTGACCACCGGAGAAGCCCGTGTTCTGGTCGACAAAGTCGTCACCGATATCAACCAAGTGATCGCGTCCGGGAAATCGATCAATGGCATGGTGCGCGATTTTGAAGGCATCTTCAAACGCCACGCAGATGTGGCCTGGATCGCAGGCTCGGCTTTGGGACCGGATGCGCGCCGTATGAGCGCGTCGCAACGCAACCAATATGTCAGTGCCTTCACCAAATATATCTCTGGCAAATACGGCCGCCGCTTTAATGAATTCAAAGGTGGCAAGATCGTCGTGCAAAACGCCAAGAAGGAAAAGAACTATTTCCGCGTGGAAACCGTGACAGACCTGCCCGGGCAAGCGCCTTTTGCGGTTGATTTTCTGGTGTCCAACCGCACGGGCAAAAACCTGTTCTTTGATCTGATCGTAGAAGGCATCAGCCTGCGTCTGTCAGAAAAATCCGAGATTGGCGCGATGTTGGACAAACGCGGTGGCGATTTGGATGCTCTGATCGCGGACCTGCGCAAGTTCGGCTAGCGGACGCCTGATTTTCACAAGTTCGCGCCCCAAGGGTGACCACCACTTTAGGGCAACATCTTTTGTTTGCCCTAGGCAAACGCGTTTTCAGCCAAGCAATATCGCCGTTTCTAGGATGCAGCGATCAATTCCGCCCGCCCAAAATCCCGCGCAGAAGTTGTTCCAGTACATTCTCTCGGTTGTTGCGCACAGGTTCTGGCACGCGATTGGCATTTCTGCTGGGGGTAAAACCCGGCAAGGCACGGGGGATTTCACCGTCGCTCACGCGGGTCATAACCTGTTTCCAGATCTCCGCCGGAAGACCGCCGCCGGTCACGCCGGTCAGAGGCGTGTTGTCGTCATAGCCCATCCAGACGCCGGTCACGTAGTCGGCGGTAAAGCCGATGAACCACGCGTCTTTCGCCGCACTCGTCGTGCCCGTCTTGCCGGCCACTTCCCAACCCGGCAATTGCGCGCGGGTACCACTGCCCTCAGAGACGACTTTACTCATCATATAGATCAACTCGCGCGCGGCACCCTCTGTGATGACCCGCTCGCCAATACCTCCAGCGGTGCCCATCATAGGCTCGTCTTCGCCCTGCAGGCGCAATTCAACCAGCCCATAAGGCGTTACCGACGAGCCACCGTTCAAAATACCTGCGTAGGCCCCAGTCATTTCAAGCAGGGAACTCTCTGAGGCCCCCAATGCCAGTGCCGGACCATCGGCAAGATCGCTTTCAATGCCAAAGTCTGCCGCCACTTTGCGCACGTTGTCGCGACCGACCGACTCTGAGATCTTAACCGCCGGGATATTGAGCGAATTGGCCAAGGCCCATTCCAGCGTCACATCGCCGTAGTATTCATTGGTGTAATTGCGCGGACACCACTCGCCAGAGCCCGGGATGTTCATGCAAAGCGGCGCATCCTCGACCAGATCGTTGTGGCTGTAACCCAGATCCAGCGCGGTCCCATAGACGAAGGGCTTGAACGCCGAGCCTGTCTGACGTTTCGCCTGTACCGCGCGGTTGAACGCCCCGCTGACTTTGGTCTGACGCCCACCGATCATGGCGCGCACAGCACCGTCAGCAGACATGACCACCACGGCGGCCTGCGCCTCAGAGCCTTTGCGCACGTTGTTTTCAAAGACCCATTGCAGCCCCTCTTCGGCGGCCGTCTGGATGCGTTGATCCAGCGTGGTTTGGATAATCACGTCCTCGGTGGTGTTCTGACCTAGGAAATCCGGCAGGTTCTCAGGGCGCATGATCCAATCCGCGAAATACCCGCCCGCTTTGGCCTGCGCAGCCTCTGACAGGGTCGCGGGGTTTTCTTGCCAAAAGAGAGTCTGTTCGTTGCTTAGGTAGCCCTGCTCATTCATCAACCGCAGGATAGTCGCCGCGCGATCCTGACTGCGTTCAAGATTATTGGTTGGAGCCAATCGCGTCGGTGCAGTCAAAAGCCCGGCAATCATCGCGCTTTCAGCCGGGCTGAGCTCGGCCGCATTCTTGCCGAAATAGACCTGCCCCGCGGCCTCAACCCCATAGGCCCCGCCGCCCATATAGGCGCGGTTCAGATAGATCGAGAGGATCTCGTCCTTGGAATATTTCACCTCCATCGCCAAAGCGTAAATCGCTTCGGTGATCTTGCGGGTCATCGACGTGCGGCGGCAATCGGCGACATAGGCCGCTTCGCTCTTCCACTGGTCTTTGTCGAACTCGACACCCAGACAAAGCAGCTTGGCTGTCTGCTGCGTAATGGTCGAGCCGCCGTGGCCCTGCAAAGGCCCCCGTCCTTCACGCAGGTTGATGCGGACGGCTGAGGCCACGCCGCGCGGGCTGACGCCGAAGTGGTTGTAGAACCGTTTGTCCTCGGTCGCGACGACGGCGTTTTTGAGATGCGGGGAGACGGAGCTCGCGGTCACGACTCCACCGAACTGATCCCCGCGCCAGGCAAAGACATCGCCATTGCGGTCCATCAAAGTCACAGAGCCCTGCGCGCGCCCATCAAGCAGCGTGTCCAAATCCGGCAGCAGGACATATTGATAGCCGACAGCCAGACCGATGATCGTCGCCACCACCATCGCGACGCGCCATGTGATCGTCCAGACCAGCCCCCAGAACCACGCCCAGAGCCGCCCCAAGAGGCTTCGCTTCTTGGGCGTCGGCTTGCGTCGTGTCGACCCGCGTTTTGCTTTGCTTGCGGGTTTTGCGGATTTCGCAGGCGCTTTGCCAGGCGGCTTCCCCCAGCCAGAGCGCTTGGCGCCATAGCGATTGTCAGCCACGAGGGGCGACTTCTTTTTCTTGGAATCACGCATGGGTCAGTCTGCTCGACGGTCTTAATTGGGCACATTTTAACTAATGAAATCGAAAATGTAGAGCAGCGAGCAAGCGGAAGATCGCTTTAAATTTTGCCTATTTTTTGTGCGACGCGCCTTAAAAGTGCAAAAATTGTGCAAAAACGCTCCATTTTTGGGCAGTTGACGCCCTGTTTCCCTTCGATTCCCTCCTTGGGGCGGGTTTTTCTGCGGCGGTACTGACTTGTCAGCGACGCGCGCTGCCAAGCCACAGGAAAGGGGATCAGGGTGAAACTGATTATTGCAACGATTAAACCGTTCAAGCTCGAGGAGGTCCGCGAGGCGCTGACCGAGATCGGCGTGCGCGGTCTCATGGTAACCGAGATCAAGGGCTTTGGTGCTCAGTCCGGTCACACCGAAATTTACCGCGGTGCAGAATACACCGTTAATTTTGTACCGAAGGTCAAACTGGAGCTCGTCGTCGCCGCTTCCATGGTTGATCAGGTGGTTGAAACCATCTCCAACACTGCGCGCACCGGCAAAATCGGTGACGGCAAGATCTTTGTTCTGGACGTGGCGCAGGCTGTGCGTGTGCGGACCGGCGAAACCAACGAAGACGCGCTGTAAGAGCGCGATCAAAAGGGGAATATCCTATCATGAAACTCGCAAGCAAACTTGGCTTGGCCTCCGCATTGGTCGCTCTGCCATCGCTGGGCCTGGCACAGGACGCAGTTCCTGGCGTCGACGCCTCCAGCGACACGATCTTTATTCTGAACTCTCTGCTGTTCCTCGTCGGCGGCTTCCTGGTCTTCTGGATGGCAGCAGGCTTTGCGATGCTCGAAGCGGGCCTCGTACGCGGCAAGAACGTTACCATGCAGCTGATCAAGAACATCTCCCTGTTCTCACTGGCGGCAATCTTCTACTACCTCATCGGCTACAACCTGATGTACCCACTGGGCACATGGTCCGTTGACGGCGTTCTCTCCGGCGTCTGGGGCGTAGGTGTTCTGGAAGCTGTTGGCGTTGGCCGTGACGGTGCAGACGACTATGGTTATGCATCCACTGGTTCTGACTTCTTCTTCCAGCTGATGTTCTGTGCGACCACCGCGTCCATCGTATCCGGTACTCTCGCCGAGCGTATCAAACTGTGGCCATTCCTGATCTTCACGATCGTTCTGACTGCTGTCATCTACCCACTGCAGGCTTCCTGGAAATGGGGCGGCGGTTTCCTTGACGCAGCTGGCTTCCTGGACTTCGCGGGTTCCACCGTTGTGCACTCCGTAGGTGGCTGGGCCGCTCTGACAGGCGCTCTGATCCTGGGTCCACGTATCGGCAAGTATAAAGACGGCAAAACCGTTCCTATGCCAGGTTCCAACCTGACCCTCGCAACTCTGGGTACATTCATCCTGTGGCTGGGTTGGTTCGGCTTCAACGGCGGCTCTCAGCTGGCGATGGGCACTGTTGGCGACGTCGCAGACGTGTCGCGCATCTTTGCAAACACCAACACTGCAGCGGCAGGCGGCGCAATCGCAGCTCTGATCCTGACTCAAATCATGTACAAAAAGCCTGACCTGACCATGGTTCTGAACGGCGCGCTGGCGGGCCTCGTGTCCATCACTGCAGAGCCTCTGACCCCTACTCTGGGCGCAGCAACTCTGATCGGTGCAGTTGGCGGCGTGATCGTAGTCTTCGCAGTTCCAATGCTGGACCGCATGAAGATCGACGACGTTGTTGGCGCGATCCCTGTTCACCTGATCGCAGGTATCTGGGGCACCATCGCAGTAGTCTTCACCAACTCTGACGCGTCCCTGGGCACTCAGATCTACGCCATCGTGGTTGTCGGTATCTTCACCGTCGTCGCCTCCGGTGTGGTCTGGTTCATCCTGAACGCGATCATGGGTCTGCGTGTGGACGAAGAAGCTGAGATCACCGGTCTGGATATGGCAGAGCTGGGTATGGAAGCATATCCTGAGTTCTCCAAAGGCTAAGCCTTAGACCTCAAAAAACAAAGAAAGCCCGGAGCAGACTGCTCCGGGCTTTTTTTCTTTTTTGCACCGTCCCGTTTATGCTTCGGCCAGAGTCTCGGGTGCCTGTTTTGGGCTGTCACCTACCTGCCGCAGATGCTCGGGAAAGGCCTCGCTGCTCAGTTCAGCGATATCCAGACCTGCGATCTCGGTTTCGATACCGACGCGCAGCCCCATCGTCAGGGACAAAAGCCACCACACCAAGGCCGACGCAAGCGCAGTGAACAGACCGATTGCGCCAATGCCGTAAAGCTGCGCAAGAATGCTTGCGTCTGGATTGGTAAAGACCACCGCCAAAGTGCCCCAGACCCCGCAGGCCAAATGCACTGGGATCGCGCCCACAACGTCATCGATTTTCAACTTGTCGAGCCCGATGGTCACGAAGACTACAATAATGCCCCCAAGCCCACCGATCAGCGTTGCCATGCCAAGGGATGGGTACAGCGGCTCTGCGGTAATCGCCACGAGGCCTCCGAGTGCGCCGTTGAGCACGACCATGAGGCTCGGTTTGTCATGCAGGATCTGAGAAAGGATCAGAGTTGAGAGAACCCCTCCGGCCGCCGCCGCGTTGGTATTGGCAAAGATGCGGGAAATGTCTGCGATATCACCGACCGTGCCCATCGCAAGCTGCGACGCACCATTGAAGCCGAACCAGCCGAGCCAAAGGATAAACGTCCCAAGTGCCGCCAGGCTAAGGTCAGACCAAGGCAGCTCCATAACCTTGTCGCCATTGTATTTGCCGATACGTGGGCCCAAGATCAGGGCTCCGGTCAGAGCGGCCCATCCGCCCACAGAGTGCACGACAGTAGAGCCCGCGAAGTCCAGGAAACCTGCCTGATCAAGGAAACCGCCACCCCATTTCCACGAGGCCTGGAGCGGATAGATCAATCCGGTCAGAACAACGGTAAACGCAAGGAAAGGCCAAAGTTTGATCCGTTCCGCCAAGGCGCCCGAAACGATAGACGCAGTGGTGGCGCAGAACATGAGCTGGAAGAAGAAGTCAGATCCGGTGGCCGCGTATGAATAGTCATCCGCCAGCTCGCGCGTGACAGCGACCGGCTCAAGAATGGCCAAGCCGACAGCCGCAGAGACGAAACCATCGATGAACCATTGGCCCAGCGGATACATCAAATTGTAGCCAAATAGGTAATAAAGCGTGGCTGCAACCGCGAAGAGTGACATGTTTTTCGTCAGCTGCATGGCCACGTTCTTGCTGCGCACAAGCCCCGCTTCGAGCATGGCAAAACCAGCCGCCATCCAAAAGACGAGGAAACCGCCGATCAGAAAGAGAAGTGAGTTGAAAATAAAGACGGTGTCAGGGGATGCCGCATTGGATGAACCGTCGCTCGCAAAGCTGAAGGACGGCAGCACAAAAAATGCTGTCGCGAGCCCGATTGCTCTGGGGAGTGTCATGTTTTTAACCTCAGGATAGGATAATGTTATTATATTTCACTCGCTAAGCGGGTTTATTACTCGCAACCTGCATCCTAGGTAGTATGTATGATCTGCCACTTTGACAAGCAATTTGTGAACATCTGGAAGCACTTAAGTGCCATTTGTGGGGTCGAGGCCCTGGAAAATTGTGGTCGTCAAGGACGCCCATCGGTGAACTGAACAAGGTCCCAGAGCGTGCCATAGAGATCTTTGAAGACAGCGACTATACCGTATTCCGCGGTCTTTGGCGCGCGCGCGAACTCCACACCTTTTGATACTAGATCATTGTAATCACGCCAAAAATCATCCGTCTGAAGAAACAGAAACACACGCCCTCCGGCCTGATTTCCGATAAACTCAGCCTGCTCGGGACTGGACGCTCGCGCAAGCAATATCGAGGCGCCCCCTCCGTTTGGCCGCACCACAACCCAACGTTTGTCTTGCTCGGGTTGATAGCTGTCTTCCACCAGTTCGAACCCCAGAACGTCAACGTAGAAGGCAATCGCCTCATTATAGTCGCGAACCACCAATGAAATATGGGCCAGAGTCTGCATAAAGCTGCTATTATCACGAAACGCGCCCGGGCACAGGGCCCGGGCGATGTGTCACCAAGGGAAGTGGCCAACTTTTGGGGAGCGGCCGGGTGACACAGGGGAAGGCCGTGTCTCGGGGACAGGTTGAACACGGCCCGCTTTCTGCTCGAGGTCGGGTCTCGTTCCCGTTGCTGTATGGGAGTGATACGGGCGACGCGACGCGTTCCGTCGCACGATTGAAAAAAATTTCAAAAAAAGAAAAGGCGCCCTGAAACGAGCGCCTTTCAATAATTCTACCAGCGAGCGTTAAACGCCTGCGTCGACGATCGCTTTCGCCAAAATCGGCACAGATTTGTCATTCAGGCCCGCGATATTCATGCGGCTGTCGCTGACCATATAGATCGCGCTGTCCACGCGCATCTTTTCCACCAACTCTGGCGTTGTGCCGATCTGACTGAACATACCACGGTGCTGCGCGATAAAGCCAAAACGATCAGAACCGGAACGCTCCCGCAGCTCCTCGGCCAGTTGCTCCCGCAGCCCCAGCATCGAGAGGCGCACCTCTTCGAGTTCGGCAGCCCAATCGGCACGCAGCTCTGGATCCGTCAGAATGGTGGTGACTACACGCGCACCGTGATCCGGTGGGAAGGAATAGTT
Organism: Cognatishimia coralii; assembly: GCF_037478305.1. Classification (NCBI taxonomy): domain Bacteria; kingdom Pseudomonadati; phylum Pseudomonadota; class Alphaproteobacteria; order Rhodobacterales; family Paracoccaceae; genus Cognatishimia; species Cognatishimia coralii. Next base: position 164,783 of record NZ_JBBGAZ010000005.1, read on the forward strand.
CTGACGGTTCAGGAAATTCAGGTTCTGTTGCACGATTGGCGTTTCAGCGTCAGCCGAGATTGCCATCAGAATGCCGGTACGTTCACGATAGATGCCGAAGTTCTTGGAACAGCTGCCCGCGATCAGAACATTCGCCACGGAGGAGGCCACAAGGCGCACAGCCTGAGCATCTTCTTCCAGACCGTCGCCGAAACCCTGATAGGCAATATCGACCATCGCCAGCAGCTTTTTCTCGTTGATCAGATCCACAACCTTCTGCCACTGCGTCAGGTTCAGGTTCGCGCCGGTTGGGTTGTGGCAACAGCCATGCAGCAGAACGACATCGCCCTCGGCGGCCTTGCCGAGATCCTCAAGCATGCCCTCGAAATCAACACCGCGTGTTTCCGTATCAAAATAGCGATACGGAACCGCCTCGATGCCCACATACTTCAGGATCGACACGTGGTTTGGCCAGGTTGGGTTGGACACGTGCACTTTAGCGGCAGGATTTGCGATTTTGATCAGCTCAAATGCCTGACGCACCGCGCCCGTGCCACCCGGAGTGGCCACCGCTGCGATGGAGTCGCGCGCGACGCTCTCGCCCAGGATCAGGCCGATCATCGCATCCGCATATGCAGGGTCGCCCGCCAGAGCCACATAGCTCTTGCTTTCCTGTGTCTCCACCAGACGGCGCTCTGCTTCTTTCACAGCCCGCATAACAGGCGTCACGCCCTCTGCGTTTTTGTAGACGCCAACGCCCAGATCCACTTTGGCAGGACGCGGATCTTCGCGATAGGCCGCCATCAGGGTCAGGATTTTGTCTGCCGGTTGTGCTTTGAGGTTGCTCAGCATTATGCGTCTCCAGTCGCAATAGGAACTGTGGGGAAGGCGCCCCATTCAGTCCAAGATCCGTCGTAAAGGGAATGATCAGTCTTGCCAAAGCGCTCCATGGCAAGACAGAGCACCGCGGCTGTCACACCAGAGCCGCAAGAAGTGATTGCGGGTTTTGCCAGATCAACCCCGGCTGCTTCGAAGATTTCTTTCAAAGCCTCGGGGTCTTTCATGGTTTTGTCAGCGTTCAACAGAGTGCTGAACGGCACATTGCGCGCGTTCGGGATATGACCTGCGCGCATGCCCGGACGCGGCTCGGCTGCCTCGCCTTTGAACCGATCAGCGGCGCGGGCATCGATGATCACATAGTCCATCAACTTAGAGGCTCGGCTGACCTCGGTCACATCCTTAACCATCTCATAACGCGGACGCGCAAACATGTGGCGATCTCGGATTACAGGAGGCTCGTTGGTTACTGGCCGTCCCTCGGCGGTCCATTTCGGCAAGCCGCCGTCAAGCACCGCGATATTGTCGTGCCCCATCAGCTTGAAAAGCCACCATACACGCGCAGCGGAAAACAACCCCGCGCCGTCATAGACAACGATCTGGTGCCCATCGCCCACGCCCAACTCACGGATGCGCGACAGAAACTTTTCCACCGGTGGCACCATATGGGGCAGGTTCGAGCGGTGGTCAGAGATATCTTCGATGTCAAAGAACCGCGCGCCTGGAATGTGGCTTGCGTCAAATTCCGCTTTCGGATCCCGAGACTCGGTCGGCAAATACCAAGAGGCATCCAGAATACGAAGATCTGGGTCCTTAAGATTGGCGTTCAACCAAGCCGTCGAGACAATCGTTTTTGGATCATCCTGTGCCATGCTGCACCTTTTGAGGAAATCTGGCTTTGCCTACTACCAGAGGGCTAGAGTCGCAAGGGAACTCCTCAAATTTCCCCGTTCAGCGCGTGCAAATTAGAATCACTGGGTGAAGACCACACGCAAATACAACCTTTACGTGTTATTCAACACAGGTGGTTTTCGACACCAATAATTGGCCCCGGGTTCAATGATTGGGAACAATGAGATCGCCTATCGTCGTCTAAGACCGACTAAGTGCTTTTGTGCGCTTTGTTTTTCAGATATTTAAAGCGTATTGATCTATACAATAGCTTTTCAACGGCACAAGGAATCTCAAGAAACCTGTTTCCAAGTTACTGATTAAAGGCTAAAATTATAGGGTAAGACGCGGTAAGATTGTTTTTATGCCGTTGCGTGCGCGCTTAATCATATGAATTATATGGCAAAAAGCGCCCCAGAATCTCAGGAATTCCGCCTTTGATGCGGACCGTAATACGAGTGCCAGGGAGTTACGAGTACCCCCATGCTGCCCCGCGCAGCATGGGGATTTTCATTTCTGGCGCCTCATATGCGTAAATTTCTATCTTTGTGTTGCTCAACTCTGGACGCGCTTACGCTACGTCAGGATTGCTGGATGGATTTTGGATCTAACCCCGTCCGAGATTAGTCACCGTGCCGCAATAGACGCTGCTTCTGACGGCCCCAATCGCGCTTCGCCTCGGTCGCACGCTTGTCGTGCAGCTTTTTACCTTTGGCGATGCCGACCTTCAGCTTCACATAGCCCTTGTGATTGAAATACATAACAATCGGCACAATGGTCATGCCTTTACGCTGGGTCTCATTCCACAAGCGCGCAAGTTCGCGTTTGCTTACCAAGAGCTTGCGGCGGCGTCGTTCCAGATGAGCAAACATCGCCCGATCATAGGGCGCGATATAAGAGTTCACGAGCCAAAGCTCACCGTCTTTCACCTCGGCATAGCTCTCGGCAATGTTAGAGCCGCCGTTGCGCAGGCTTTTAACCTCTGATCCCATCAGCACGACACCGCATTCGATGTCATCCTCAATGGCATAGTCAAACCGCGCCCGCCGGTTCTCGGCGATCACTTTGTAGTTCGGGTCTGATTTAGGTTTCTTAGCCATGGTCGGGATTGCTTACATCTGCAGCTTTGGGCTGTCCATCGGATTCCCCATATGGGGACCGGGCTGGGGCAATCAACCTTCATCTTGCCCTAAATACTCATTCCGAGCCCGCCACATCCACCGGCGTCAACTGGTCCCGCAACAGAGCCACCGGATGGGCCTTGAGGCTCAACCGCATAGACACGTAATCCTCCACCACCTGCTCGCCCAAGGTCATTGCAGGCAGATTGGCAGGCGCCTCAAAGATCGCCTCGCCATCCATATCCGCCTCAAACAGCGGCAGAGGCTTGTCCGACCGGATCGCCTTGGCCTCCCACAGGGCCTCGCGGCGCACGAAACCAAGCCCTGCGAATACATCTGCCTCAGCCAGCCGTGTGATGACCGCAGGGCCTATCCCTGCCCGCCGCCAGACCTCTTCAACGCTCAGATAGCCATTGCCGCGCGCCGCTGTGATCCAGGCGGCGTCCTCTTCGCGAATGCCTTTGATCTGGCGAAAGCCCAGCCGCAAGGCCAGACCGCCCTGCCCGTCAGGCTCCATGACGTTGTCCCAGAAACTCTCGTTGATATCGACGGGCCTGACCGTCACCCCATGTTCCCGTGCATCGCGCACGATCTGGGCGGGGGCATAAAACCCCATGGGCTGGGAATTGAGCAGCGCACAGGCAAAGATCCCGGGATGATGGCATTTGATCCAGGCGCTGGCGTAAACCAGCAAGGCAAAGCTGGCGGCATGGCTTTCGGGGAAGCCATAGGATCCAAAGCCCTCGATCTGGGAAAAACAGCGGGCGGCGAAGTCTTCGTCATAGCCGTTCTTTTTCATCCCGCGCATGAACCGTGTGCGGAATTCGCTGACGTTGCCATGTTTCTTGAAGGTCGCGAGGGAGCGCCTCAGACGATCCGCCTCTTCCGGTGAAAACCCCGCACCGATGATGGCGATCTGCATCGCCTGTTCCTGAAACAGCGGCACACCGAGTGTTTTGCCCAGCACTTCGCCCAACTCATCTGAAGGAAACTCGACCTTCTCCTCGCCATTCCGACGCCGGATATAGGGATGCACCATGTCGCCCTGAATGGGGCCCGGTCGGATGATGGCGACCTCGATCACCAGATCATAGAAATGGCGCGGGCGCATGCGCGGCAGAAAGTTCATCTGGGCACGGCTTTCCACCTGAAACACGCCGATGGAGTCCGCCGCGCAGAGCATGTCATAGACCTTTGGATCCTCCTGCGGCAGGCTTGAGAGCGTGTAGGTCTGACCATGATGCCGTGTCATCAGATCAAAGGCTTTGCGGATACAGGTCAGCATCCCGAGGCTGAGCACATCGACCTTCAGGATGCCAAGGCTTTCAATATCATCCTTGTCCCAACAGATGACCGTGCGGTCCTCCATCGTGGCGTTTTCAATCGGGACCAACTCATCGAGCCGCCCCTCGGTGACGATGAAGCCGCCGACATGTTGGGAGAGGTGCCGTGGAAAGCCGATAACTTCATAGACCAGCGCCATGGTTTGGAGAAGGCGTTTGTCGCCCGGATCAAGCCCGATCTCGCGCATGCGGTGTTCTTCCAGCCCATTGGCCGAGAAAAAGCCCCAGAGCTGCGAACTCAGCGCGGAAATCGTGTCCTCGGTCAGCCCCATGGCACGGCCGACCTCTCGGATGGCACGTTTGCCGCGATAGTGAACGACCGTGGCACAGAGCCCCGCGCGGTGGCGGCCATAGCGTTCATAGATCCACTGGATGACCTCTTCGCGCCGTTCGTGCTCGAAATCGACGTCGATATCAGGCGGCTCGTCTCGGGCCTCAGAGACAAAGCGCTCAAACACCATCGTGCCGATTTCGGGGCTGACCGAGGTGATGCCGAGGCAGTAACAGACCACCGAGTTGGCCGCAGACCCCCGCCCCTGACACAGGATATCGCGGGAGCGGGCGAAATGGACGATATCGCGAACAGTCAGGAAATAAGGCTCGTAGTTAAGCTTCGCGATCAAGGCGAGCTCATGTTCGAGCATGCCCCGCACCCTTTCAGGCGCACCGTATTTATAGCGCCACTTGAGGCCCTCGTAGGCGAGCCGTTTCAGGCGTTCGGTCGCGCTTTCCCCCTGTGCCACTTCCGAGGGGTATTCATAGCGCAGCTCTCCCAGCGAGAAGGTGAGCGAGCCCGCGAGCGTGTCCGCCCGAGCGAGCGCCTCGGGGTGGTCCCGAAAGATCCGCGCCATATCCCGCGCGCTGCGCAGGCGGTGTTCTGAATGGGCTAAGGCTTCACGTCCCAGGGCTTCGACCTTGCACCCCGAGCGCACCGCCGCCAGCACATCCGCCAGCTTGCGACGACGCCCGTGGTGCATGCGCGGGGTGCAAGACGCCACTGTCGGCAACCCCAGATGCGTGGCACGTTCCACGATGGCCGCAAACCGTGGCGCATCCTGCCCGTCATATCGGGGACTGAGCATCACATCGATACGCCCTGCAAAGCGGCGCGTCAGGCGTTTGGCTTGCTGCTCCCAAGTGGACGCGCCGCGGGGCTGATGATGCGCATCCGGCGCGGGTTGCAGGATCAGGTGGAGGCCGTCGTGATGACTCGTAAGGTCCTCAAGCCTGAGAATGCAGCTGCCTTTTTCAGCCCGAAGCCGTCCGAGAGAGAGGATACGACAGAGGCTCCCCCAGCCTTTACGATTGATCGGCAGGGCCACCACTGGACCCGCGTCCTCAAACAGCAGCCGCGCGGCGGGAATGAGGCGCGGGACATCGTAGATCGGGAAGGACTGCGGATCGGGAAGGTCTAAGGGTTTGGGGGGCCCAATGAGCCCATGTTCATCGTCAAAGCGCTGCCGCTCTTTGACCCGCCGCGCGATATCTTTGGCCTCGGTATAGGCGCGCACGATGCCGGCCACGGAATTGTCATCGGCGATAGCGATGGCACTGAGGCCGACCTCGAGCGCACGTCGCATGTACTCCTCGGGGTGAGAGGCCCCGGTGAGGAAAGTAAAATTGGACATGGCGCAGAGTTCGACCGGCATGCCCTATTATATGTTCTTATTTTGTTCTTTTTGGAGTCGAAAAATTAGTGCCGTTGGATTCTGAGTATTTTTTGCAAGATGAACTCAGACGAAGGGGGTAAATTCCGCGACGACCTGCTCGTAAACTTCACGTTTAAACGGCACGATATTGGCAACCAGTTGATCCACCGGCAGCCATCGCCACTCAGAAAATTCCTGATGGTCGACCTCGATATTGATCTGGTCGTCCGTGCCGTGGAAGCGATAAAGGAACCATTTCTGTTCCTGCCCCTTGAAGCGGCCCTTCCAGATTTTTGGCACGATGTCGTGGGGCAGATCATAAGCGATCCAGCCCTTGGACTCAGCCAACAATGTGACCAGATCCGGCGAGACACCCGTTTCTTCCTCAAGCTCGCGCAGGGCTGCCGCGGCAGGCGTTTCACCCTTGTCGATCCCCCCTTGGGGCATTTGCCAAGCCGCGACTTCGCTGTCCAAACGTTGGCCGACAAAGGCCTCGCCCGCCGCATTGACCAGCATCACGCCGACATTCTGGCGATAGGGGAGTTTGGCGATCTCTTCGGGGGTCATGTGGGGCTCCTGTGTCTGGTGGCTTTAAAGCCCATGGGCGAAACGGGAGCAAGGGCGCAAAGAAAAACGCCCCGCGAAGTGCGGGGCGTTGGACTTGTGTTTTGAGGCTTATTCCTGCGGTCCCAGCGCGCTGAGACCCTTCAGGATGTCGATCGCATAGGCGAGCTGATAGTCATCCTCGCGAAGTTGCGCAGAGGCCTCGGCCACGGCTCGATCCTCTTCAATCTGACGGATTTCGTCTTCGCTGAGGCTGTCGTTTCCAAGGCTGCCGCGTAGATCCGCCTCGGAACGTGTGCGACGCTCTTCCTCTTCCTCGGTCTGAGGCTGGCGGCGTGGCTGTTCCACGATGATATCTGGCGACACGCCCAGCGCCTGGATCGAGCGGCCCGACGGCGTGTAATAGCGCGCTGTGGTCAGACGCATCGCGCCTTCGCCGCGCAGAGGCATGACGGTTTGAACCGAGCCTTTGCCGAAGCTCTTGGTGCCAACGACAATCGCGCGACGGTGGTCTTTCAGCGCACCTGCGACGATTTCAGAAGCCGAAGCAGAGCCACCGTTGATCAGAACCACAATAGGCTTGCCTTGCATCAGATCGCCCGGGGTTGCGTTGAAACGCTCGCCATCTTCGACAAAGCGGCCACGGGTCGAGACGATTTCGCCCTTTTCCAAGAACGCATCCGAAACACGGATCGCTTGGGTCAAAAGGCCACCCGGGTTGTTGCGCAGGTCCAGCACGAGGCCGTTGATATTGTCGATGCCGCCCGCCGCGTCGATCTGTTCGGCGATACCTTCTTCCAGGTTCGGCGTGGTTTGATCGTTAAAGGTGGTCACGCGAAGAACGATGCTGTCGCCTTCGGTGCGCGAGCGTACAGCCGTCAGTTTGATCGTGTCGCGGATGATGGAGACATCAAACGGTTCGGTCTCGCCTTCACGCGCGATGGTGATGATGATTTCAGAGCCAACGGGGCCGCGCATCATGTCGACGGCTTCGTCCAGAGTCAGGCCCAAGACGCTTTCGCCATCCACATGGGTGATGAAGTCGCCCGCTTCGATGCCCGCTTCTGAGGCTGGCGTGCCATCAATCGGAGACACGACTTTCACAAAGCCCTCTTCTTGGGTGACTTCGATACCAAGGCCACCAAATTCACCACGGGTTTGCAGACGCATCTGGGCCGCGTCATCTGGCGACAGATAGCTGGAGTGCGGATCCAGCGACGTCAGCATGCCATTGATGGCCGCCTCAATCAGATCGCCTTCGTCGACTTCTTCGACATATTGGCTGCGGATGCGTTCAAAGATATCGCCGAAAAGGTCCAGCTGTTCGTAAACACTTGCGTTATCCGCGCTGTCTTGGGCTAGCAGAGGGCCAGCAATCTGGGTCGTCGCCAGAATTCCGGCCAAAGTACCGCCCAGCGCGGCCACGACGAATCTTCTCATACTCATCTATCCTTGTTGATGTTGAACCACTCTGAGGGATCAACAGGGGTCTTGCCATCTCTGACTTCTATATAGAGCGTTTCTGTGCGGTCCTGACCAGAGCCCTCACCAGACTGTGACAGAATGGCATCGATTTTCGGATCATTTCCGCCCATCAAGCCAAGCGGTGCGCCGGTGGGGATGACTTCGCCGACCTCGCCAAAAACGGCACCAAGGCCCGCGAAGACAAAAAGCAGGCCGGGCTGAGGTTCCAGCACCATGACATTGTCTAAATCCAGAAGCGGGCCACGATAGCGTATGGTGGCAGCAACAGGGCTTGAGACCAGCGTATTTGCGCGGGTGGCCAGCGTGATGCCCGGGCGGGTGACGCCGCTGGCATCGGTCTCATCGGGGTAAAGCAGGATCTCGGCCTCAAGCGGCAGATCAAGCTTACCGCGGCGGTGGGAAATGTCTGGCAGCGGCGCGAGGCCTTCGGGTTCGGGCGACATATCCGTGAGGCCACTGGCGAAACCTTCGAGCGTTTCGGTGGCAGCGATCAGCAACGCGGTTTGCACCGGATCTTCGATGAAGCGTTTCGGTGGGTCGGTGCGATCCGAGATGGCTTTGGACAGTGCGGTACGGGCGGCTTGCGCGCCGTCGAGGCCGGATTGAAGGGTGTCGGCCGCACCAAGCTGCAACTCGCGGAGGATGCGGACTTCTTGCAGAGCGTCTCGCAGCTCGGCAGCTTCGGCGTTGAGCGCGGGCATCACATCGGCCAGCATCATACCGGCGCGAGCAGTACCTGTCGGGCCTTGCGGGTGCAGAAAGAGCGTCGGGCTGTTGTTGTTGCCTAGCGTTTGTAGTACGCCGATCAGTCGCGCGATTTCGGCTTCTTGCTGCACCAATTGTGCCTCGAGGCGCTGTTGACGGATCACCGCGCGGCGGAGGCCTTCGCGTAGGGCGGCCAAGCCATCCTCATAGGATTGCACGACCTGCGTAAGCGCTTTGATCCGGTTGCGAGAGCTTTCTGCCTGTTGCAAAGCCACGGCCGCTTCTTCCAGATCCCGCGCTGCGTCACGTGCCTCGCTGGCCGCATCGCTTTGGGCGATGGCCGCAGAGGCTGTGAGAGACAGCGAAAGAAGAAGCGCGGTCAGTTTCATCGCTGAATAAGGCTCTCTCCGGTCATTTCCTCGGGCTGAGGCAGGCCCATCAGATCCAGCAGGCTCGGTGCGAGGTCCGCCAGACGACCCGCTTTCAACGTCGCGCCTTCGGGGCCATTGACCAAAATGACGGGTACGAGGTTGGTGGTATGCGCGGTGTGCGGGCCTTTGGAGACAGGGTCGATCATGACTTCGCAATTGCCGTGATCCGCGGTCACGATCATGGTGCCGCCTGCTTTGATGAGCGCCTCTTGGACGGCTTTCAGACCGGTGTCGACCGCATTACATGCGGCCATCGCAGCATTCAGGTCGCCAGTGTGACCAACCATATCGGGGTTGGCGTAGTTGGTGACGATCAGGTCGTAGCCTGCTTCGATTGCGTCCACGAACTTCTCGGTCACTTCGGCCGAGGACATTTCGGGTTGCAAGTCATAGGTCGCGACTTTGGGCGACTTGGGCATATAGCGATCTTCGCCCTCAGACGGGGTTTCTTCGCCGCCATTCAGGAAGAAGGTCACATGTGGGTATTTCTCGGTTTCCGCGAGACGAAACTGGGTTTTGCCCTGTTTCGCGACCCACTCACCAAGCGTATTAACGATCTCTTTCTTGGGATAAGCCGAAGTCATATAGGTTTTGTGGTCGTCGGAATAGTCGACCATGCCCAACATGGTGAGGTTGGGTCGCGTGCCGATGTCGAAATCGGCAAAACCGGGTTTACCCATCGCTGCCAAGATTTCGCGCGCGCGGTCTGCGCGGAAGTTCAGACAGAAAATGCCGTCACCGTCTTTCGCGCCGGCATAGCCACCCAGAACGGTCGCCTGAATGAACTCGTCGCTTTGGTCACGGTCGTAGGCTTCGCTGATGGCTGTTTCGATACTAGCCGCCGAGAGACCCTGGCCGTGGATCATGGCGTCATAGGCTTTGGACACACGCTCCCAGCGATTGTCGCGGTCCATTGCGAAATAGCGGCCAGTGAGCGTGCCAATACGCGCGCTTTCGGGCAGCCCCGCATGTAGCGCGGACAGATAGCTTTCAATCGACTGTGGGGCCACATCGCGGCCGTCGGCAATCGCGTGCAGCACGACGGGCACGCCTTGATCCGTCAGTGCTTTGATCGCGGCGAGGATATGGGTGATGTGGCCGTGAACGCCTCCGTCAGAGATCAGGCCCAAGAGATGTGCCGTGCCGCCGGTGGCTTTCAGCTGGGCAGCAAAATCAAGGATCGCTTGGTTTTCAAAGAATGAGCCATCCTCAATCGCGAGATCAATTTGCCCCAGATCCATCGCCACAACCCGTCCCGCGCCGATATTGGTATGCCCGACTTCGGAATTGCCCATCTGACCACTCGGCAAGCCCACGTCCGGTCCATGGGTGATCAATGTGGCAGAGGGGCAGTTCGCCAGCATTGCGTCCATCGTTGGCGTATCCGCCAAAAGAGGGGCGTTGCCCTCGTTGCTGTCGCTAAGGCCCCAGCCATCCAGAATGCAGAGAACAACGGGTTTGGGGGCAGTCATTGGATAGGCTCCTCAGCTTGGAATTATCAGGGTCTTACCCTGTCACGCCGATGGTTTGAACCGTTATTTCCCTTGGTGTTCGAGCAATCGATTTCTTTGAAAGAAATCGGCGTCGGAAACTTTCAAAGTTTCCGGCACGTCGTCAGAAATCAACTGCGGCCTTCGCGCAGCCAACCTCCGACAACCAAAGCCGAAATGATCAACAAAACCAGCCAGGCGGGCATCAAAGACATCCGCGCAACGCTTTGCACCTCATAGGCCTCGCGCGGCACGATTCCGATCCAGTTTCGGCCACTCGCCGGACGACCCAGACGCACATTGCGAATACCCGGAACGCCGTCTTCCAACCGATGCACGCCACCGCGCAGCTGATCCACAGCGGGTTGCACAATGGCAGAGGTCGCGATCACCTGAGCAAACTCGCGGGGTGCCGCAGGTCCAAGCCCGATGACGGACTCCTGATCTCCGTTGCGCAAGCGATAGAGGCCAATCTCTGAACCTTCAAAACGCGCTTCAAACCGCCCGGGTTCCTGTTCTGTCAGCGCCAAAACCTCAGTTTCGCCAGAGGGGGTTATCACCTCGACCTCGCCGACAGAGTCCTGCAGCGACCGCCTTATAATGCGCATGCTCTGGCCATTGGCCTGCGCCGACAGGGATTCCTCTTCAAGCTCGGGCTCGCCCATCATCCAATGCGCCAAGCGCCGCAAAAGTTCGAGCTGAGGCCCGCCACCGTCATACCCACGCGCCCAGAGCCACGCCTGATCAGAGGCTAAAAGCGCGATACGCCCCTCTCCTTTACGGTCCAAAACCAGCAGGGGACGGTCGCCTGCCCCTGTCATCACAACATGCCCGCTTTCTGGTGCAACATCGACGAGGCGCAACCATTCACCCCAGCCACCCGCATTGGGCAATCCCGCCGTCACCGGATGGCGCGCGCCCACGTCGCTGATCAGCGGCACATAAGGCTCTTCGACCACCAGCGCTGTCGGTCCTGCAGGTAAAATCCGCGCCAAAGGAGAACGGTATATACTGTCAGCCGAGGCGAAATCCGGCCCCGCCGCCACAAGAACCGCACCGCCCTCTTCCACATAGCGCACCACATTGTCCAAATAGGCCGAGGGCAAGATCCCGCGTCGCTTGTAGCGATCAAAGATGATCAGATCGAAATCTTCGATTTTTTGCAGGAACAACTCTCTGGTCGGAAAGGCGATCAGGGACAGTTCATCCACAGGCACGCCATCCTGTTTTGAAGGAGGTCTCAGGATCGTGAAATGCACCAGATCAACCGAGCTGTCTGATTTCAACAGATTGCGCCAGGTACGCCCGCCGGGATGAGGCTCACCGCTGACCAAAAGAACACGCAGCCGGTCCCGCACGCCGTTCATCTGGATCAACGCGGTATTGTTGCGATCCGTCAGTTCATTCTCGGCACTCGGCACCGTGAATTGGATCACATTGCGCCCGCCATGCGTGAGGGTCAAAGGCACGTCGATGTCTTCGCCAATCGGAATGGTGAAATCCAAAGGCGGCGCGCCGTCGACCGAGATCTGAAGTGGCGCAAAGTCGTCAATTGGCGCAGCACCGCTGTCCTCTACGCGCAAGGTCAGAGTAATCGGCTCGCCCAAAATGCCAAAGGCAGGCGCGTTGCGAACAATGATGCGGCGATCCCAGTCCGATGCCTCTCCGGTTTGCAAAACATGCAGGGGGGCTGGCAACGTCGGTGCTGCGTCCATGTCATGCACCACCCCATCTGACACAGCGATGATGCCCGCAACCCGACCGGCAGGCTCTTTTGCAAGCGCCTGAGAGATCGCGCCCATCAGTTCCGTGCCAGCATCGCCATCGCCGTCATTTAGTTTGATCCTGCGAATTTCCGTGTTGCGACGTGCTGCCAAACGCTGCTCCAACACCGCCAAAGCCTCTGCGGTTTGCCCCCCGCGATCTCCCAGCGACTGGCTGGCCGTTGCATCTTCCACGAGTAGAATGACATCAGACAAAGGCGCCCGGTCCTCGCGGTGCAGAACCGGACCGGACAGAGCCACCAATATCACCAATGCGCCCAGCCCACGCAGCAACCAGCCCGAAAGACCCCGCCAAGCGGCAAAGCCCGTGGTCAGCGCAAAGACTGCGGCCAAGATATAGAGGATTTGCCAAGAGATCAGCGGCTCAAACAGGACGGAATTGCTCATTGGCCCAACCGATCCAGCAGAGCAGGCACGTGGACCTGATCGGACTTATAGTTTCCAGTCAGAACATGCATGATGAGGTTTACTCCGAAGCGGTAGGCAATCTCGCGTTGTCGCTCGCCTTGCAGGCCGCGCCCGACGGGGTTGAGATAAACACCAAACTCATTCGTCGCCCAGGCCGAGGCCCAATCATTGCCGCCGATCACCACCGGTGTCACACCATCGTTCAGGTTGCGAAACGGCATGCCCTCGACTTGCGCGGCATCTGCCGGGGCCGCTTCGACCCAGACTTCGCGGCTTGCGTAGCGGCCCGGAAAATCCTGCAAAAGATAGAAGGTGCGCGTCAGGACATGGTCCTTGGGCACCACCTCTAATTGAGGAATGTCCAAAGGCTGCGCCAAGGCCTGCAATTTACGCCCGTTCGGGCTGCCGGAACCTAGTCGCGCGACGTCGGCGTCGCGGGTGTCAAAGAGGATCATGCCGCCGGATCGCAGATACTGGTTCAACTTGGCATAGGCCTCGCCCGATGGCACCGGCTGATCGGGGCTGATCGGCCAATATAGGAATGGAAAGAAAGCAAGCTCTGATGTTTCCAGATCGACCGCTTCGGGCGGAACAGGCTCGATGGATGTGCGGCTGAACAAGACGTTGCTAAGCCCATAAAGCCCGGCGTATGACATATCGTCGATGCGCTGATCTCCGGTCATCACATAGCCCAATGCGATCTCATCCGTGAGGCTCGGAGCCTCTTGCGCCCCAAGGTCCGTCGATGTCGCACCAAGAAGCGCCAGCGCAGCGAGCGCCGAGGGGGCCGCGCGCAGGCCAGACAAACGGCCAGACAACATCAGAGACAAAATCGTATCAATCGCCAACAACGCCAAAGCGGCAATCAGGAACCACGAGGTCAGATCGCGGGTCACATCCTGTTCAAGCCCCTCGATTGTGACAGAGGCAGGCCAGTCAAATGCCCTAAGGTCGTCATCTGGCGCAAAGACATTGCGCGCAAAGACCTCTTCGCCATTTTGATAAAGTCCGGGCAGCACATCCGGCCCGAGGGCCTCTTGTGAAATCACCTCTCCGGCAATCCCTGACAGGGTCTTGGCGTCGGACAAGCGCCCAAGCCCATCCATAACCTGCAACGGCTGCCAAATCGTGCCCTCCATCACATCCGCCGCGCTGCCGCTTTTGGCCGACAGGACCGCCAGCCGATCAAGCATCTGCACAAAGAGCCCCGATAGTGGCAGCCCCGACCACTCTGCATTTGCCGAGACGTGAAACAGCACCACCTGACCTTGCCCTACCGCTTTGCGCGTCACCAAAGGCGTGCCGTCCGAGAGTTCTGCCAATACGCGATCCGCAAGGCTTGGGTCGGGTTGTGCAACCACTTGCGCTGTGACGCGGACATCCTCTGGCAAAGGCAGGCCAAAGAACGGGCTGTCCTCGGTAAAGGGCGCGAGGGTTTTTGGCTCGCCCCAGCTCATCGCACCACCGACACTGCGCCCGCCTGCACGCAGACGCACGGGCATCAACGGGTGCTCCTCGGACCGGCTTAGATCGCTTGCCGCCATTTGAGGCCCCGCGAACCGCAACAGCAAGCCGCCGTCTTGGATCCATTCGATCAGAGCTTCTTCTTCGGCAGGCGCAAGCGTCGCAATATCGGCCAGAATTATGACGTCTGGATTGGCTGGAATGACGACAGGAATTGCAGCTTCGATCAGCTCGGTTGTCTCGACCAAGGCCTGCCGCAGATAGTGGCTAGGCGAGAGCAGTTCCAAACCCTCACGGTCGTCGCGGGTCGAGATGATCGCAACCTCGCGCCGCTTTAGCGCATCGTCGGTCAGGTAAACCGCACCTGCAGACCGCAGCCCCTCGATTGCAAATTGCGTGATCCGTCCACGCAGTTCCGAGGGCAGGGAAAAACTGACATCCGTCTGTAGATCCGCGCCATCAAATCGCAGAGCCGCGCGCGCCAGAGTACGGTCGACTCCGTTGGGATCCAGACCTTTCACCTCAATCTGACGCTCGACAGAGGCCACTGGCACCGACCGGCGCACGGTTGCCGTCAGGATCCCGTCATCAAAGCCAACGGACTGAATCGCCAAAACCGGATCAGAGCTTTGGACCACGCGCAACTGCCCTGCCGCCTGCAAGGCCGTGCGCAGCCGGTCACGGCCCTCAAAGTCCAATCCATCCGAGAACCAAACAGTATCAAAGGCACGGCCTTCAATCTCTGCCAAGACGGACTGAACATCTGCTTCATCGGGCAACCAAGCGAGGGGCGCGGTGTCGGGAATACGCCTGACCAAAGCTCCGGCTGGCAGAAATTCTACAGCTTGGGGATCTGTGAGGCGCAGCAAAGCGGCGTCTCGTCCAGATCGGTCGGCCTCCCTAAGCGTGCTTTCCAAAAGCTCACTCTGCTCTGCCCAAGCAGGACCAGAAGCCCAGCCGCCGTCCAGCACAACCAGCAAGGGCGCATCGCTATTGGACCGTTCTTCGGGGTTCAAAACAGGGCCCGCCAAACCAAGGATCAGCGCCGCAATCAAGAGCATGCGCAGCAGCAAGAGCCACCACGGCGTGCGATCCATAACGCTTTCGTCGTCTTGCAGCCCCAACAGCAAGGCCACGCCTGGAAACCGCAGCCGGATCGGCGCCGGGGGCACGGCCCGCAACAAAATCCACAGCACAGGAAGCATAACCAAGGCGGACAAAAGCCAGGGCGTGGTGAAGGCGAGCGGCAGACCGAACATCAGCGCTCTCCTTCCATGGCGCGATAGAGCCACAACAGCGCTTGCTGCACAGGGGCGTCGGTCAGATGCGTGGCGAATTGCCAACCCGTGACTTTGGCGAGGTGTTCCAGTGTTTCACGCCGTTCGGAAAGGCGCTCAAGATACCGGTCGCGCAGGTCGTTCGCCTTGCGCGTTTCGTGCTCCAACGTCGCGCCCATGCTTTCGAAGATGGCGCGCCCTTGAAAAGGAAAGGCTTCTTCGATCGGGTCCAGAATTTGCAGCAAAACGCCCCGCACGCCGCGATCTGCGGCTTTGGCGAGCGCTTGCTGCACAGCCGCGATGTCCCCCATGAAATCGGACACAAACAAAGCGCGCGTCCGTGGGATCATCGCGCGCGCTTCGGGCGTGCCATAGTCGCCCTCGCCCTGCGCCAAAAGCGCCTCACAAAGGCGCCAGATCTGACCATCCCCTCGACGGGGTGGCAGATCGGTTCCCGCCAGCCCCACACGTTCTCCGGCACGGATCAGCAG
Source organism: Cognatishimia coralii (assembly GCF_037478305.1). Taxonomy (NCBI): domain Bacteria; kingdom Pseudomonadati; phylum Pseudomonadota; class Alphaproteobacteria; order Rhodobacterales; family Paracoccaceae; genus Cognatishimia; species Cognatishimia coralii. Next base: position 180,702 of record NZ_JBBGAZ010000005.1, read on the forward strand.
GATCGACAGGGCCAGAGCCAAGACCTGAGCCCGGTCCGATTTCGGCGCAAGATCTTTGCTTGATGTATAGGACATAGAGGCCGACCCATCGACCCACAGGCTGACTGACTGGGCAATTTGCCATTCCTTTTGCCGCACAAACTGCGCATCAGATTTGGCCGAGCGCCGCCAGTCGATCATGCGAAAGCTGTCGCCGTCCTGAAGCGGGCGATACTGCCAGAAATCATCTCCTGATCCAGAACGCCGCCGCCCATGGTCCCCCAGCAAAACGGTATTCGCCAGATGCTCTGCCCGCGCCAAAAGCGGCGGCAGTTTGGCAGCCGCAGCTTCGGCCCGCCGTCTGAGCTGGGGCTGCGAACTCACGCAGCGGCCTCTTTCCGGTCTGCGGTTTCAACCACGCTTTGGATTACATTGGTGATGTCTTCACCGCGCGCGCGGGCCGCGAAGGTCAGCGCCATGCGGTGTTTCAGAACCGGACCCGCCAGAGCCATGACATCCTCGGCCGACGGCGCAAGACGCCCATCCAGCAAGGCCCAGGCCCGCGCCATCATCATAAAGGCCTGCGCTGCCCGAGGACCTGGCCCCCAGGCCACAACATCGCGGATATGAGCGCTGCTGCTGTCGTCATCCGGACGGCAGGCGCGCACCACATCAAGGATCAACTCCATCACGCTTTCACCCACCGGCATTTGCCGCAACAGGTTCTGTGCGGCGATCAGTTCTTCGCCGGAAAATACCGCCTCAGCCTCGGCCTCTTCGGCCCCTGTAGTCGCCAAAAGGATATCCCGTTCGGTATCTCGGTCGGGATAAGGCACATCGATCTGCACGAGGAAGCGGTCAAGCTGGGCCTCTGGCAACGGATAGGTGCCCTCTTGTTCAATCGGGTTTTGCGTCGCGAGCACGTGGAAGGGCGCGTCCAGGGCGCGATCTTCGCCCGCGACCGTCACTTTGCGCTCTTGCATTGCCTGCAACAGCGCCGATTGCGTCCGAGGGCTTGCGCGGTTGATTTCATCCGCCATCAAAAGCTGACAAAAGATCGGGCCCGGCACGAATTTAAACGCTTTGGAGCCGTCCTTGCCGGTCTCAAGCACTTCGGAGCCCAGAATATCCGCGGGCATCAAATCCGGCGTGAACTGCACGCGATTGCCGTTCAGCCCCATCACGGTGGACAGCGTGTCCACCAATCGTGTTTTACCCAAGCCCGGCAAACCGATCAGCAAGGCATGGCCACCGCACAGCAAAGAGGCCAGGGTGAGATCAACGACCTTCTCTTGTCCGATGAAACGCCGCGAGATGATAGATTTCGCCTGCCCGAGCCTTTCGCCCAGCGCCTCGATGTCGCGCAGCATTTCCTTGGGGTCGGACATGACAAGTCTCCTGAAAAACAGTTATCTACCTGAAAGTGTATCGCGCGCAGCGCAAATGGCAAAAAGAATGACGTCACAAATGAGTGTAAATCTGTCTAAAGGCGGGCTGGAGCAGGTGCAAAACGCGGCAACCGGCAAAGACTTGCCACCGGTGCATCTGTGGAACCCGCCGTTTTGCGGCGATCTGGATATGCAGATCAAACGTGACGGAACTTGGATTCATGAAGGCGGCCCGATCAATCGCCCGGAAATGGTCCGGATGTTCTCTTCGATCCTAAAGAAAGAAGGCGCCGATTACTTTCTCGTGACCCCTGTTGAGAAAGTGGGGATCACCGTTGAGGATGCCCCGTTTGTCGCCGTAGACATCGATGCGTCCGAGAGCGGCGGCACGCAATCGCTGAGTTTCACAACCCATGTCGGAGACGTGGTCACGGCGGACGAGAGCCACCCCATCCGCTTCACCAGCGATCCCGCAACACAAGAGCCATCGGTCTATGTCATGGTGCGTGCAGGTCTTGAAGCACGCCTGGACCGCAAGACATTCTACCGTTTGGTCGAACTGGGCCACGAACAGAAGGTCGACGCGACGGTGATGTTTGGGGTCACGTCAATGGACGCCTTTTTTCCCATGATGCCCGCTGAGGACCTTGATTAGGACTGAACCACGCACCCGCGGCGGCGCAATTGGGCGACAACCACACCAAGAATCACAATTGAGGCTCCGATTGCGGCTGGCCAATCCCATGAGGCCCCGAGAAACAGCATCAGGATCATGACATAAAACGGTGTCGCATTGATATGGAACGAGGCAAGCGCGACGCCGATCTGGCCGACAGCCGCCACCCACAACAGCTGTGAAATCGCGAGGCCCGCGAGGGCGTAGATCACCAGCCAAACGATCTCGGTCGAGCTGATATGATGTCGTGGGATCACATCGAGACCATAGGCAATCATGCCAATATAGATCGTTGCCGTTACAATCAGCCCTCCCACAAGGGGTAACACAGTATGGCCGAGCGGTGTCACTTCGGGGAAATTTCGAACGGCCAGATAACTTCCAACCGCAAAAAGGACCACGGACCCCAGCATTGCCAATGCGCCCCACCCAAGCGAGACTGCTTCAATCTGCCCAGTGGCGACAATCGCGCCAACTACAGAAAGCGCCAGGCCCAGAACGAAAGTGATGCGCAACTTGCGTTCTCCGGTAACTACTTCGAGCAATGTGCTTACAATCGGAAGGGTCGAGGCCAGAATGGCCGCCGTAATCGCAGAGGTCAGATCTTGGGACACCAGCAGCAGATATGGCGCGATGCCAAAGGTCGGGCCTCCGATCAGAATGCCACGCAGCCATGGGGCGCTACGCACCTTTTGCCAGCCTTCGATCATGATCCAGATCGGGATCAGAAAAAGGACCGAAAGCACGAAACGAAACAAGGTCAGCGCCATTGGGTCCCAGGACTTGAGTAGGATGTCAGCGGCCGGAAATGCCATCGACCAGATCAGCATCGAGGACAGCCCCAAGGCGTTCCCGCGCAGCATCAGTGCGGGGCTCAGTTCGTAGTGATGATGTGCAACGGCCATGCGAATCTCCCAAATCGCAACGCGCCGAGTGTCGTTCCAATTCGCGAGGCCGTCTGTTCCATTTTCGACCAGGAGTCGTTTTCAGGCCGCGGATCCTTTGAAAGGATCCGACGTCGATTTCTTTTAAAGAAATCGGGATATTCTAATGTGCTTCGGCCCAGTTGTCGCCTATGCCGGCATCCACGACCAACGGCACATCGAGTTTGATCGCTGGTTCTGCTGCGCCCTGCATGATGTCGCGCGCCACCGAAATCGTGTCTTCGACGGCGTCCTCGGACACTTCGAAAATCAATTCGTCATGTACCTGCAAGAGCATCTTGGCCGGCAGGTCCTTGATCGCCTCAGGCATGCGCACCATGGCGCGGCGAATGATATCGGCAGCTGTCCCTTGGATCGGCGCATTGATCGCCGCGCGCTGTGCAAATCCCGCATGCGGGCCCTTGGCATTGATCTGCGGCATATGGATTTTGCGCCCAAAGAGCGTCTGCACGTAGAGGTTTTCTTTCGCGAACGCCTTGGTGTCGTCCATATAGGTGCGGATGCCCGGGAAACGCTCAAAGTAGCGGTTGATAAAGTCCTGTGCCTCACCCCGCGGGATCCGCAGATTGCGCGCCAGACCAAAGGCCGAGATCCCATAGATGACGCCAAAGTTGATTGCCTTGGCCTGACGGCGCACATCAGGGGTCATCTGATCGAGCGGCACGTCAAACATCTCAGACGCGGTCATTGCGTGGATGTCATGCCCATCGCGGAAGGCCTGTTTCAGCGTGTCGATACCAGCAATATGCGCGAGGATGCGCAGTTCGATCTGGCTATAGTCGAGGCTGATCAGCTTGTTGCCCTCAGCGGCCACGAACGCTTCACGAATGCGACGGCCCTCCTCGGTGCGCACGGGGATGTTTTGCAAGTTCGGATCGTTGGACGAGAAGCGGCCCGTGTTCGCGCCGGTCTGAGAGTAAGACGTGTGCACGCGGCCCGTGTCTGGGTCGATGTGGTCCTGCAAGGCGTCCGTGTAGGTGGATTTCAGCTTTTGTAGCTGGCGATAATCCAAAACACGTGCGGGGAAATCATGCGTGGCCGCGAGGTCTTCGAGCACATCGGCTGGGGTGGACCATTGGCCGGTCTTGGTTTTCTTGCCGCCCTCAAGCGCCATGTCTTCAAAGAGGATCTGCCCGACCTGCGCGGGGCTTTGTACGTTGAAAGGCTTGCCCGCCATCTCATGCAGTTCGGCCTCAAATCCCGCCATTTTTTGAGCAAAGGAATTGGACATGCGGCTGAGCGTGTCTCGGTCGACCAGCACACCGTGCATCTCCATTTCAGACAGAACCGGAACCAATGGGCGCTCAAGCGTTTCGTAAACCGTCGTGACTTGCTTTTGGTGTAGTTGCGGCTTGAACTTCTGCCATAGACGCAGGGTGATGTCGGCGTCCTCCGCCGCATATTTCACAGCGTCCTCAAGCGGCACCTTGTCAAAGGTGATTGCGGATTTCCCGGTGCCCAAAAGCGTCTTGATCGAGATCGGGTTGTGGCTGAGATAACGTTCACTGAGCACGTCCATACCGTGGTTATGCTCGCCTGCATTCATCGCGTAAGACATCAGCATCGTGTCATCGATCGGAGCGACCGAGACTCCATAGCGCTTGAAGATCTTGCAGTCGTATTTGGCGTTCTGGAAGATCTTGATGATGGCGGGATCTTCGAGCATCGGCTTCAGGATATCCAGCGCCTCATTCAGGCCCATCTGTCCCTCGGCCAGATCATCGCTGCCAAAGAGGTCGTCGCTCGCGCCTTTTTTATGGGTGAGCGGGATGTAGCAGGCCTCGCCTGCCTCGACACAAAGCGAGATCCCGACCAGATCCACCTGCATTTCATTGAGGCCCGTGGTTTCAGTATCCACAGCGATCCAGCCCCGCTTGTGAGCCTTGGCGACCCATTCGTTCAAGGCGGCGGCATCCGAGACACAGGTATAGCTATCGACGTCAAACGGCAGCTCATCCGGCGCTGCCGCTTCCGTTTTCGCGGGCGCCGCCTCGGCAATCACAGGCGCCTCGACACCGAGCTGTTCAGCAATGCGTTTAGTGAGGGTGCGGAACTCCATATCTGCGAGGAAATGCATCAGAGTTTCTGGGTCTGGATCCTGTACTTCAAGGCTTTCCAGACTGAAATCCAGCTCCATCTCGCAATCAAGTTGCACGAGCTGGCGCGACAGTTCGATCTGGGCTCGATTGTCGATCAGGGTCTGGCGGCGTTTGGGCTGTTTGATTTCCTCGGCGCGATCCAAGAGGCTGGTGAGATCGCCGTATTCGTTGATCAGAAGCGCTGCGGTTTTCACACCGATCCCGGGCGCGCCGGGCACATTGTCGACGCTGTCGCCGGCCAGGGCCTGTACGTCCACAACGCGGTCCGGGCCAACTCCGAATTTCTCGACCACGCCGTCGCTGTCGATGCGTTTGTTTTTCATTGCGTCGAGCATTTCGACACCATCGCCGACAAGCTGCATGAGATCTTTATCAGAGCTGATAATGGTACAGCGCCCGCCCGCATCGCGCGCCTGACAGGCAAGGGTCGCGATGATGTCGTCGGCCTCAAAGCCTTCGATCTCTTTGCAGGCGATGTTGAAGGCGCGGGTGGCGTCGCGGGTCAGCGGGAATTGAGGGCGCAGATCCTCGGGCGCGGGAGGGCGATTGGCTTTGTATTGATCATAAAGGTCGTTGCGAAAGCTCTTGCCAGAATGGTCAAAGATCACCGCCACATGGGTTGGCGCATCCGGCCCCGTGTTACCCTCAACATAGCGGTGCAGCATGTTGCAAAAGCCAGCCACGGCGCCAATTGGCAGGCCATCAGATTTTCGCGTCAACGGCGGCAATGCGTGATAGGCGCGAAAGATAAAGGCCGAGCCGTCGATCAGATGCAGATGACACCCTTTGCCGAATTTCGCCTGTTCACCCATGTCGCGCCTCCTTGCCGTCCTCATGTCTTTTGCCACGGGGCCGCCCCCTTAGAAAGGGTCGAAATTACGGCTCCTGCCGAAAGCGGGTGTTTGAGTATTTTTGGCAAGATGAAGACGACGGCTCTGTACAGTCGCAACCTTGGAGTTAGAGTGCGATCTGGGCAATGCGAATAGGAGAGCCTGTCATGGCGCATATCTGGCTGAGGGCAGAGCAACGGGACAACGAAAAAAGGGTCGGGCTTACGCCTGAGGGTGCGAAATCCCTGATCGCGCGCGGCATTCACGTCACCGTCGAAGATAGCCCGACGCGGGTCATCCCACTGGAGCATTATGTGCAAGCAGGCTGTGACGTGGCCGATTTTGCCTCTTGGCCGTCGGCCCCGTCTGATGCTGTGATCTTTGGGCTCAAAGAGCTGCCTGAAGACGGTACACCCTTGACCCATAAACATATTCTTTTTGGACATGCCTATAAGGGTCAGGCCTCGGGTCGTATTCTGCTGGAGCGGTTTAGGGCAGGCGGTGGCACACTCTTCGATCTGGAAAGTCTTGTAGATGAGACAGGGCGGCGCGTGGCGGCCTTTGGCTATTGGGCAGGCTATGCAGGAGCCGCTGTCAGCGTGATGGCATGGATAAGCCAACAGACCGGCGATATTTGCGGGCCAGTTTCGGCCTATGAAAACAAAGATGCCTTGCTGGCAGACCTGAACGCGCGATTGGCAGATGTCGGTGATGCGCGGCCCAACTCAATCGTAATAGGCGCCAAAGGGCGTGTTGGCAGTGGGGCCAGCGATCTGCTTGCGGCGCTCGGATGTGATGTCACGCCTTGGGACATCGAAGAGACCGCCCACGGTGGGCCATTCCCCGAAATTCTGGCGCATGATATTTTTGTAAATTCGATCTTCGCCCGAGAAGGGACGCCGGTTTTCGTACCGCATGATGCTTTGACCGCTCAGAGGCAATTGAGCGTCATTGGCGATGTGGCTTGCGATCCTGACAGTGCTTTCAATCCAATACCGATCTACGACCGAGCCACCACTTGGAGCGCACCGGTTTTGCGCGTCGCGCAAACGCCTGTCCTGGACGTTATGGCCATCGACAATCTGCCGTCGCTTTTGCCTCTTGAAAGTTCTGAGGACTATGCCGCACAGCTACTGCCAACCTTGCAAACGGTGGGTGACTTGAGCGGGCCTGTCTGGACCCGCGCCTTGGCGGAATTTAACAAGCACATCAACGTGCTTTAGGGTTTCCCAAAGGTCTAGCTCGTTCCAATCCCAGCCAAGAAAGCAAAAGAGTGATCCAAACCGCCCCTCTTCCCTCAGCTCAACTTCGGCACATTGTGTCGGAAGTTGTGCCTTGGACTGCAGATGGGCAATGGTCAGTGCTGTTTGGTGGCCGAACCAACACGACATGGCAAGTGTCTGGTGGCGATCAATGTCTGGTGCTGAAGCTCTATCGCGCGGCAAGTGGCAATCCGCTTTTTCCCAACGATGCCCAGGCCGAAGGTGTGATGCTGCGGCATCTCGCAGGTCTTGGCATCGCACCGGAATTGGTCACGGAGTTCGATGCACCCGAGGGATACTGTACGCTCTATCACGCAATTCCGGGCGATCCTTGGCGTGAGAGCGTCGCAGAGGTCGCCGACATGATGCAGAAACTTCATGCGCAGCCAGTGCCTTCTGGGCTCAGGCGGATCCCAAACGGGAGTGCCGAGATCCTGGAGCATGCGGATCACATCCTCAGCCGGTGTCACCAACACACCGAACTCTCTGAATTACGGCCCCTTTTGGATGTGCCCCCGACGGATGAAACCGTGTTGCTTCATTGCGACATGGTGCCGGGGAATTTGATCACGAATGAAGCAGGCCTGTATTTGATCGACTGGCAATGCCCCGGCGTTGGAGACCCTTGCGAGGACATGGCGATCTTTGTGTCTCCGGCGATGCAGGGCCTCTATCGTGGCTCTGTCTTGAGCGCGGATGAACTGGATGGGTTTCTCGCCTGTATACCGCAGCATGAAGCGCGATATCGATCACTCGCGCCCGCCTATCACTACCGAATGGCTGCCTATTGTGCCTGGAAAGTCGAACAAGGCACGCCTGACTATGCAGCGGGCTATGAGGCCGAAGTCGCTGCGTTGAAGGGATGAGCGCGGGTAATACCTTAGCGCATGCCCTTTAACAAGTTGAACGACGCATAGCCGTCTGGCACAAATCCCCGCCCGAGCTGATAGGACCGCACCGCGTCAATCGTAATCGGACCGATCAGGCCATCGACTTTCAGATTACCATGTCCGCGTTGGTTCAATCGACGTTGCAGCTCTTTGCGCTCATCAAAGGTCAGGGCTCGGTCGCCATAAGGCCAGCCAGATTTAAACGCCCCCCCGCCAGTGATGCGATCGCTGAGGTGACCGACGCCAATCACATAGGCATCCGCGGTGTTGTATTTTTCAATGGCTGCGAAATTGTCAAAGACCAGAAGAGCCACGCCTTGATGCCCTCCGGGTAAGAGAACAGCGGCCTCTCCGAAATTACGCACGGGCTTTCCGTCCAGCCCGACAACTCCCAAACGCGCCCATTCACTTGGCGCTTTGGTGATCTTTCGATTGGCAAGCTTGTAGTCAAACGACGTTGGCAGCTTGACCTCTACGCCCCAGGGTTGGCCTTTGGTCCAGCCCGAGCGTTTCAAATAGGCTGCCGTCGACGCCAAAGCATCAGAAGGGTCATCAGACCAGATATCTCGACGTCCATCTCCGGTGAAATCAACGGCAAAGGACTGAAAGGACGTTGGGATAAACTGAGTATGCCCCATCGCGCCGGCCCAACTGCCTTTCATGTTGGCGGGGCTGGTGTGGCCATCCTGAAGGATCTCCAAAGCGGCCAAAAGCTGTGCTTCAAAGAATTTGCCTCGGCGGCCATCAAAGGCCAGAGTCGCGAGCGCTTCGATCACGGGGATATCGCCCTTGAATGTCCCGTAGGCGCTTTCAAGGCCCCAGACCGCGACCACGACTTCTTTCTCGACGCCATATTTGCGTTCAATCGCATCCAGCTTTTGGCGATGATCCCGCAGAGCCGCTTTGCCGTTCTTGATCCGCGTTTCAGAGGCGGCGCTGTCCAGATATTCCCAAACGGTCTTGGTGAACTCGTTCTGATTGCGGTCCTTGTCGATGACATAGGCGTTATAGGTCACGCCTTTGAAGGCACGATCCAAAGTCGCTTGCGAAATCCCGTTCCGCTTGGCACGATTCTTGAAACGTTTGATCCACCCCTGAAACCGGACCTCGCTGATCTGTTTCGTGTCACCAACCGAAATGCGCTGAAGGCCTGGACGAACCACGGGTCGTTTGGAGCTTGGCAAGAATGTGGCCGAAGCGAGTTTGACCTCTGAGATGTCCACACGCGCCACAGGGCGCAGCGAGCTTGTGGGTGCCTCGGCCAAAGCCGGACTCCCGATCAATGCGGCCCAACCCGCCAAACCAAAAAACAACTTACGCATTGCTCGCCTCATTCAGTTTCACCTGAGACTTATTGCCCCCAGACTACCCCGAATAGGCGAAAGTAGAAAGAATTCTATCGGTTGGACCTAATGCTCGGCATCCTGATGCCGCAGGATTTCCATGTATTCCCGCAACATACGTACCCGGTTTGGGCGGAAGGATGCGTCCAAGACCTCGAGATCCTGCATGCGATCCAGGCGAAACACCCTGTAATCCTTGCGCAAATGGCACCATGCAAAAAGGCAAGAACTCATTTGCATGTAGACGATACTCAGCGGATCCACCTCTCGGCGAGTTTTTGCGCCTTCGGCATCGCTATAAGAGAAATGAATGCGCCGTTCGTCCCAAACAGCCTTGCGAAGAACACTGGCGTCGATACCCGGCTCGGGTGGGCGTTCCCAACGCTGCGCCGTCAAAACCGCATGCTGCAGGCGGTTGGCCTGCGCCGAAGGCAGGCGTGCTTTCAACTTTGCCAAGGCGGCATTTGCGGCTTGAGCCAGCGCGGGGTCGCCGACAACCATGACCTCTCTCAATCCCAGAACCAAGGCTTCCAGCTCTTCGGGTTCAAATCCAAGCGGAGGCAACGCTGCATCTTCGATCAGCGTATAGCCAAAACCCGCCTCGCCGTCGATCACGGCGCCAAGTCCGCGCAGACTGTCGATATCGCGATAGATGGTGCGGATCGAGACACCCATCTCATCCGCCAGCCCCTGTGCGGTGGCGGGGCTGGGCAGGCTACGCAAGGCTTGCATCAATTGAAAGAGGCGCGTGGTACGGGACATAGGGCGTTGATACTGCGCCGCCCTGACAGTTTTTGGCAAGAGCCTCACGCAGAGCGCTCAATTCAAACCTTTGGATTGAGTATTTTTAGCAAGATGAAATGGCGTGGTTTCATCTTGCCCAAATACTCTGGGGGGAATTGGCCAAAGGCCAAGGGGGCAAAGCCCCTAGCTGCGGCGTTTCCGAGACACCTTGCGTGCTGTCTTGGCTGCGCGTTTCTTGTGAGACGAGGCTTTGCGTTTCACAGGTCGCCCCCGTCCGCGCTTGGGGCCTTGGCTTGGTTTCTTGCCGTCGATTTCCAACAAGTCGAGCACTACACCACCGGTCACAGGAGCAGCTTCGGCCAATCGAACAACGACTCGCTGGCCAAGGTGAATGACCTGCCCGGTGTCTGAGCCAACCAGTGTATTGCTGTCTTTATCGAAATTGAAATATTCGCGGCCAAGTTCTCGCATCGGGACAAGGCCATCTGCGCCTGTTTCGTCGAGCCGAACAAAAACGCCAAACTTGGCAATGCCCGCAATCTTGCCGGTGAATTCGTTGCCCAACCGCTCGCTCAGATAGGCTGCGAGGTAACGATCTGTCGTATCGCGCTCCGCCAGCATCGAGCGGCGTTCGGTCTCAGAAATATGACTCGCGGTCTTTTCCAGATTTTCAATGTCTTGGGACGACAAACCATCCTCGCCCCATCCATGCGAGCCCACAAGCGCACGGTGCACGATCAGGTCGGCATAGCGGCGGATGGGAGAGGTGAAATGGGCATAGGACTGCAGCGACAGGCCAAAATGCCCGAAGTTCTGCGGCGAACAATAAGCCTGCGTCATCGAACGCAGTGTCGACATATTGATGAGTTCGGCCTCATCCGATCCCGCTGCCTCATTCAGCAGCCGATTAAGGTGTGCCGTCTTCAGCACCTGCCCTTTGGCCAGATTGAACCCAGAGGCCCGCGCCACCTCGCGCAGGCTGTCGAGTTTTTCAGGCGCTGGCTCTTCGTGAACCCGGAACAATTGCGGTGCGCCGCGCGCGATCAGGGTCTCGGCGGCGGCGACATTGGCGAGGATCATGAATTCCTCGATCAGGCGGTGGGCATCCAGTCGATCTCGGAAATTGATCGACGCGACCTCGCCTTCGTCCGTTAGTACGACCTTGCGCTCCGGCAGATCCAACTCGAGAGGTTGACGTTCCGCACGCGCGATTTTGGTCGCTTCATAGGCCGCATAAAGCGGTGTAATCACATCGTCCATCAAGGCGGCACAGCGTTCGTTCGGATTGCCGTCCTGTGCCTCTTGCACTTCCTCGTAGTTCAGCGAGGCCACAGATTTCATCATAGCCCGCATGAACCGATGCGAGATCTTATGGCCCTTTGCGTCAAGCTTCATCCGAACTGCTATACAGGCGCGCGGCACGCCTTCGTGCAGCGAGCAGAGATCCCCCGACAACCGATCCGGCAGCATCGGCACAACGCGATCAGGAAAATAGCTGGAGTTGCCGCGCTTCTTGGCCTCTCGATCCAGTGCTGAGCCGGGCGTCACGTAATGGGCCACATCTGCAATCGCGACCCAGACGATGTGACCACCCGGGTTTTTGGGATCATCATCGGCTTCAGCCCAGCAGGCATCATCGTGATCGCGTGCATCTGCGGGGTCGATGGTGACCAGGGGCATCTCGCGCAGGTCCGTGCGATCTCCGAGGCCTGCGGGCTTGGCCGCATCCGCCTCGGCAATGACCTCATCTGGAAAGTCATCGGGAATGCCATGTTGATGGATCGCAATCAGCGACACCGCTTTGGGTGCAGTGGGATCTCCGAGTCGGTTCACGATCCGCGCGCGGGGCAAGCCCATACGGGACTTTGGTCCTGCTTGTTCGGCCTCAACCAACTCGCCATCTTTGGCGCCATTCACAGCGCCCTCGGGCACCTGCCATTGTTTGTCGTCGCCCTTGTCGATAGGCAGGATCCGTCCGCCTTCTGACGTTTTGCGGAAGACGCCCAAAACCCGACGAGGATTGGTGCCGATGCGGCGGATAAGGCGGCCTTCATAGGCGTGATCTTCGCCTGAAACCTCAGTTAGCCGCGCCAGCAGGCGATCCCCCGGCCCCAACGCTGGATCGCTGGGTTTCAGCATCATCAGAATGCGCGGCTCTGCGCCCTCGCCCTGCCATTCCATCGGGCGGGCAAAGAGATCGCCGTCGCTATCAATCTCGGAAACCTGCAGCACGCTCACAGGCGGCAGTTTGTCGGGATCGCGGTAGGTTTTGTTGCGTTTCTGCAGATGGCCCTCGGCCTCGAGCTCTCGCAAAAGGCGTTTCAGATCGATCCGCGCAGCGCCTTTGATGCCAAAGGCTTTGGCGATGTCACGTTTGCTGGTGAGGGTCGGATTGTCAGAGATCCACTCAAGGACCTCTTCTTTTGTCGGCATCTGCATATCTGCCGCCTATCACGGCAGGATTGGGGCGTCACCGAGAAAGTGACTTGAGATCGGCCAAGGTGTCCACGTCCCGCAGCGTTGCCACATGGGCAATCGACAAGCCCTTCATGGTCGCAGCGCTGTCCGCCAAGGCCGTGTCCGTCGACCAGCGCACGCCCTCAAACAGCTGTGGTGGTACAGGACGCTGGCGTTTCATCCCAACCAGCCAATAGCCACCGTCTGGCGCGGGCCCAAAGACCGCATCATGATTGCCCAGCGCCTTGAAGGCCTCGCCCACCCGCGCGCGAGTGATGCCTGGAATATCCGCGCCAATAATGCAAACAGGCCCTTTGGGCATGGTGCGAAACACGCGTGCCATGCGATCGCCCAGATTGCCCGGTCCTTGCGGTAACCGCGGCAAATGTTCGGGCCAAACACGGCTTTTCAACCCTTCGACATCAGGAGCAACCGCCAGAACAGTTTCCCAGCGTGGATCTTCGATGCGTCGCAGCAAGGCCGCGACTTGATGGCGGAACCACCATGCGGAGGACGTCAGTCCGATATCGCGGCCGAGTCGGGTTTTAACACGACCCGGATGCGGTTCTTTGACCATGATGACCAGCGTGGGCTTCACAGGGAGCGCTCCATATCGCGATGTGGAATGCCTGCGTCCATATAGGTTGCCCCAAAGGCGACAAAGCCCAGACATTCATAAAACCCAATGGCATGTTCCTGAGACCCGAGCATGGCGCGTGTGACATCCGGCACCGTGCTCAGATAGGCCAAGGCCGAGCGCACGAGACTTGCGCCACAGCCCGTACCACGTGCAGATTGCACTACACAGATACGACCGATTTTTCCCGTATCGCCTTTGATCAGTATCCGAAGGGTGCCAACGGGCGCACCGTCAATGCTGGCCAGAAAATGCACGGCCTCGGGGTCGAGCCCGTCCTGCTCTTCTTCCAAGGACACATTCTGCTCAACGACGAAAACCTCATGACGCAGTGCCAGACAGGTCTCTAGATCATCGCTGCGCTCAATCAAAAGACTCACGCGAAATAGTCCTTGAGGATGCGGCTATAGATCGCTTTGAGCTGGTGGATTTGTTCCACAGGCACGTTTTCGTCGACTTGATGCATGGTCTTGCCTACAAGGCCAAACTCCACAACAGGGCAGTGGTTTTTGATGAAACGCGCATCCGAGGTGCCGCCGGTGGTGGACAGTTCGGGCACCAATCCGGTCTCAGCCTCAACCGCGCGGCCCACAAGGTCAGACAAAGCGCCGGGTGGCGTAATGAAACTCTCGCCCGAGATTTTGACGGCTATCTCGATCAGGATCCCTGTCTCGTCTGTCACTTTCTGAACCAAGGACTGCATCCACTCGGTCAGGCTTTCGCCAGTATGTGCGTCGTTGAAACGGATGTTGACGGCCGACGCACATTCCGCCGGGATCACATTGGTCGCCTCATTGCCGGTGTCCATAGTGACAACCGCCACTGTGGAGGTATCAAAATGCTCGGTCCCTTCATCCAGAGAATGTGAGGCCATCAGATCCATCAGTTTCGCCATCGCTGGCAGCGGATTGCGCGCGCGATGCGGATAGGCGGAATGGCCCTGCTTTCCGCGATAGGTAAACCACGCCGTCATCGAGCCACGACGGCCGATTTTAATCATGTCGCCCATGGTCTCAGGGCAAGTTGGTTCCCCGACAAGACAGACGGACATTTTCTCGCCTGTCTCCGCCATGTGATCGAGAATAGCTGTCGTCCCATGCAAAGCAGGGCCTTCTTCGTCGCCCGTCACTGTGATCAGGATCGCACCATCAGGCGGGGTGTCCTGCACCAGATCAATCGCAGCCGCCACGAAGGCCGCGACACCGGACTTCATATCCGTCGCGCCACGCCCGTACATGATGCCGTCTTTGATTTCGGCGCCAAAGGGATCGACCGTCCAAGAAGCCTCATCCCCCACAGGCACCACATCGGTATGGCCGTTGAACCCGAAGGTTTTTGCGTGCCCTTTGGTACCCCAACGCGCCACCAGATTGCAGACCTCTCCTCGGTCTGCGCGCGACACCTCGAAACCCGCCTGGGTCAGCATTTCACCAAGCAAAACCAAGGCCCCACCCTCTTCGGGCGTCACTGACGGGCAGCGGATAAGATCTGCTGTAAGCTGGGCTGGATCAATCTGTGTCATGCGCGACCTCATGTTCTTTGGCCATTGGGTAACGCGCTTTGACCAAAAGGGCAAACAGACCGTTCGCGCTTTCTCTTGCTAAAAATATCCCGGGGTGAGGGGGGAAGGATCGTCAGATCCTGCACTCGAGGGGCAGCGCCCCTAGTGCTCGACCTCGTCTGAGGTGCTTTCTTCGCCATTGAAGAACGGCGTCATCTGGGCCACCACCACAGAATTTTCATCCAAAGCGCGCTGCATCAATGCACGCTCGTCGTCGTGAATCTCATGCCCCTGCGCCTCGCGCTCAGCCAATGTGCCATAGCCTGTCACATCCAAAGGCGCGAGGTCCGCTTGCTTTAGAATCGCGACCGTCTCACGCACCGCTTCGGCCTCATCCACGCCGGAGGCGTAGATCATCAAAGCACCACCGGTCGCGCCCTCCGGCAGCCCGTCGCCATCCTTGCGACCGACCTGAACCAAAAGGGTGAACGCCTGCTGACGAGAGGGTTTTTTGCGTGGCTTATCCATAGGTCTGCTTTGTGCGCGGCGCGCGCAAATGTCAAGCGAGCCGGAAACGGGCTTGCGCTTGTATGTTATGACATTACATATACGACACTCCGTAACGCGACAGAGTTTGATGACCAAGAACCTCCGCACCAGCCTCAGAAAAAACCGACGCTCTGCCCACCCTATGGCAGAGTTTGATCGCTTGCCCTGCGAGCTGCGCAAATGGCTGGCGAGCGCCGATCTGCCGTGGTCTGCGAAATCAACACTCAGGCTCTGGCACAAGGCTCTCAGCAAACACAATGGGAACCGAGACGCGGCGCTCAGCTACCTGACCCACTGCGAGGTCTCCAAAATGAAAAAAGACGCGCCCGAGGTCTGGGGCGCGTCCTATCCGATTGACGATTTGCGCAGCGCTTAGTCGCGCAGCAACTCGTTGATGCCGGTCTTAGAGCGAGTCTTTTCGTCCACGCGCTTCACGATCACCGCGCAGTAGAGGTTGATACCGTTCTTGGATGGCATGGAACCCGCAACGACCACCGAATAAGGCGGCACTTCGCCATACATAACTTCGCCGGTTTCACGATCCACGATCTTGGTGGACTGGCCGATAAAGACGCCCATGCCCAGAACGGAACCTTCGCGGACGATACAGCCCTCGACCACCTCAGAGCGCGCGCCGATAAAGCAATTGTCTTCAATGATGGTTGGGCCTGCCTGCATAGGCTCCAGTACACCACCGATGCCAACGCCGCCAGAGAGGTGCACGTTCTTCCCGATCTGCGCGCAAGAGCCGACGGTGGCCCAAGTGTCGACCATCGTTCCTTCGTCAACATAAGCGCCGAGGTTCACGAAAGACGGCATCAGAACCACGCCAGGCGCGATAAAAGCAGATTTGCGAACAACAGCGTTCGGCACCGCGCGGAAGCCTGCTGCAGACCATTGGTTTTCGCCCCAGCCTTTGAACTTGCTGTCGACTTTGTCCCACCAGCCGGAACCCTGAGGGCCGCCAGATTGCTCTTCCATGTCTTTGATGCGGAAGCCCAGCAGAACGGCTTTCTTGGCCCATTGGTTCACGTGCCAGCTGCCATCTTCCAGCTTTTCCGCGACGCGCAGCCGACCACCGTCCAGCGCGTTCAGCGTGTCTTCGATGGCTTCACGGGTTTCGCCTGTGGTAGCAGGCGTGATGGTGTCGCGCGCCTCCCAGGCGGCTTCGATGGCAGTTTCGAGCTGTGCATTGGACATGAGAGTCGCTCCGATCAAATAAAGTTGCGTCTTGATAGCGAAAGCCTAAGGCGGCGTCACCCGCAGAATCGGGCGTTTATCGCAGGAATTGCGACATCGCGCGGTTGTGGCTGGTCACGGATGCGGCCAGCGGCTAGCTTGACCAACAAAGAAGAGTATTTTGTTGCAGGACCCATTCATGACCACAGATCCCCGCACCCCGTTTCGCGATGCCCATACGGACCGCAGCTCGGCCAAACACGTGCCTGACACGCCCCAGACGCGGCATCCGGCCTATCGTCTGGCCTTCGCGGATGATGATTTCCTGTGTCAGGACGCGCTAAGGCCGGTTAGATTGCAACTGGAACTGTTGAAACCTGAAATGCTTCAGGACGAACAGGGGATCGTAAGCACGATTGTTCTGTTTGGCGGCGCGCGCATTCCTGAGCCGTCCAAAAAGGACCAAGCGCGCACACAGACTTTGGCGGATCTGTCAGAGTTCTACGACGAGGCGCGTGAATTCGCGCGGCTGATGACCTTGAAGTCCATGGAAACCGGTGGGCGCGAGAACGTGATCGTCACCGGCGGCGGGCCTGGCGTGATGGAAGCAGGCAACCGCGGAGCCGTGGATGCGGGTGGCAAATCAATTGGCCTCAATATCGTACTGCCGCACGAGCAAGCGCCGAATGAGTATGTGACGCCCGAGCTGTGTTTCAACTTCCATTATTTTGCGATCCGCAAGATGCATTTCCTGATGCGCGCGCGGGCGATCACGGTGTTTCCGGGCGGCTTTGGCACGATGGACGAGCTGTTTGAGGCTCTGACCCTCATTCAAACCGGCCGCATGGAACGCGTGCCGTTCTTGCTCTTTGGCCGCGCCTTCTGGGAAAAGATCATCAATTGGGAAGCCCTGTCGGATGCAGGCACAATCTCGGCAGATGATCTGGAGCTTTTCCAGTTTGTCGAAACCGCGCAAGAGGCCGTGGAGGCGATTGAAAACTGGGGTGCAACCGGCAAACGCGACGCGATCCCGGGAAGGTAAGAAAGAGCTGATATGAAAAAAACCTTTTCCTTTGCAGGTCAACCGACCGAAAGAACGCTTACGCTGAAGTGCCTGCGCGACGGAAAAGGCAAGCGCAAGTTTACCCAGACGACGGCTGTGAACGCCGAGCAAGCCTCCGCTGCGGCCGAGGCGGGCATCGACATGCTGGTAGGTAGCGCACCGATTTTGGCAGAGATGCGAACAGGTGCGCCCAAAATGTTTATAACCGCCGGAGTTCACATGTGGAACTTTCCAACCGCGGGCGAGGTCTTGCGGCAGGCCTATAAGCTGCTCGAAGCAGGCGCGGATGCGATTTATTGCCCCCGCGAACCACAAGTTGTCGAAATGCTTGCGACTGCGCAAGTTCCTGTCATGGGACATTTGGGCTTGGTACCCCGAACATCCATGTGGACTGGCGGAATTCGGGCGATGGGGCGTTCTGCCGAAGAAGCCATCGAGCTGTATCAGGCTTTCAAAGATCTGGAGAACGCCGGAGCCGTGATGGTCGAGGCAGAGGTTATCGCATCGGATGTTTTGACTGAAATCGCCAAGAGCGTCTCTTTGTCCGTTGTGTCGCTGGGTTCTGGCCCTGGCGGTGACATTGACTATTTGTTCCAGGAAGACATCTGTGGCGAGGCGGCATCTCGTCCGCGTCACGCACGCGCATATGCCGACTTACACGGCCTGCACCAGCAAATTTATGCAAAGCGCGTCCAAGCCATGTCTGCGTATAGGCAATCGGTGCAAGACGGTAGTTTTCCAGATTCGTCTGAAACTGTGCGCATGAAGGAAGGGCAGTTTGAAGTCTTTCAAAATGCCCTTGGTAAGCTGACGTCCTCAACCTAACCCGGCTTCAGACTCGATCTGTTTGCGAGACTTTCGGGCGCGCTCCGTTGCTGATTTCAACTGGCCACAGGCCGCCATGATGTCGTCACCGCGGGTCTTGCGGATCGGGCTAGCGTAGCCTGCTTGATAGACAATATTGGCGAACGCACGGATCCGGTTGTTGGAGGACCGTTTATAGGGCGCACCGGGCCATTCGTTGAACGGGATCAGATTGATCTTGGCGGGAATGTTGTGGCGCTTGATGTGATCGATCAGACGATGCGCGTCCTCATCGGTGTCGTTCACCCCATCGAGCATCACATATTCAAAGGTGATCCGCTCGGAGTTGGAAACCTTTGGATAGGCGGCCAGCGCACCCAGCAGCTCTTCGATATTCCAACGCTTGTTGATCGGCACCAAGACATCGCGCACGTCATCCGTGGTTGCGTGGAAAGAAATCGCCAAGAGGCAGCCGATCTCTTCAGCAGTCCGGGCGATCTCTGGCACAACGCCAGAGGTCGAGAGCGTAATACGGCGACGGCTGAGCGCAATCCCCTCTGGATCCATCGCGATCTTCATCGCGTCGCGCACGTTCTCGAAATTATAGAGCGGCTCGCCCATGCCCATCAGCACGATATTGGACAGCAAGCGCGTTTCGTCCTTAGGTGCGCCCGGCACAGGCCATTCCTCTAGATCATCGCGCGCCATCATCACCTGCCCGACGATCTCACCGGCAGTCAGGTTACGCACCAGTTTCTGCGTGCCCGTGTGACAGAAGGAGCAGGTCAGCGTGCAGCCAACCTGAGACGAAATACACAAAGTGCCGCGATCATCCTCGGGGATATAGACCACCTCGACCTCATGACCGCCCGCGATCCGCACCAGATATTTCCGTGTTCCATCGGTTGAGACCTGTTTGCTCACGACCTCTGGGATCTCGATCACGAATTTCGCATCCAGCTCGGCCCGATAGGCTTTCGCCAGATTGGTCATTTCGTGGAAATCGCGTACGCCCCATTGGTAGATCCATTGCCAGATCTGCCCCACGCGCATCTTGGCCTGCTTTTCCTTGGTGCCGTGCTCAATCAACACCGCGCGCAGTTGATCCCGCGTCAACCCGACGAGGTTGATCTTGCCCCCTTCGGGGGTCTTGCGAGGAATGGTCATAACATCCTGCGTGATCGGTGCGCTGGCGGACATGGCTTGGTCTCCGGGAAATCAGAGGCGTCAGATACACGAACTATAGCGAAATGCAACGCTTTGCGCAGCTGTCATTGGTTGACGGGACGCTATGAGAGGCTCAGGACTGCAACATACACAGGAGGAATACATGCCCGTACTTGAAACCGTCCGCTATCGCACGAAACCCGGTGTCGCTGTTGAGGCCGCCGTCGCGGCGTGGCACGACAGCCAGTCCTTCGCCACGGCCCAACCCGGTTTTCTGTCGCGCAAAATTGCTGTGACTGAGGACGGAGAGTTCCTTGATCTGGTCGAATGGCAAAGCATGGCGCATGCCAAAAAGGCCGCTGAAAATTTCAACCCGGCCAAATTTCCAGAACTTATGGGATTGGTCGAAGTGCTGGATGAAAGCACCATGGTCATGACCCACTATGAGGTGCAGGCCACGACCTGAGCGTTAGCTACAGCGCTTGCCCGCGTCATCTACAGCAGCGGTGAAGCCCAACAAAGAGAATGTGTCTTGGGTGCGCGTCCCGCGACCCGAGACACCGACCAGAACCGCCTGTTTGCCACGCTTCATGGCAGCGACGATCTTGGCGTCTTCGTCGGCAGTAGAGGGCCATGCCCATTCGCCTTCAGTAAAGAGGTCAAAGCTGTCATTGTCGATTTTCAGATTAACCGTCGAGCCAGATTTAAACGGATAGCCGCCGGTAAAGCCCACTTGGCCGCGCACGCCCGCCTCTGGACGGTAGAAGACCATCAACAAGGTCTGGGTTCTGCGCACAGCAACCACCGCGCCGTCGCGGGTGTTCACGCTTTCCTTAAAGGTGGAAACAGCCCAGCATTCCTTGGGGTTCACATCCTCAAACACGCTCCAGTCGGTCTTGGCCGCCACTTGGTTCGTACTTTCCTGAGCCGCCGCCTGCATGCCAAACACACATGCTGCGCCCAAAAACGCCCCGCCAATCACTCCGCGCATCTTTGCAAATCCCATATCGCCAGCCTCCAAGCCTTGGCTTATCCTCAACCGCGCCCGCCGCCACTTGTATCTTTTATCAGCGCAGGCATTTTCTTCTCGATGCAGCTACACTACTCTGATTGTGCCGCCTGGATAAAGCCCCGTTGGCGGTAATTTGCCATAAATTGAAGGTTACCATGACCCAATCCGTGCCTTTGGTCGACATCACACGCGGCCCAATTCTAGAGAGCATCCATTACGGGGATGCGGTTGTCTGCAATGCGCAAGGTGAAATCGTGCATGCTTGGGGAGATCCGGATAAGGTCGTGCTGCCGCGCAGCTCTGCAAAAATGCTGCAGGCCTTGCCTTTGGTCGAAAGCGGTGCGGCGGATGCCTTTGGTCTGACGGATGCGCAAATTGCGCTGTCTTGCGCGTCACATGGCGCGCAACCGATCCACACGGAAAGCGTGGCGTCTTGGCTGTCTGACCTTGGCCTGAGCGAAGCCGACCTGCGGTGTGGTAGCCATGAACCCAGCCACAAGGAAAGCCGTCGCGCGATGTTGCTCGCGGGCGAGACACCTTGCCAGCTGCACAACAACTGCTCGGGTAAACACGCAGGCTTTCTGACGTTGAACAAACACCTTGGCGGGCATTCGGAATATATCGAGATCGATCACCCCGTGCAGCAAGCCTGCTTGAGTGCTTTCGAAGAGGTCACCGGAGAAACCAGCCCCGGCTTTGGTATCGACGGCTGCTCTGCGCCCAACCACGCAGTGAGCCTTGTGGGGATGGCGCGGGCTATGGGATTCTTTGCGGGAGCAAATCCCGAAGGCGACGCGCGCAACCGCGCCGCCTATCGCATCCATCGGGCTATGGCGACATACCCCGTTCTGATTTCCGCCGAAGGGCGCGCCTGTGAACGCCTGATCAACGCTGCAGACAACAAGATCGCTGTCA
Source organism: Cognatishimia coralii (assembly GCF_037478305.1). NCBI lineage: Bacteria > Pseudomonadati > Pseudomonadota > Alphaproteobacteria > Rhodobacterales > Paracoccaceae > Cognatishimia > Cognatishimia coralii. The sequence goes on from NZ_JBBGAZ010000005.1 coordinate 202,141, forward strand.
AAACCGGGGCCGAGGCCTTTTTCATCGCAATCCTGCCAGAACAAAAACTGGGTGTCGCGCTCAAGATCACAGATGGCTCCACCCGAGCGGCCGAATGCGCTATCGCTGCAATCCTCGTGAAGCTCGGCGCGCTTGATCCGGCGCATCCGCATGCCCAGCGCTATATCAACTGGGACATCAAGAACGCGAACGGCTGGTCGACCGGCCACATGCGGCCCTCAGCAATTTTGAATTAACCTTTTGGAATTGCAGCCACTCACGTTAGGATGATCCCAACAGTCAAACCAACTCGGCAGCGCTCTGTTCAGGGGCGCCACCCAAAAAGAACGACATGACGGCAGGGACCAAAACACCTCGTTTCACCTTTATTCTGATGCCCGGATATTCCGCGCTGTCCTTTACGCATGCCTTGGTGGTGCTGCAGCTTGCCAATAAACATGGCGAAGGCGCGCCTTTTGAGATCCGTGTGCTCAGCGAAGACGGCACGCCCGTGGCGGATGCGCTGGGCGGTAGTTTTCCCATCGACGGCCCCTTGGACGAGCCGCAACGCGAAGACTTTGTCGTCCTCGTGACCGGAGACGATGTAGAGCGTCAGAACCTTTCCGCGGTCTCGGGATTTCTGCGCAAAGCGGACCGGATCGGCGCAACACTTTGCGCGCTTTATACCGGCGCATATGTTCTTGCGAAGGCGGGCCTTTTGGACGGCAAACGCGCGACCATTCATTGGGAAAAGCGCCAGGCCTTCATGGAAGAATTCCCCGAGGTCGATTTGACCGAATACACCTTCACCTCCAGCGCGTCGCCCTATTGTTCATCGGGTGGCACCTCGGCGATTGATCTGATGCTGTTTCATGTCTCGCAATTGCGCTCTGAAAAGCTGGCCAATCTGGTCGCTGGGTTCTTGAATTACACCAGCATTCGTGTGATCCAGCATTCCGCGCGTATTCAGGCCGCAGACCGCGTCGGCTTCCGCCACCCCAAGCTCTCTGAAATTCTGGCGTTGATGGAAACCAATCTTGAAGAGCCCTTGCGCCCTTCGGATCTGGCCAAGACCGTGAATATCTCGACACGCCAACTGGAACGCCTGTTCCGCCGGTATCTGAGCGCGACGCCCAAGAAGTATTATACCGACCTACGCCTGCAGCGCGCGCAACAACTGCTGTTGCAGACAAATATGACGGTAACGGCTGTGGGCGTCGCTTGTGGGTTCAATACCGCCAGCCATTTCTCGCGCCTGTTCCGAGCGCGGTTTGGTACCTCGCCGCATCGCCTGCGTGGTGATCCTGAAAAGGACTAGACCAGAACTTCGCTGCGTTCCTGTACGCCGACACCAAACACGCGTTTGTAGCGTTCGACCTGATCCGCCGGCCCCATCGCTTTGTTTGGGTTGTCCGAAAGTTTCACCGTCGGGCGACCATTGGCGGCAACCGCTTTGCACACCAGCGAGAACGGTGCGAGTTGATCTTGCGGTGTCAGCCCGCGGAAGTCGTTGGTTAACAAGGTGCCCCAGCCAAAGGACACGCGCACGCGGTCTTGGAACTGTGCCTGCAGCTCTGCGATCTTTTCCACGTCCAAACCGTCCGAGAAAATCACCAGCTTTTGCGAAGGATCCTCACCACGGTCCTTCCACCATTTGATGGCGATCTCAGCGGCGCCTGCGGGGTCGCCACTGTCGATACGAATACCGGTCCAACCCGCGAGCCAATCTGGTGCTTTGGCCAAGAAGCCCTCAGTGCCGTAGGTGTCAGGCAGGATGATCCGCAGGTTCCCGTCGTGCTCTTCATGCCAGTCGGCCAGAACCTGATAGGGCGCCTGCGCGAGTTCCGCATCGTCTTCGGCCAAAGCCGCATAGACCATCGGCAATTCATGCGCGTTGGTGCCGATGGCCTCAAGATCATGGCGCTTGGCGATCAGGCAGTTGGACGTGCCGACGAACTTTTCCCCCAGCCCCTCGCACATGGCCTGCACCGCCCAATCCTGCCACAGATGGCTATGACGCCGCCGAGTGCCAAAATCCGCGATCCGAAGGTTGTCGACCTTCTGCAAAACTTCGATCTTTTCCCAGAGTTTGGTCATGGCGCGGGCATAAAGCACCTGAATCTCAAATTTCTTCATCGAATGCAGCAGCGCCCTGCCCCGCAGCTCCATCAGGATCGACAGCGCTGGGATCTCCCAGAGCATCACTTCGGGCCAAGTGCCTTCAAAGGTCAGCTCATATTGATCTCCGATCCGCTCCAGATGATAGGCGGGCAGGCGCAGGTTTTCGAACCATTCCATGAAGTCGGGACGGAACATCTGGCGTTTGCCGTAGAAGGTGTTGCCGCGCAGCCAGGTGCTTTCACCGCGACTAAGCGACAGCGAGCGCACGTGATCAAGTTGCTCGCGCAGCTCACCTTCGTCGATGAGATCTGCCAAGGGCACCGAGGTCGTGCGGTTGATCAAAGAAAACTGCACCTGCGTGTCAGGCCGATTGCGAAACACGCTTTGACACATCAAGAGCTTGTAGAAATCCGTGTCGATCAGAGACCGGACAATCGGGTCAATCTTCCACTTATGGGTCCAGACGCGGGTGGCTATGTCGACCATAGGGGTCTCCGGGAAATGCTTTGGAAGGAGTTTGCAGCGCGCAGCCGCCTCTGGCAAGCGGAGTTAGATAAGCGACACACCTGTGTCTTCCATGGCCGTGGTTGCGGCGGCGAGCGATCCATCCAGATCAATTGCGCGACACAGGTCCATGCGCACGGAAACCTTCAGCCCAAGTTTCGCGGCATCCAGGGCCGAGAAATTCACACAGAAATCCGTCGCCAGCCCCACCATCGTCACATTGGAAATCCCGCGCGTCTTGAGATATCCTTCAAGCCCCGTAGGCGTGGTCTGGTCATTTTCGAAAAACGCTGAATAGCTGTCGATGGCTGGGTTATAGCCTTTGCGGATAATCATATCCGCGCGGGTGGTATCGAGGTCTTTGTGGAAGTCCGCCCCGCTAGAGCCTTGCACGCAGTGATCAGGCCACAGCACCTGCGTGCCATAAGCCATCTCTACTGTCTCGTAAGGGCCTTTGCCCGAATGACTGCTGGCAAAAGAACTATGCCCCGCCGGGTGCCAGTCTTGCGTCAGAATCACCGCATCAAACTCTGGCATCAGTGCGTTAATTCCTGTGACGATCTGATCGCCCTCTGGCACCGCCAAAGCCCCGCCCGGGCAGAAATCATTTTGAACATCAATCACGATCAGTGCGTTACGCATCCCGCCCTCCGGTTGGTCTTTGTGCGACAACCTAGTCCTTGAAGTTACAGGCCTCAAGGCGTATGCCGCGGCGCATGTATACCGTATGCGCGCTCTATCACTTTACCTCTTTTGAGGATCATCAGGCTTTGCGTCAGCCGCTGCTGGATCTGTGTCTCGCGAATGAGATCACGGGCACGCTGCTCTTGGCGCATGAAGGCATCAACGGCACGATTGCCGGGCCGCGCAAAGGCATCGATGCGGTGATCGCTCATATTCAATCCCTGCCGGGCTGTGCGAACTTCGAATGGAAAGAAAGCACCGCCAGCGAGAAACCTTTCCCGCGTATGAAGGTGAAGCTGAAAAAAGAGATCGTCACACTGGGCCAGCCCAATGTGGATCCGACGGCGCATGTTGGCAATTACGTGGATCCTCAGGATTGGAACGAGCTGATCCAGTCGCCTGATGTGGTCACCATTGATACGCGCAACGACTATGAGGTCTCAATCGGTACTTTCCAGGGTGCTGTGGATCCAGAGACCGCAAGTTTCCGCGAGTTTCCCGCCTGGTGGGAAGAGAACAAAGACCGTTTTCACAACAAGCGCATCGCCATGTTCTGCACCGGCGGCATTCGTTGCGAGAAATCGACGAACTATCTCTTGGGTCAAGGGGTTGAGGACGTCTATCACCTCAAGGGCGGCATCCTGAAATACCTTGAGGAAGTACCCCAAGAGGAAAGCACTTGGGAAGGCGAATGTTTCGTCTTTGACGGACGCGTCTCGGTCGGCCACGGACTGAAAGAAGGCCCGCATTTGCTGTGCCACGCTTGCCGCCGTCCGATCCTGCCAGAAGATGTCACGAACCCGGCCTATGAACAGGGCGTCAGCTGTCATCACTGTGTCGATGAAACCAGTGAGCGCGACAAAGAGCGGTTCCGCGAGCGTCAGAAACAGATGGTTCTGGCGCGGGCGCGTGGCGAGCAGCACATCATCGGGCTGGACTGAGTTTAGAGCCTCATGTTTGATGCCCAAACAGGAGGCATCATGCAGGCAGCTTTACGGATCAGCAATAAACAGGCGCGTTGGCTTTGGCTTGCCTCGCAGGGGTTGTCAGAGACGCCCACCGGCCCGCTTGATGTCTATGGGATGATCGAAAAGCTCGGCTTCGTGCAGTTGGACACCATCCAAACCGTCAGCCGCGCGCATCATCATATCCTGTGGTCTCGCAATCAGAATTACCGCGAGAAAATGCTCAATCCGTTGTTGGCCAAAGATCGGCTGATCTTTGAGCATTTCACTCATGACGCCTCAGTTATTCCAATGAAGGCCCTGCCCGCCTGGCGACGCCAGTTCCGCCGGATGGAGAAGAAAGCCAACCATTGGTACACCGAAGTCGCGGGCACCGATCTGATGCGCGACATCAAAGCCCGCATCACGGAAGAAGGCGCCCTATCTACCCACGCCTTTGACACTAAGAACGACCGCCCCAAGGAAATGTGGGCGCGGCCTCCACACAAACGCGCGTTGGATTACATGTGGCTCACCGGAGAGCTCGCAACCTGTTTTCGCAAAGACTTCACCAAGTTCTACAACCTGCCGGAACGCGTCTTTCCCGAAGAGCTGCGCAGGCGCGAGATGTCCGAAGACGCAGAGCTGGACTGGCTCTTGGGCGAAGCGATTGACCATATCGCCGTTGGCACCGCCAGAGAGATCCAGCGTTTTTGGGATGCCAGTACATCTGTGGAAACCAAAGAGTGGCTAAGTAAAGCCAATCTCATCCCCGTCGAAATCGAGAACGCGGACAAGACGATCACCCAGGCCTATGGCGCCCCAGACATCGAGGCCCGCCTTGCGGATCTCGTCGCGCCGTCTTCCCGCCTGCGCATTGTAAACCCTTTCGATCCGGTCACCCGAGACCGTGCGCGCCTTGATCGCCTCTTTGGCTTTGACTACCGCATCGAAATGTTTGTTCCCGCCGCGAAACGAAAATGGGGTTACTACGTCTATCCAATCCTCGAAGGTGACCGCTTTGTCGGGCGCATCGAGGTCAAAGCCAATCGCGCGAAATCAGAACTCACGGTCATCAACTTCTGGCCAGAAACCCGTGTGAAATGGCCAGCGGCACGACAAAACAAGCTCCACGCCGAACTGGACCGTTTGGGCCGCTTTGTAGGCTGCGGGCAGGTCACTTGGGGCACCCCTTTTTCTCTTGCTTAAATATCCCGGGGTTTGGGGCAGCGCCCCAAGACACCGCAAAAACAAAAAGCCCCGCATAAAGCGGGGCCTTTCAAATGCGTCTCACCTAAAGCTTAGGCAGACGTCTTTTTGCCCTTGTGCGGCGCCCAGATCTTCTTGTTGGTCAGGTAAAGCAGAACAGACAGAATCGCGAGGATGAACACCCCGATAAAGCCTGCTTCTTTACGTGCCATCATCTTAGGCTCTGCGGTCCACATCAGGAAGGCAGAGACATCTTCTGCCATGTGGTGCAGCGAATTGTCGTGACCGTCGTCAAAGTCGACCAGACCGTCTTCCAGTGGAGGCGCCATAGCGATCCAGCCACCTGGGAAGGCGGTGTTTTCGTAGAAGGTCGTGCCAGCCTGAGTTTTCTCTTTGCCAGTGTAGCCGTCCAGAATGGAGTAGATGTACTCACCGCCGCCCATGCCTTTGAAGAACTGGTTGATGCCAGAGCCGTAAGGGCCGTGGAAACCAGCACGCGCCTTGGCCATGAGGCTCAGGTCAGGTGCGTTCTCAAGGTTGGATCCTGGGAAGAAGTCCGCAGGCTTGGCCGCGCGGAAATCATCCAGCTCGGCGTCAAAGACTTCGAAGTTATCTGCTGCATACTGACGTACCTCAGCTTCAGAGAAGTGAGGACCACCCTCGTCTGCCAATGTACGCAGAGGCACATACTGCAGGCCGTGGCAGGCAGCGCAGACTTCGGTGTAGACTTTCAGACCACGTTGAAGCTGGTTCTGATCGAAGGTCCCGAAAGGACCTTCGTAAGAGAAGTCAACGTCGTGCACGTGACCAGCGCCACCGGCGGCCATAGCAGCACCCGAAGTCAAGGTCAGGGCGGCAACTGCGGAGATCGCGAGTTTCTTAAACATTATCCCGTTTCCTCTTATTCAGCAGGTTCTGCTGGTTTGCCGTAATGGGCATTGAAGTCGTCTTCGATGGTCTCTGGCTGAGGCAGAGGCTTCTCGATCACACCCAGCAAAGGCAGGATGACCAGGAAGTATGCGAACCAGTAGGTCGCACCGATCAGCGAGATGGTGGAGTATGGAGGCTCTGCTGGCATCGCGCCGGCCCACATCAGGACAACGAAGTCCAGAAGCAGAAGGCGATACCACCATTTGAACATCGGGCGATACTGACCAGAGCGCACACGGGATGTGTCCAGCCAAGGTGCCAGCGCCATGATCGCAATCGCACCAAACATCGCCAGAACACCAAAGAACTTGGCGTCGATGATGCCGCCGGTGATCCAGCTTGCGAACATCACAACCCAGACGTCGCCGGTGAAGGCACGCAGGATCGCGTAGAACGGCAGGAAGTACCATTCAGGAACGATGTGCGCTGGTGTCGCCAGAGGGTTGGCTTCGATGTAGTTGTCTGGGTGGCCGAGGTAGTTCGGCATAAAGCCAACAACCGCGAAGAAGATCACCAGAACGACTGCCAGACCAAAGAGATCTTTGATCACGAAGTATGGCCAGAATGGCAGCGTGTCTTTCGCCGCTTCTTCTTTGGAGCCGCGACGCACTTCAACACCCGTTGGGTTGTTGTTGCCGGTGGTGTGGAAGGCCCAAATGTGAACGATCACGAGGCCTGCAATCACAAACGGCAGCAGATAGTGCAGCGAGAAGAAACGGTTCAGGGTTGCGTTATCCACCGCAGGGCCACCCAGAAGGAAGGTCTGCAGCGCATCGCCAACGAAAGGAACCGCACCGAACAGGCCGGTGATCACGGTCGCGCCCCAGAAGGACATCTGACCCCAAGGCAGAACGTAGCCCATGAAACCAGTCGCCATCATCAGAAGATAGATGATCATACCGATGATCCAGGTGACTTCGCGAGGAGCCTTATAGGAACCATAGAAGAGACCGCGGAACATGTGGATGTAGACAGCAAGGAAGAACAGCGACGCGCCGTTCATGTGCATGTAACGGATCATATGGCCGCCATTCACGTTGCGCATGATGTGCTCAACGGAAGCAAACGCCAGATCCACATGCGGGGTGTAGTGCATCACCAGAACAATACCAGTGACGATTTGCAGCGCCAGGCAGAACGCCAGAACGATGCCCCAGATCCACCACCAGTTCAGGTTCTTTGGGGTTGGGATCATCAGGGTGTCATAGAGCAGACCAACAACTGGCAGGCGGCTGTGCAGCCACTTTTCGCCGTTAGACTTTGGCTCGTAATGATCGTGAGGAATACCAGACATTCTTCGCGCTCCTTAGCCGAGGACCAGTTCGCTGCCCTCAAAGCGGGCAACAGGAACAGGAAGGTTTTCAGGGGCCGGACCTTTGCGGATCCGGCCGGATGTGTCGTAGTGAGAGCCGTGGCATGGGCAGAACCAGCCACCAAAGTCACCGGCGCCATCGCCCAGAGGCACACAGCCAAGGTGTGTACACACACCCATCATGACCAACCATTCACCGTTTTCATCCATCGCACGGTTCTCATCCGCAGCGTCGGTGCCTGGTTTGTTGTCGTTGCGGGACTCGGCATCGATGCTCAGGTCCGCCAAAGGCACAGCGCGAGCCTCATCGATCTCTTCTTGCGTACGGCGACGAATAAAGACCGGCTTACCAAGCCATTTCACAGTCAACTGCGTGCCCGGCTCGATGCCAGAGGTGTCCACGCGAATCGAGGCCAGAGCCTTGACGTCTGCGGAGGGGTTCATCTGATTGACGAGGGGCCAAACGGCCGCGCCTGCGGTCACTGCACCTGCGCCTGCGGTCGCATAATAGAGGAAATCCCTCCGGGTGCCTTCGTGATCATCTACGTGGGACACGTGGTTTACTCCAATTTTCGCGGCCGAATTCGGCCAATATGGGACTCAGCCGCAGTCTCCTGCAGCTTCTCCTTCGGTGCTTATTAGCGAAGCGTTTGTGGTGCGTCCAGCGCACATTCGCCATAAGTGGGCTAGAGCGTTGATCTGTCGCGCTTGAGGGCGCTAGAATTTGTCCCTATGTAGTCAAGAAAATCTTCATTTTGGACACTGAGGGCCGTCAAATGAAAAAATTCCGCAACGTTTTGGCGGCCGTGGCCGTGATTCTCGCAGGCCCCGCCTCCGCGGATATCGAACTCAGCTTTTACCTCGGAGCGCAGACCTCCCCTCACAGCCGGCTAACAGGCTCGTTCAACAACGGTGGTGGCACCACGAATGTGAATCGCCTGATCACCTGGGAAGGCAGAAGCTTTGAAACGCCGCCATACTATGGTGTCAAAGCTATGTACTGGCGCGAAAGCGGCTGGGGGTATGGTGTCGAAATGACCCATGCCAAGGCCTACATGTCGGATGCAGATCTGGCCGCTCTTGGTCTGAACCGTCTGGAATTTACCGACGGCCACAATATCCTGACAGCAAACATCAGCCGCCGTTGGGATGGTCGCTGGTGGGATGGGCGATTGTCTCCATTTGTGACTGGAGGTCTCGGTTTGGCGATCCCGCATGTGGATGCACAGCCAACAGGTCTGGCGCGCACATATGGCTATCAGGTAACCGGACCGGCAGCGCGGATTGGAGCCGGTGTGTCTATGGAATTGAATGAACGCTGGGATGCCTATGCGGAGTACCAGTTTACCTATTCCAGCAATTCCTTTGATCTGGACACGGGCGGCACCTTGGAAACCAACCTGATAACCAATGCGCTGAACATCGGTATCACTTACCGGTATTAATGGTCCGGACCCTTGGTCTGAAACTGCGAAAGGCGGCGTGCTGTGCACACCGCCTTTTTTCATGGGCTGCGCCCAGAGTTTTTTGGGCAAGATGAAGTCAGGAAGGCGTGGTTGTCTGAAACGACTCGCGCTGACTAAACGTGGCGAACCAATCCGCCAAGGTCTCGTGCCCCTCGCGCCACTGGCGGGCATCGTGGCGGAAATCGATATAGCCCAGCGCACAGGCGATCCCGATCTGAGTGATATTGAGTGGGCCGCTCAGGTGACTCATCCAGCGCGCCTCCACCGCATCCAAAGCGCGCTTGGCTTTGCCCCATTGGGCCTCGACCCAGGCTTCGCTGCGCTCGCCGTCTTGGCGGACACGAGCTTCATAGGTCATCAGAACCGCAGCCTCCATAATCGCATCGGCAGTCGCTTCGAGCGTGAGGAGTTCCCATTTCGCAGTTTCGGGATAAAGGTCGCCCTCGGCATGCGCGTTTAGGAATTGCGTGATGACTCGGCTGTCATAGATCGCCGGGCCTTCATCACGGATGAGCGCTGGGATTTTGCCTAAGGGATTGGCCGCAAGGACTTCGGGCGCTGAGGCGAGCGGTGTTGTTGCAACAGAGAGGACTTCGATTTGGTCATCCAGACCAAGCTCTTTCAAAGCCACCACACATTTGCGCACAAAAGGAGAGGTCGGCGAGCCAATAAGTTTCATTCTGAGGTCCTCATTAAATCAAGCTGTGGTCAGGTTGCGACGCAGGTTCTCTATTTGCAACCAGATGTCGCGCTAAGGGAATAAAGTCGGCGCATCCTCGGACGACCAAACTGGGTATTTCGGCATGATATGCGCGAAAAGTTCTGAAGCCAAAAAGCTTTCCAGCCAGCGTTTCAGGTTGCCCAAGGGCTCTGCGTCAAACCTGGTTTTGTCCACAAAGGCGAACTGGCGCACGAAAGGCAGGATCGCCATATCCGCAAGGCTTGGGGTGTCTTTGAACAGAAACGCTTTGTCGCCAATTTGGGCGTCGAGTTTTGCTAAAAACACATTCGCCTTGGCGCGTTCTTCTTCGGGATCTGAGCCATAGCGCGTGTGGTATTTCGTGCGATCAAGCGCCGTCTTAAAGGGGCCATCTGCCTCGGTAATGAGATCGCGACCCTCAGGTGGCATATCAAGCCAGCCTTCTGGATCAGATTGCTCAAGCGCCCAGAGCATGACGTGGAGCGATTCATCCAGAACCTGCTCCTCAGTCTTCAGGCACGGCACGGTTGCCGAGGGGCTGGTATCCAAAAACGCCTGCGCTTTGTCGCGCAGAAGGATTTCGCGCAGTTCAACGGGCGTTTTCGACGACGCAATCGCCAGCCGCGCGCGCATGGCATAGGGGCAGCGGCGGAAACTATAGAGGATGGGCAGGTCAGTTTGCGTTGTCATAGCGATCCAGATAGGCTGCGTTGGAACTGAGACTATAGTCTTCTCCCAAATTTAAGGCACTCTCTTTATGCAGGGCATTCTTCTGCGATTGGCCGCTATTGCGCTCATCACCGCCATGTCAGCGATCATTCACCAACTGGCAAAGACCTTGCCGGTCGGGCAAATCATGGCCTGGCGCTCGGGCGTTGCGACCCTTGTGATTGTGACCTTTGCCCTGCGGTTTGGAGGGGCGCAGAGTCTGGTTCCCAAGCATCTTGGCAACCATGCGATCCGTGGCCTGCTTGGGGGTCTCGCCATGGCCTTCTCATTTACGTCTCTGGCTTTTTTGCCGGTCGCGAATGCATCGGCGCTAGGATACCTCGCCCCGCTGATTTCATTGCCATTGGCCGCATGGTTGCTAGGCGAGCGGATGACTCGCTGGCTTGTGGTTGCAGCGATGTTGGGTCTGCTTGGCATTGGGCTGATGCTCTGGGCCGAGCTGGAACGTCCCGACTTTTCGCGCGGCAGCCTGATTGGCATGGGGGCAGGATTGGGATTCGCGCTGACATGGGCGATGGTGCGCATTCACGTTAAGCGTATGTCCTCTCATGAGAGCGCAGCGTCGATTTCCCTGAGTTTTGCCCTGGCGTCTATGGCAATGGGCCTTGTCACATGGCCATTTGGGTGGAACGGCCTGACCTCGACGTCGTTATTTCTGTTGGTCTGCGCAGGGCTTTTAGGAGCATTTGGCCATATTCTATCGGTCGAAGCGGTGAAACGGGTCAAAGTCTCGACACTTGCGCCGTTTGATTATTTTGGCCTGATCTTTGCGCTTGGCATAGATGCGGTGGTCTTTGCTGTTGTGCCCGGAACGCTGGCGTTCCTGGGAATGGTGGTGATCGTCGTGGCAGGCCTCATTGCAGTCTTGCAAGAGGCGCGCGCGCAGCGTCACACAGTCAGCTGATTTGCCGCCTGTCCAGTGATGGTGGCCTTGACGATATCGCCCTCGATTTGGGGCGTTGAGAAATGCACTTCGGAGAATTGCTCGGTCCGGCCCATATGCGGGTTTTCCATGAGGATGCTGTGGGTTTTGCCGATCTGAGCTGCCAAGTGCTTCGCGACTTGGGCTTCTCCAGCAGCGCGCAGTTGGGCGGCGCGGGCTTTGATGGTTGGGCCTGAGACCTGGCTCGGGATCTTGGCCGCCGGTGTTCCCTCGCGTTTGGAATAAGGGAAGACGTGCAGCCACGTCAGGTCGCAATCCTTCACGAGCTTCAGAGAGTTCTCGAAATGCGCGTCTGACTCGGTTGGAAAGCCTGCGATAATGTCAGCGCCGAAGGTCATGTCTGGCCGCAGCTTCTTGGCGTCCTCGCAAAAGCGGATCGCGTCGTCGCGCAAGTGGCGGCGGGCCATGCGTTTGAGGATCAGGTCGTCTCCGTGTTGGAGCGAGAGATGGAGGTGCGGCATCAGGCGCGGCTCGGTGGCGATGGCGGCCATGAGGTTCTCGTCGACTTCGATTGAATCGATTGAAGAAATTCGAAGGCGAGGCAGATCAGGGACCAGCTTTAAGATCCGCATGACCAGATCGCCGAGTTTTGGCTGGGCCGGAAGGTCTGCGCCCCAAGAAGTGAGATCGACGCCGGTCAGAACGACTTCGTTAAAGCCCTTGTCCACAAGGCGTTTGATCTGATCGACCACAACACCGGCGGGCACCGAGCGCGAATTGCCGCGGCCGTAGGGGATGATGCAGAAGGTGCAACGGTGGTCGCAGCCGTTTTGGACCTGCACATAGGCGCGGCTGCGGGTGCCGAAACCGTCGATCAAATGACCTGCGGTTTCCGTGACCGACATGATGTCGTCGACCTGGACCTTTTCGGTCTCGCCCACGAAATCTGCGGCCATGTTCTTCCATGTCTCCGGCTGCATTTTCTCGGTGTTGCCGATGACCCGGTCGACTTCGCCCATTTTCGCAAAAGTCTCGGGTTCGGTTTGCGCAGCACAGCCGGTGACGATCAGAGTCGCCTCTGGGTTTTCACGCCTCAGCTTGCGGATTTCCTGCCGCGCTTTGCGGACGGCCTCGGCGGTCACGGCGCATGTGTTCACGATCACAGCATTGCTGATCCCAGCCTCTTGGCTGAGCTCTTTCATCGCTTCGGTCTCATAGGCGTTGAGCCGACAACCGAGCGTCGTGAACTTGGGGGGCGTGCTCACTTGGAGGCCTCTAGAAAGTCATCCGTGAAAGCCCCTTGGAAGACGGTCATCGTCGGCCCGGTCATCCAGACGCCGTCCTCACGCCAGTCGATCCAAATGGTGCCGCCGTCAAGGTCTATCTGAACCTGACGCCCTGTCAGTCCGCGACGCGCGGCAGCCACTGCGGTTGCGCAGGACGAGCTGCCCGACGCGAGCGTCACGCCCACGCCTCGCTCCCAGACGCGCATACGCAGGTGGTTCTCTCCGATCACAGACGCGAATTGCACATTGGTGCGTTCAGGATAGAGCGGGTGGTGCTCGAACCCAGATCCTAGTTTTTCCAGATCAACCGCCTCGGCATCCTCCACAAAGAAGGTGCAATGCGGATTGCCCATGCCGGTGGCCGTCGGGCCTCCGTCAATCGGGAGTTCCAGCGTATCCATCTCTTGAGCGAGCGGCACCTCATGCCAGTCCAGTTGCGGATGCCCCATATTGATGGAGGTCAGCCCGTCGCCTGCGTCTTTGGCATAAAGCGTGCCGCGTTCGGTGGTGAGCGTCAGCACGTCCCGCCCTGATTCCGTCATCAGCTTGCGGGCAATACAGCGAGTCGCGTTGCCGCAAGCCGCCGAGGTCGAGCCATCTGCATTATAAAATACCAGATGCGCGTCCTCGGACCCTTTTTCGATCACAGCGAGTTGGTCAAAGCCGACACCCATATGGCGATGCGCGATGGCTTTCACCAAGGCCTCAGACAGCCCATCCGGCCGCTCTCGGGCGTCTATGACAACGAAATCATTGCCCAAACCGTGCATTTTCTCAAACTGGATCATAGTCCCATCCTAGACTCGCGCTGGGGGCATATAAAGCCGCGCGCCAACTAATTCCAGTCACTGTAATTTTTTGTGCGTTTATGGCTTGACCCCCCCCGCCGTTGTTCTTAGAAGCCCCCTCACGCACAGCGAAGTGGGCCGTTAGCTCAGTTGGTAGAGCAACTGACTTTTAATCAGTGGGTCATAGGTTCGAATCCTATACGGCTCACCACTGTTTTCAAAGACTTAGCTGCATGTCTTTGATGATCATCTTCCGACTGGAAGCCACATGGAAGCCACGGCAACTAAACTGTGGCAGGCTTGACTTCATTCAACCAGAGTGCCTGAGCGAGCAAGTTCAGCACAGGGACGCTGCTATAAATTTTGGATATGGATAGTGAGTATACAGCGTCGCTTACTTCCGACCGGTACGAGTCTCATTGCTTTTCGTTTTTTATTGAAACAATCGATGTTGTGCCGCGTATTTCACTCTTCAAGAACAAAGCTTGCATGCCACGTCGTGAAACAACACTACTTTCAAGTCGAATTGAGGCTAACTTGACAACTCAAAAGAACAAAAAGCTGTTAGGTATTCGTGCCAACTAAGACAAACCGCTCCGGGAAATTTGTACTCGTCTATTTCTTCAGACATCACGGTGCACACAATTCGTTACTGGAGATTTGGTTTCGAATTATGAGAAACAGTTTTTCTTTGATTAAACGTCTATCACCTGCGAAACGATTTGGTTGCCAGCGCTATCCGCACGCAGCTCGAGATTTTCCGCGGTTGAGAGCACGAAACCAAGACTATCGCCGAGGCCGAAGGGATAGATCACTGGTTGGGTGTCTAGTGTCCCTAGACCTATCGGACGCCCCTCGGTTTCAAGAACGGCCGTTGCCATCCAGCGCATTAGATCCGGTTCTTCTAAGGCAATGGCTTTTTTCCTAGTTAGGGTTTTTCCGTTGTCACTGCGATTTAGCAGTCCCCAGTCTATCTGGGACTGAAGGACCATGTTGGTCATTCTTCTCGTACCTTCGCGCTCGCCGTAGATTTCTGCCATCCGACGGTGCACTTCAGCGGTGGTGCAGTCGCCTTGGAGCGAGGTCAATCGGCCAACGATTTCCGCCACTTTGGCAAAGAAGGGATATGTCACTATGGCCATGCCCCACGTAAGGGCAGCTGGTGATGTAGACGGTGACGATTGGAAAAGTTCCACGGCGCGTTGAGCAAAAGGCTCCAGATCCTTCCGCGGCTCTAACCAGAGGCGGTTCAGTACGGTTCTGGTCTTTTTCTTGGCGGATGGGCCTGAGTGAGCTTCATCCAGGAGAACATCAAGCTCGTCGAGCTCAGTGAGACCAGCTCTGACTTCCAGAGCTCTTTTTGCCCATTCAAGGCGGATGAAACGGTCAAATCCTATCTTAGGCGCTGTCGGTCGCATGCTCTTCTTTCTTCATTCTTATTTTCACAAACGGCACAATCAGTTCCTCTAACGCCATTCCTCCGTGAGCAACAACCATGTTCCCTTTGGGCACAAACGCGCCGCGTTCATTCGCGTAAACGGGCAAGAAGTCGGGCGGAAGTCCTGGACCGCTAAACTGAAATGCATCGATCTCTTGCGGAACAGACGCCGCGAGGTCCTCACTGCGATACGCTCTGACGCGTTCCCCCTTCATCTCTGATACAACACCCTGGCTAAGCCGTCCAATGCCCGCAGCATCAACATTGCCATGATCAGCAGTCAGGTAGATATGGTAGCCATGCCTACATAGCATTTGAAACAGTGTTTCGATGAAGCCGGTATCACACCACTCGCGAATTTGGCTCGCAATCCCGCGCTTCCCGAGCATTGCGCCATGGACGATTTGATCGACCATGTCGACAACAAGGCCTGCAACTTTGGTAGTAGGCTTCGAAAGCACTTCTTCCAGTCCTGTCAATTGTTCAGAGTGTTTGAGCCCTTTCTGGAACACGACTTCAGGCTGCTTGAGCTCGTTCTCCTGCCAGAACTTAGTCCACAGAGAAGGCTCCTTCGCCGTTGTATCCATCGAGCCTTGAAACTCCCGTGGCTTAAGGCCCGAAAAGAGCGCCTGGCGAGAGATTGAGGTTAGCGTGGGCAGCCACGCAAAGCAGCCACCTTCGTCGGCGGAAAAGTCGGGAAGCTTGGCCGACAGGTGTTCCCTGATCTGAGCCCACTGGTCTAATGCCAGACCATCAAAGACAAGAAGAGCAATTCGATCTTCGCCAAAGCCTCTGCGCATCGCGAGATAGCGCGGCACGTGATGAACCATCACTGGCGCCTTTGAGACAGGTAGCGAGGGCAAGTCTGCAAAATGCTGAAGTACCCAATCCTTGAGGCGGGCATCGGCATCTCTTTGCAAGATCTGGAGCTGCCCCCGCAGGCTATTTGCATCCACCGCCTTTAGTTCGTTGAAGCGGTAGATGAGTTCTCCAAGACGCCGTGCCGCTTCTACCCAATCTCGATGCGACGCCCCCTCCGAGGGTAGACTCGCTGCGTTCCTTTTCGCTCCCTCCGACACCAAATGCGCAAGTGCCTCAGGGTCATCTATCAGACCAACCTGTATCCAATCGGGAAGGTGCTTAGGACGGACACTTGCCTCAATAGGCTGAAGGGCTCCCTCGAGGAACATGGTATCCATGATCACCCTTACGTCGGGGTGATCAAAGGGCACGTCAAACGCATGGCCTTTGACCGACTCCTGATCCCTGACGCGGGCATCAGGTTCAACGCCATATTTTGCGACGAAACGCGCCCAAGATTCCTGTATTGCGCGGAGCATAAAGGGTTTTGAGGCAAGCAGTTCACTAATCGGAAGGCTTCCAAGGGACGTGTCCCGAAGAACGGTTGCGACATGGTCTGCAAATAGGCTGGGAAGGCCAGCCCCGCGATAGTGAAGCCGCAGAGCTTCTCGCCAGAAGTCCTCCGGTCGATTCAGAAGATACGGGCTAAGCCTGAAGATGTGCGTGAGGACAAAATTTTTAGTCTCAGCCTGACCGAGCAGCTGCGTCACATGCTCCTGGTAGGCTTGGAACAGCCCTTCATGGTGTTCAGAGTCGAGCTTGCGGACGACACCATAATTCAGGTTGGGGAATAGATCAGCCAAGCTGAGGCTGACTTGTCGTGCTGCCCTGAGGTAGTCCCAAGGGAGGGAGTTGATGTCCGCGCCCCGCCACTGCAAGATGAGTGCCTTAGCGGTACCTTTCTCACCCACATCCCATGCAGATCGATAACGCTCTTCATACTCGGTTCTAAACGAAACAGAATCTTCGAACGGGAGAACCTCAAAATCGCGTTCGCGAAGCCCGAGCAGAATGTTCTCATCCAAGAGGAGGCCATCCGGATCCAAGGCGATCCAGAAGCGAGACAGATCTGCGGGAAACTCCCGCAGGATACGATCAGCCCAAATACTCATCGTGCACCAGCCACCGTTTCGCCAATTCGCAACACGAGGAGGGCATTGAGATCAGGCGAGTAAGATGCCGCGGCATCGAGCTGCACCATTCGAGCTTCATGTTCTTTCTGCAGGCGCTTCCGCCGATAATCGCGAACAGTCTGCAGCCCCACTCTGCCTATCGCCTGGTGTCGAGCTTCGAAAGCGTAGAGTGCGCGTTCGCGTTCTTCATCGATCCGGGCCTTGTGCTCTGTCACAAGATCGGAGAACACCCGCTCTCCTTGCGTGACCGCAGCCCCTTTCGATCTCTCGAACCAGTCGCGCGGCGCCTCGATCTGAGGCGCAGCAATCGGCTCGATCTGCTCCGTCAGAAGCACATCCCAAATGCGTTTTGCCGTCGGTTGGAAGGCGCGCCCTTCATCATTGACGAAGACGGATAGGAAGCGGCGGCGGCTGAAATCGTCAGCTGCCAGACTGACTTCCCAAAGCGACCAAACGCCTTTCACACTATCAGGCAGACCTGATATGCGTACGGCGGGGACGGGTTGACCAGCAATGCAACGCGGAAGATCTGCAATCAAAGACTGCGCTCTTGGATCTTCCAGCGTGACCCACTCAACTTCGGGCCGATCTCCGGCGGTGCGCGCATCAAAACACACCGAAGATGACTCTGTGCCATCGGCCCACCGTATCCGCCAAGTATCGCCTTCCTTCTTGGCTTCTCCCCCCCGCGCAGGAAGTCCCGTTGTGATGGCGCGCTCCAGCCAATACTGTGCCGGATGGTCTCGCCATTTGCGCGCATCATCGGCTTCTAGTTCATGGCCGTGGGCGAGCAGATCACTATTCTTACGGTTCTCTGCCAACGAGGATCGAAGCTGCGTCAGAACGGCATCGCATTCGGTTTCGATCGATGCCGGTTCTTGGATCCCCTGAACAAAGAGTTCGTCGAACAGTGGCTCCGCCTCGACCGAATCCATCACATCGGCAACTTTGTCCACGCCGAATTCTTCGGCGATCACAGCGAGCTTTGTTTCGAGAACTTCACGAACCCGATGCTCAACGGTGTCTTCGAGTACGAAATTGATGGCTCGCACAATATGCGGTTGCCCGATGCGATCCACGCGCCCAATACGCTGCTCGACCCTCATCGGGTTCCACGGCATGTCGAAGTTGATGATGACATGGCAGAATTGGAGATTGAGGCCCTCGCCGCCAGCGTCCGTCGAGATCAGGATACGCACATCTTTCGAGAATGCCCGCTGCGCGCGACCACGCGCCTCAAGGTCCATGCTCCCATTGAGCGTTGCAACCGAGAACCCCCTGCTTTCGAGAAATTCCGCGAGCATGGCCTGGGTCGGAACAAACTCGGTGAAAACCAAAACCTTGAGTTCAGGATCGTTTTCCTCCTGCTGAATCTTGTAGATCTGCTCAAAGAGTGCTTCGGCTTTTGCGTCTGTTCCTTGCGCCTCTGTCTCACGAGCGAGGAACAAGAGTGCCTCAACGTCTTTTCGCTCGTCATCCAAGGCATCGAACGCCACGGCGATATCGATCTGGTCATCACCCGTTAGCTCATGCCAGTCTCCGACACCTTCGGTGGAAAAGAGCTGAAGCTGTCGCTGGTCGTCGTCCAGGGCGAGGAGGCGCTTTTCCAAGGTTGCACGGATGGCTGCGGTGCTGGACGTCACCAAACGCTGCATAAGGATCATCAAGAAGCCGATGTGCCGCTGCTTCGATGCCATGGCTTGGTTATAGCCGTGGCGAACATACTCAGTGATCGCTTCGTACAACCCTTGCTGTGCTTTGTGTCGGTCAAGCCAGGCGACAGCCTGAATGCGGGTCATTCGTGGCTTGAACAGAGGCTTGCCTTCAGCATCGATCGCAAGCCTCTTCTCTGTCCGCACAACGAACGGGCGCACGCGGTCGCTCGAGACGCTGTTCTCATCGGGAAAAGAGTCCCGATCCAGCAGCTGCATCAGACGGTGGAATTGATCCGTTTTCCCTTGGTGCGGCGTGGCTGACAAAAGCAGAAGGTACGGGGCGGCTTCGGCAAGTGCCGCGCCCAACTTGTACCGCGCAACCTGATCCGTGCTGCCTCCCATTCGGTGAGCCTCGTCGATGATCACAAGGTCCCAGTTGGCCGAGATCAGGTCTTCGAACCGTTCACGATTGTAGGTGCTGAGTTGCTCCGCGCTCCATCCGCGCCGCCCTTCGAGCGGTTTCACCGAATCCAGCGAACAGATCGCCTGATCGTGCAGCCGCCAGAGATTCTCCTCATCATCGCGGAACTGACGGTATGCCGAAAGCTGTGACGGCTCGATGAACTGAAAGTTCTCACCGAAGTGCAGGCGCATCTCGGCCTGCCATTGCCGCACCAGACCCTTGGGCGCGACGACAAGGATGCGCTTGGCCATGCCGCGAAGCTTCAACTCCCGAAGGATCAGACCAGCTTCGATGGTCTTGCCGAGCCCCACCTCATCCGCAAGCAGATAACGGATCCGATCCCGGCTCATGGCGCGGTTCAGGGCATAGAGCTGATGCGGCAAAGGAACGACGCTCGACTGGATCGGCGCCAGAAGCAGATTGTCTTCCAGTGCATCCAAGAGCTTTGCCGCGGCCGCCGTGTGCAGGATCTGATCCACTGTCGTTCGGACAGCGTCGAGCGGCCCTAGCTCCCGAGAACTGGCACGGACAACGGCATCCTTGCCCGGGAGCCAGACGCGGTATGCGGTTTCGCCCCACATCTCCTCCCGGTCCACGACACGGCAGGGTGCGGCATGTCGTTCATGCCAGCACCACGCGCCAATGCCAAAGTCTTGGGAGCCATGCGTCACGCATCAGCCTCCGTACGAGTCAGCGCCTGGTCGTACCAGAGCAGGAGCTTTTCATCTTCTTGCAGCGTCGCGTCCGGCAGCTTCTCGGCTATGCCAATGATCGTCTTGTAGTCCTTCGCAGCCCAGGCCGTCTTGAAACCGGCGCGCAACACCTCGAGGCGCGACTCCTTGAGCTGGCGCTTGTTCGCGGTCTTGTAAGCCTCGAACTCCTTCAGCAACGAGCGTTCGCGCTTCTGTTCCAGATCCTTCGCCTTGTTCGGATCGGGCACATACCAGCGGTCCTTCGCCTTTGCCTTCAGGCGCGGGTCTTCCTTCTCAAGCCCCCGGAGGTCCTTGAAGTTGGTCGAGAGATAGCTGTGGATCTGGCTCGGCACGTCACCGTTCCCGTCGAAGCGCAGGAAGTTATCTTCAAGCAACGCAGAGAGCTCGGGCTTCTCTTCGTGCTTTTTCCAGCCAGCACCGACCTGGGTGGTGAACTCGGGATGCACCTCTTGATAGGTGGAAGGCCGCTTACGCAGGAAATCGGTGAGCCAGTCGATCGCCGAGCGTTCATCCGAGACGAACAGTTCCATCTGCGGAGCTTGGGTAGCTCGGGCACGTTTGCGGTCATACTCTGCCACCTGCTCAGACAAAAAGATCATCCCATCGCGTTCCGTGAAACGGCTACGCAATCCGTCCAAGAACTCTTCAGTGGAGAGCGGCACGGGGAAATCGTGGCGAACAAACCATGCAACCATTCTGTCGTAGATGCGACGCGGATCGCGCTCCACGACCATCTCGAGGATACCGCTCTTCCCCTTGGTGACAGGCAATTGACGCAGATGAGTTTGAACAAAGTCCCACGCGGACTCAGGTGCAGCCCCGCGCTCCGACAAACGTTTTTCCAAGCCTCCGTTGGGTTTGTATGCCGAAATAACCAGATCCTGTTTCACAGCAGTAGTGGAAGTAATCTGCCTGAAACTCCCGTTTACTTTATCGAGGGAGTTGACTTCTGCCACCACAAAACCCGCTTGCTGCAAAGCAACTTGGATAGAATTCCACACCGAAGCTCGGCTATTTGAAAAAACAACCGTCATCCAACGGCCTGGCTTAAGTACCCGGTAATATTCAGCGAATGCTTGATGCATCAAGTGTTGATACTCAAGAAGTCCTTTACCTTTAAATTTGTCGATAATCGCTTCATTCGATGCACTGGTGACGACGCCGTGCCACGCTTCAAGTTGGAAGTTAAGATCAGCGTAGAAGATATTTTCACCAAACGGTGGATCTGTAAAAACATAGTCAATGCTATTGTCGCTCAGCGCTAAATTTGTCGCCGACCCAGTTGTTGCTGATGCAGAGCCAAGTCGAGAAAACTTGACTGAAAGTGCGGCAACAAGTCGTTTCAGCTTACCCTCGAGAATTCGCCAGTATGCCGTTTCTTCATGTAAGGACGGAATATAATAAACGCCATTCAGCCACTGATTTACGTTCGCCTTTCCTATAACGTGATGGCGATTCAGTATCGTTAGACCCTGAATTGCTTGCTCAACAAAAAACAGCAAAGCGTTTCTCATCCGAGCGTCTGGACAAGACGAAGCTTGCGACCAAAGCTTTGCCGCAGCATGAGCCGCTCTCCGCATAAAGAAGTGGTGAATACTGGAATACCCCTTAGGATCAATTCGCGACCCGTGATACATCTCCTCTATCGGAAATCTTTTGGTAGGTATATCTTTCGGGTACGGCAGATCTTCTATCTTTCGAATTAGACTCAAGTCGTCGTCATCGACATGCTTAATCTTGCGCTTTCCATCAATGATGTACGAAATCAATGTCGGTATATACTTAACGTGCCGCCAATTCCCGCCAGTGGCAGGATCTAACTCTTCGGTATAGACGCGCTCCAATTTCGATTTGTTAAGACTTGAACTACAGTGGGGGCAGTCGAACTCCGATTGAACTTTGTTCCGCTTTTCGTCTAAAGCTTCGTCAATAAAATTTATTTCACCAGTACACTCCGGGCAAGTAAAGACCTCGCTCCAAACAGTATACTCTATCCGACACGATTTTTTTGTCTTTGGATCATTAGTTTCATACATCCACCCGATATCGCGCCATACATCAGCAAGTAGTTTCTTACCAGCCAGCTCAAATTCATGGATATTGAATGGCAGGTTATAGTTCGCGCCAATGAAGGTAGCAGCTGGAGATAGGTCATTCAGAACAGCTCGCCTTGCACCCCACTTCGGAGGCGCCATACCAGCCCTTTTCCACTCCATTTCAACTTGATGACGATACGTCGGAGTAGCCGCGCCACACCACTGAGCAGCCACGCCGGTCATGCCGGATCCGGAAAAGCCATCCAGCACGATGTCTCCGGGCTCGGTAAAATGGAGAATTGATGGAACAATCGCCAGATGTGGCACTTTAGTGTGATAAGAATGCGCCTTGTAGATCGGGTCAGTCTTGCCCACAGACACGTCAATTGCCATCGGCTCCCGTGAGTATTCTTGGTCCGGTTCGTACGGCTTTCCGTAGTGGTCAACAAACTCACGGAACCATGGGTTCGGGCACGCCGTGTAGTAGGGCGGATCCGACATGGCGAGAATAGCGTCGTCTGATCCTTGCGGAAAACCTTCCTGAGCACGGAACTCCGGCTCTTTCAGCTTCTCGGCCAAGAGCTTCAGGAAATGCTCGCGGCGCGCGTCATCGTTCGGGAACGTCATACCCAGGCATTCGACCGGCCCGCCGTTCTTGCCGCCACCCATCTTCAATTGTTCAGTCATCGGTTCGTCTCATTTCATATACGGTTGGCGGGAGTTCACTCGACCACGAAGCGCAGCTTGGTGGTGTCCTTGCCCTTGCAGCGGTCGGTCAGGAATGCCTCGAACCGCTTGCGCAGATCCTCGGGTGTCGCGGGCGATCCGCCCTGAAGCAGGGCCTGCCGGATGTCGCTGCCCGAGACGACGACCTTGTCGAGGCCAGACAGCGCCTCTTGCACGGCGCTGATGAACTCGGGCGTGATGGGATCGAGCAATGACTTGCTGTCGACAAAGCCGGTGACGATCTTGCGCGACCCTTCCTTCAGCAGTTCAAAGTTGGACTGGATGATCGGATCCTCGAGGTTGTCGAGAAGCGTCTGCACCCATCCATCCAGCAGCTGATCAAGCTCGTCATCGAGTTGCTTGAGCACATTGGCCGCGGGCAGCATGTCGCCCTGCTCATTCGCCGGACGGAAGTTGCAGTGCGGGCAAACCGGGCTGGCCGCCAGTTCGGAGTCGATCAGAGAGGCGCAGCTCTTCAACTTGTCGAGCTTCTCCTCGAAGGTGGTGAGCTGGCTTGTCGGCATCAGCGAGATATTCGCCAAAGCCCGCATGGCGACGAGACGAGAATCTCTGCGCAGCGCGGTCTTCGTTTTGTCCTCAGACACTCCGAGACGCGCCTTGCTGTGCAGACTGACATAGGCCGTCACATAGTCTTCTTTCAGCTTGGCGAGCGTCTGCCGGTGTTCGGATCCATTCCGCCCAGTTCGACTCGTCGACAATGCATCGAGGACCTGCTTGCGCGTGTCCTGAGCCTGCTTCACCCAAGCGTGGTCAGACGGCAGCACCATCTCGGCCTGACCAAGGTAGCTCGCCGTGTTCCCTAGTTCGCCAATTAGGCTGATGAGCCCCTCGACGGAGTTCAGAACCTCAAGGTTCTTCTTCTGGGCGGCAATGTCGTCAGACCCAATGCGCAGGTTCTTGAGTTTGCCGACCGTGTTGTAGGGCGACAGGCTTTCCGAAAAGGCCTTGAGCTCGTCGAGCTTCGATCTCCAGTCGCGGATTTCTTCCTCGCGCAGGAGAGGCTGACCCCAGAAGCTCAGCCGGTTCGCCATGTCGGTGGAGGCTGCAAGCACACGTTTTGTGAGCTTGCTGACTTCCTCCTGAAGCGCCTTGACTGGCTCGTCCGAGCCTTGAGTGGCTTGCTGCGCCAGACCCGGCGGCAGCTCCAGCATCTCGAAGAGTGACCGGAGCACGGCAACGTTGATCTCCTTCGGCGCTTCAACATGCTTGAACTGCTTCAACTCATCGAGCGGACGATCCGCGAGAAGCCCGATCTTGCCGGAGTCAATTTTGTCCCCGGTAATCGCGAGGACAATGTCACCGGAATAGACCAGTGACCCAAGCACCGTGACCAAGAGGTCAGTCTCGAGCCGGTATTTGTCAGGGCTGAAATATTCGATATCCGCATTTCCAACGAGCAACTCACTGCGATTGAGCACTTGCCCATGACCTTTGGCCTTCAGCCGCGCGAGAACCTCCTGAGCGTATCTAGATTGAACCGGATCGATGCGATCACCATCGAGCATTTCAAGGCCATCCAGGACGATCACAGCGTCTTTCGTACGGTTGCTGCCAGTTAGGGCACGAAGCGCGTTGCCAATGAGCTGTTTTCGGTTGGACTCCGTCACGAGCGCCGAGAATGTTGGGTATTCGGGCGAAACATCGGCGAACCGGCTGCTTAGCGCAATCCCCGCGATCACATTGACGACGTCGCGGAAGTTGATGCGCTCGTCCGGCCCCAAGCGCGCTTTGTCCCTGAGTGAAATGCCTTTGGTCCAGTCACGAAGTGTCTTGGACTTGCCTTGGAACGTGACATCGAATGCCTCCAGCTGTTTTTCCTGCAGCCATTTGCTCATTTCGCGCAGCGCATCGCGAGCGCGGTCGAGATACACGCCTTTCGCGCCACCACTTGCCGTAGAGGCCAGTTCCTGGGCGGCGGCGTAGAAGCTCAGCAATCGCTTGATGGTTTCGTCTGGTGCTTTCAGACGGAAGAAGACCTCGTCGGGCTTCTGCTCATCACGGAAGCGCGGGGGATCAAAGGGTTGGATGAAGTACAAATAGAAATCCCGCACTGGCTGCGCGGTCGGCCGGTCGTTCGGCGCGCCAAAGAACAGATAGCCAATCCGTTCGACGCGACGCTCCTGCCACTCGATCTGGTATTGCCAAATCTGGTGTCCCGTCACGTAGCTGGACTCGTCCGTGCGCTCCATAAGTTGGCGAATGGCGCCGTAGTAAGCGCGATCGAGCGCATCCTCGGAGAGGGCCTCGGCCCGCTTCTCGATTTGCGCGTCGTAGTCGACGTCTTTCTTCAGGTCGAGATAATATTGCTCGGTGTCTGGCGCTTTGGAGATGAACTGACCATTTACCGTCTTGAGGGTCTCTCGAAGCGTGGTCTGGACTGCTGTGAGTAGATCGTCGGACGGGTCGCCACCCATGTCTTCAATACCCGGCTGAAACAGGCACAGCGTGTCGCGCAATTCCTCAGCCGTCGGTCCGACGGGAACATAGATGTCCCCACCCGTCGTCAGACGATGGACTGAAAGACCATCAATGATGCGAAGCGCCATCGGCTTATATGCAGGACGAGTGAATGCCTTGGAGACCCTCTCCGCAAGCACTTCTGAAACTTTGAGAACTGGCCCGATATTCGGATCTGAGCGCAGAACGGAGTTTGTTGCGACAGTGTCCCAAAACTTGTCGAAGCCGATTAAACCAGGCCGATCTGAAGGAACTTCATCGTCGAGGATTGCCTGGATCTGATCACGCAAGGTCACCAAGGCACCTCGTTTCTCGGTGAACACGAGGCGCTCAAACGTACCGATGTAGTCTGGGTGTACTGGGAACAAACGCACATACTCGTCCATCCGCTCATTCATTGAACCATAGAATTTCGAGAATGGGGCAAGGTAGGCGCGGATCTTGTCCTGCTGGTCCGCGGACTTCTTCAAGAGGCGTTCCGCGACAACGAAACTGACATCTTGTCTTGCCAGCAAAACCTGAGTGAAACGGTCCTTAACCCTCCGTAGGCTATCCGCCACATGTTGGAAGCGGCTGCTATCGAAGATCGCTTCCTGAACGCCTGCAACGAAACGGAACCGGAGATGTTTGGTAACCTCTCCGATCTCGCGGAGGAAGGACAAGTCGAGTACCAGTTCGTGGTCCTTGCGCGATCGCAGGTATTCGAGAAACTCATCGACGACGAGGAGAACACCTTGATCAGGGTGAACCTCCGCAAAGGCCGACATCATCTCCTCGAACGCAGCCTTGTTATTGATGACCTGATCGGCAGGCGGGAACGTGTAGTTCACACCGTGCTTTTCCAGGAAGACTTCAAGCTGTTGGGTGATGATGTCGCGCAATGACATCTGACTCGAAATCTCGATCCGATGCACTTTGAAACGACCTGCAATTGTCTTTGCAGCCTCAGCCACTTTGGGGTGCTGGATCATCGGCAAATAGGCATCGTCCTCAGCGACGAGTGACAACACCGACATCAAGTGCGATTTACCAGTACCATAGTTTCCGACTACCAAGACGCCTTTGTGGTCCACCGCCTCATCGAAGGAGAGCTGCGGGATCATGAGCTTGGCGATGCGTTCGGCCATGTCATCCGAGATGACATAGGTGGACACTAGCTTCTTGGCTTCGTCAGGACGATCTGCATCAAGGAGCTGAATAACCGATTCAATGGGCTCAAACTGAATGAGATCGCCGTAACGCATTGCCATCTCGATATTTCCTTTCAATTAACTCTGAACGGAACCACGCCATCACAGCTGTAGTTCTGATATTCTGGGTGCCCTGTCATTGCAAACGACAGCCTGTTGTTTGTGAGCTTCCCCGGCCAAGCGGCAACAACGCGTCGCGCCTGAGAGTGCCGCCGGAGCAAATCGAGCGGACTTAGCTTCAACTCCTGATCGAACAGGAGTTCGAGATTGTCCATGAGGAGTAGTCCTTCCCGCGAAAACTCATTCGCCAACCCTTTCAGAAGGTCGGCTGCTTGAAGGTGTCTCCTGGGGCTCGGGATTGTCAGCAGTTCTCGTCCGAGGGCAGCTCCAATGTTGAGGATGTGCAGCTGTCGACGTCCAGCCAGTTGGCGAAGCAAGTCGCTTTTCCCGGAATTTGGTGAGCCAATCAGTAGCAACAGTTTGCTGTTCACCACGGCAAGTTCGTCAACAACGCGTTCAAGTTTCTCGATCATTCGCCTACGCCATCGCTCTAACACGCCGCGACCATCTGCAATAAGTTTCCCTTTCCACCATCCACAACCCACTATGGTGAAGAGATTGCTTGCGACGAATGGGTGCAAATGGAAACAGCGGCGGTTGGATTTTTGAACTGCGTTACCAATGATTTAAATGTATCGAAATTGTATTTCAATTTTGTTTCTTCCAAGTGAACACTTGCGTTGAGATGTATGCGTACCATGCGTTGGTTAGGTAAAGATACAGCCCTACGAGTTAATTCACCACAGTTTATGAGACGGGGCAGGACCTTTACTTTCCAACTGCGAGCATCTGAATTCGGGCCGCCGTACGACCACGTAACCCACCTGATCAATCGAGCGAGAATTTTCGGCCAATAGGAGGACAAGTGGATTGGAATACTAAAAAGAAAGAAAAAAGTGCTAGCTTTAACAACCGTCGAATTGTTTGAAACCTCTATCTCCTTGTCCCTAGGCTTTCCATTTTTGATTCAAAATCAGCACCCGCGAACCGCAAAACACGGTGCCTCTGAAGAGCATTCCAAGAAGCAGTTCTACCTACTTACGTGAGAATGTCATTTAGTGCTCACTTCTTGCAAGTTAACAGATGGTATTTAGTTTGCAGCCCTTCGCCAACTTGAGGCGAGAATTCGTTCTTCGGAAATACAGATGGTTTAACTCAAAATAATCAAGCGTTTGGGCGGCTATGTGCTGATTTGCATGATCGTGCTTATGCTAGTCGGTTCAATCTTGAAAAAGAATCGACAAATTTCATGTCTCTAGCCAAAAAATGACTTTCCAAAGAAGCACACATTTCGACGAAGTGCTTCTTTTTCTATTGACGAAGTTGGCTCCCCATACACTTTGAGCTAACACTAGTTTTCGACCGCAAGTTCTTTAATTCGGTACCTCGCTTGGCCCTTCCATTTGCCAGACGTGAATTTACCTTCACGGGTCCACCCATTTGCTTTCAGAATGCCAGCAACTGCATTGCTATCCCTTCTCGAGCCGCAAGCTTTAGGGATCCCCAACCCCTTTGGGGTTTTCTCATCACCAGAATACAGAATATTCGGAATCGCCACCTCCGTCAGCTCAGAAACAAACGCCAAGACCTGCGAAGTCCAAGGATGATCCTCACCGCGCGAGTCACGTTCAACAACAAGGAGTTCCTCAGCTTCATTACTAAACTGCCACCAGTTTTCTCGAGCCGACATCGCTTCCTTCAGTAAAGTGGCGGCTTCTCCGATTAGTTGATCGCGATCTCTTTCAAGCCTTTCAACATTTACTGATTTTAAGCGAACTGGGAAAAACCGACAGTTGCCAGTTTCGTCTCTCAGATAGTCCTCCCGGTTTGTTGTTCCCCACAACATGCAACGTCTAGGTTCTTCAACTTCTTTTCGACCATATGGAGGGCGGTATTTTTCAACAGACCTAGACACGAAACTTTTTAGCTCGTCGATGTCCGCACGCTTGGTCGCGGAGAGTTCCGCAATCTCTATGATGAATTTACCACGAAGGTACCCGCTTACGTCTTTGTTGTGAATTGGAGGTAAGCTGTCCCCAAACCATTCTGATGAAAAGCATAGAGCTGCAACACCTCGAGATTTCCCAATGCTTTGCGGACCTTCCAGAATCGGCACCATCTTTTGAAATCCACCTGGATGAATTGCTCGAAGTACAAGCGTCATCATCGCGATCTTTCCCAACTCGCGCGTATAAGCATTGTTTATTTCTGCCTCAAAATAGTCTGTGAAAAGCTTCTCCAGTCGGTGCTCCCCATCCCACTTTGATTGGCACCGTTCAACCTCATTGAATAACGGGTCCACTCGGTTTTCCGCTGCCACCAGATCCATTGCATCAATAACAGCTTGCTTGGCGATTCTTGGCATCCCATTCGCCTGCAACCACTGTTGCGCCGCAACATAGTCGGTATCTTTGACGGGACGCATCGCACAAAACGCGTCACCACAATTGCTTCCAGGAATAGGCTTGGACAAAACACCCGTGTAGCGGAAAGTGTCAAACGCCAGAACGTTCTGCCATTGCGGATGCAAACGCATAAATGCTGCTGCATTGGCTGTGTTGGCAACAATCTGAGGCTTCTTAGCGTCTGTCCAGATTAGTGTGTCACACAATTCGTTGATCAGTTTCGACGTATTGTTCGGGTTCCCTTTTAGTTGCTGTCGAGTACTGACGTCAGCTTCTGGTACCACCTGTCCGAATACTGAAGTCCATTGCCCTGACTTAAGACCGTTACTGGATTCCAATGTCCAACCCTCCCAATTTTTGGCCGATTGCGCCGCGAAGAGATTTTTCGATTATTCTTTTCTTGGCATTGGATTGTACCATTACTTCACGGGTAGCACGCGCCGCGCATCGCATTGCTCCGCGCCAGACGCGCGGCGTTTCACCGTCGCGCGCCGCCGTTCCGAAGTTGAAATGAAACATCAAAGTTATCGCGATTTCTGAGAAAGTGAAACCGCGTCTAGCGAGCATGCCTGCAATCGACATATCCATTCCGCTCCGAGAAATATCAGTCAATTCGTTAGTGCTTCCTGCGAAGCGACTTTTGAGTCCTAAGTCCGCAACATTGTTTAGGGCATGCTCCAACTTCAGGCACAAAGACGTTTGGCAAACATGTTGGAGCACAGGTAAATCACTATCGCACAAGCGATCGTTCTTTCGAGCTTGATTGATTGCTTTCAGCTCGCGTAAAATGCTCAACGGCAGGTCAGCTGGGCTTGATGAATCAATTGTCTGATAGAGTCCAACAGTATCCGCCCAAACGATGAACCCTCCATCACTGCGAATGTCTAAACCGCGGAAATTTGGCGCTCGATTGCTCAGTACAACATTGTTTGGCTGCTTGAAGATCAAATGTCGCCCTCCAGACGCCGTCTTATGCGTACGTGTTCTCGGAACGCTATGCCTAAACAGCCAATTCTCTGTTTCAGCGTCGCTCTTGTAGTCATCTAAATCTATTGCAATCAGTCCCGATCGTTTGCCCATAGGAACACCAACAGCGTTCGCGCCCTGCCATGATACGCTCTGGGGTTCACCGTCCACGAGACTCCACTTAACCAGGGGCTGCTTTTGAATCGATTCGTTAGCGCCACCTAAGAGCCGCACTGGAAACACTGGAACTGAAAATCTGTTGTTTATTCTACACGCGAGCTCATAGGCATTAAGAGACTTAGACATTGTCTTCACCCAGAGTGTCCGCTTCGATTTCATTGTTTGAGGCCGAAGCAACTCTCTGATTTCGGGCATGCACTGTTTCTTCGTGAGAGTTTCCAGCTTTTGGGCTAGGTACCCGTCCTGAGGTATTATCTGACGTCGAATTTTGGCGATGTGAGTTCAGCCAATTCGTTAGATCAGAAATTGAATAAAGCACGCAACGTGCGCTCAGTTTTAAGTAGGTTGGTCCGATGCCATTAACACGCATCTTTTCAAGAGTGGAACGCGAAAGCCCCGTAAAACTGGCGGCTTGAGCGGTTTTTAGATAGGTGGTTTCGACATGTCCCATGACTGGATACCTTTGCTAAGTGTTGCAGATATCTCGTTATTGCTCCCAGGAATTGTAAAAACTACGAAATACTCTACCCCCTTTGTTTCGTACTCATTCGGAACTCTTCGCTTACTAGCTTTCCTCGGTCATACTGTAGTTCGACGGCGCGCAGCTCCCGGCCGTGTCTCTCTGCAAAAACTTTTTTCGCCGCGGTTGGGGAAAGCGGTTTTGATTCATCGCCATTGTTCGATGCCAATTTGCTTGACCTAATGATAGCATTGACGCTGACGTAAACATGATAATCGCGAAACGGCTTTTTACCTCCCGGGTGCCCTTGTCCTTTGGCTTTTTCGAGAACATCAATCAGTGCACGCCTAACATCTTGGTCGACTTCGCCTCCAAGCCGTAGATACTCGGCGAGATCCGATGGGGAGAGGTCCAGTAAGAATTGGGTCCATCTATCGATCTGCTGGTCAGCCACGAAAGCCAAGTACTCCTGTTCATCGCTCTTATTATTATCTGACATTTTATGAATTCACTGCTTGCCAAAACTTCGGTCGCGAATGAGTGGCTGACACCGCCTATTCAGTAGTGCCTATTTTCTAGATTCAATTGAACTTGGCGGTAAACAAGACTCATGCCATCGTTTATGGTTAGGTACTCTCTTTCCGTCGAAAAGACAAAACAGACTCTGCTCAACGAATTCAAACTAGAAGCTAAAAAGCTCTGGACCGGCAACAAAAGCATCAAAACAATCTTGAACTCCTTAGTGTCTAAACCGAACAGTCATGCATAACTCTGCTCGAGAACGGTAGGTTGTGAGCTTACGTCAACATCTGATTCCAATAGCCATACAACACCCACTTTAGCGGGCAGAAAGTGTGGCGGTTCTGGAACTATCGTTTGATCCTTGATGCAGTTTACATTTGGCATTACTCTAAAAAACAATTGTTTTTCATGAGGTTCGCATCGTGACCACACACGGAGGAAAACGAGAAGGAGCCGGTCGACCGAGAGGTTCGCGGATGCGTCGGAACGACGTTTTGGCAGATAAACTGCTGTCTTCTGGAAACTGCCCTGCAGAGGCGTTGGTACGTTTGGCAAACCAAGCTGAGATCGAAGGGGATCGGGCTCAAGCAATCCATGCATGGAAGGCCGTCCTACCCTATGTCTATGCGAAGCCTAAGCCCATCGAAAGTGAGCCAGAAAGGGCGTTAGAGCTTGCGGAACACTTACTTCGGATCCGCAACCACTTGAAGGAAGACGCGGCAGATCAGGGTTATCGGGCACAGCTGATCGCCAATATGGCCGGTCAAATCGAGAAAAAATAGAAAACCTAGTTGTTCACCACAGTTTCCATTAGCTGTCACAAGCAACAACGTTTTTCTCGACGTTGACATTTCCCTGCCCTGCTAGCGTTTCTTGCAGGTCAGGTCTCGTACTAATAGGAAGCAGCATTTGATGAGTTTTCTTCAATCGATTCTACGCAACTTTTTCGTATTTGTTCTGAGCTGGACGATCGCACAAACAGCTCAAGCTCAGAACGCGTCATATCCAGATTACCCAGTTGTTAAGTTTCCCGGTATAGAAGGTGCTGTTGCGATAATTGACTCGATCGATCATCGAACACCTTTGGGATTTGAAAGATTGCTTTCTAGAATTGACAATCCAACCGTGTTGATTCTGGACAGTCGAGGCGGTCTGGTTTCAAGCGCGCTGGCGATAGCCCACCGTGTTCACGCCCTTGGACTGACAACCTTTGTTCCTGAAGGACGCGGATGCTACTCCGCATGTGCACTAATCTTCTTCGCGGGCAAAACACGAAACGCGATTGGGGATCTTGGCGTTCATCAAATCAGCGCGGTGGGAAACAATGGGAACCTCCAATCAGGTCAAGTCACGCTTGCGGACATTTCCGACGCGTTGAACAAATTTGATGTCCCTCCAGAAGTTTTTTCAATCATGCTCAGAACCCCTCCTGAAGATATGTATATCTTCGACCAGGAGCAAAAAGCCCAGCTTGGCTTTCTTGGAACAGCAACATCCAGCGACTTTGATGTTGTTAAGCTTCCAAAGATTGCGACCCCGAGCATTGTCGGCAGCCAGGTCATTGAAAGCTATTTCACACTACTTAGCTCACGGGACAGAAGGAACTCTAGCGGTGCGCCGATAACTGCGATCGCAGGGATAATTCAACAAGATCGCGCAAATTATCACCGTTTTGGTAAGGCCGATCTGAGCGATCAAAGCGACACTACCTTTTCAACATTGGAGGCAAGACGTCAAATTCCACGATTGATGTCAAATGGGATTGTTTCGAATGGACTGGAAGGGCTTATCTTACGAGGCAATGTTTTGGTGCAAATTCAGATCATTGGCAGAAATGGCATACCTGAGGCGATTAATGTCTATCAAGCTGCCCAGTAGTCTTAAATCACTCTTATCAATAACTGCGCTGCTGATTTGTTCTCCTTTGTCGGTGGTTGCTGAAAACTGCGTTGTCCGTGACTTTCTCGAGCTACCTTTAACTCAAAGCATTGATCCAATGCAGACCGCGTTGGAAATTGCATACCCAGGTTTAAACCTTGATCCCACGAGGTCACTTGTAGAGTTTCCGGATGGAACGCGACTGAATTTCAGAGGAGCCCGAAGAGTTACTGCAGACAAGCGGCTCGAACATTCCACCCTGGGCGATCAATTTCACTACACTTATCCCTTAGGCTTCACACTCACCGAGCGCAAACAGCTATACTTTGATCCTGGCCGTATCCGTTGGGAACAGTTCTTTCGGAGCTTGTATTTTGAAACAAGGAACGAGGCTCGACGATCACTTTCTCGAGTGACTTATACTGGGACGTCCTCCCAAGCCGTTTTCAACGCTACTAAAAAGTACTGCGTCCACGTACAACTTCGTTCGGTGTTGGAGGAGATTGCCGCTTACGGCCCCGCAATGGACGTATATTTCGAGAAGTCAGGGGGAAGCTTTAATTGGCGCGTCATCGCGGGCACGAACCGCTTAAGCACACATAGCTTTGGAATAGCCGTCGATTTAAACACCCAACTAGGAAAATACTGGCGCTGGGATGGAGGCAAGCCCGGATCTGTCGGCCCTTTTGCCAATGAAATACCTTTCGAAATTGTTTCAGCGTTTGAGCGTCGCGGTTTTATTTGGGGAGGGAAGTGGTACCACTATGACGGCATGCATTTTGAGTATCGACCTGAGCTAATTCTATACTCACGCTTGATGGCTCAGAATGACCGTCGTCCGATTGTACATGCAATCCGCATGACTGATTAGGGCTTCGCACGCCATTGAGATTGCGCGATCAAATAAATCGACATCAACTTAGCAATCGGCGGGCGTCATTTGCATGGGCAAACTGCCAGTAGTCCAAAGACATTTTCAAAATTCATCTATTAATCTAACTGGATTGCTAATGCGCGAAGAAATGCACCAATACTTGCATTCAGATGTTCTTGCACTCAACCACCATGTCTAATTAGGAGAATGACCTTGAAAGCACAAAAACCCTCTATTGGTCGGCAAATTTGGTCATTTCCATGTTTTCCTAGTTTGACCTAGAGAGTACATTCCAGGCCCTCCATTACCACTTCTGCCTTTTTGTTTTGTGGCAACGGTCGGGCCCTTAAACCCGATCTTTCTTACCTTCTTTCCAATCGAGTTAGGATCGCACCCCAGCTTTATCAGCTGTACTTTTAGTTCATTTAGTTGTCGATAAAGGTCCGCCAGTTCTTCCTCCTTTTGGAGAGTAATTTCCCCGCGAGATAGCTGTTCGTTTAAGGCCTTTTGCCGAACCCGCTTGGAAAGATAATCTGACACGAGTAATTTTCGAAGCCGCCTTGCATTCGCTGGTTTTGGCATTTGCGGAGCTCCTTATCATTGGCCGAGTCCAACGCGAAAAAGCAGCTTCCTGGGACGCATAAGAGGCCAAACATACTCTAGGAAACTAATTTTTGTATGAATTCCCAAGAGTGTAGCGTCAAATTTCGCTTTTCGTCATCTTTTTTTCCAAAGCTTCCGCTTTTGGGGCAAGCCGCGAACGCCAA
This sequence comes from Cognatishimia coralii, assembly GCF_037478305.1. NCBI lineage: Bacteria > Pseudomonadati > Pseudomonadota > Alphaproteobacteria > Rhodobacterales > Paracoccaceae > Cognatishimia > Cognatishimia coralii. Next base: position 236,481 of record NZ_JBBGAZ010000005.1, read on the forward strand.
CGCCACCTGATTGACCAAGACTCATGTGCATGCGACCATTCGAGCGTTTGAGCGACTTGTCGATGGTAGTTTCATCAAACAATTTTTTGGGGTCAGCTCCCATTTCAACAAGGCGTTCCCTTATTTCAGAGAGCTGATACGATAATTCATTGAGTTCATCCTGCTGTTCGTTCGAAAGCGCACCTTTGCTCATTTTTTTTGCAAGGGCGCGCTGCGTGCGCAAAACACGCACCATTTTCCGTACCAAGTACTCAGATTGCTCAGTTTTGCCTTTCAGTAATCTGATCCTTTGAGTGGAGTGATGGAACTCTGATACATCTCGCGGCCAGCGTCATTTAAGATTAATGAGCCGTTATTCAATGATGCAATATTGCTTCCAATTATGAGCATGGTTTGATCAACATAGACTGCGCGGCCTGAACGAGGTCACCATCTGCGTTTGCTCTTAAAAGAACTCTCAACGCAATTGTGCCATTCCATTTCAAAAGAATTTTGTCCTCTATTTCCAAAACACCAGTCAAACTCGTTTAACAAACTTGCTGAATAATCCCGAGCCCCGCAAGCCATCCAAGTTTCGTTTTCGTTTCCAGACGCGCCACGACATATCTCGTTGAGTATCTGGAAATCCCGTTTCAATTTTTCGATGAGCTCGTTGTTTGACGGCGATCCAACGGATGGTTGTGCGAAGACAAGCCATATCAATGTGATTGAAAAAAACGATCTCATCCGTCATCCAAATTAAAATCCATAAACGTTTAGCCTTCTAGCAGTAATTTAGAAAGTCCCTTACTGTGGCTACACCCCAGGCTCCCTGGATATGTTATGGAGAGTTCCTATCAAACACGGTCCCGTCAAATAAGACTGCCGGTTCAAAATAATTCCCTACCATGGATCGATCCGCAAACAAGCTCCGCACAACTTCAATTGCAAGAATTATATGTTCTGCCTTTGTTGGAAGACCAAACCGCTCAAGCAAACCTAAGTACACAGAAAATGCCCCACCTGCACCCATCTCGCTAAATTGAATAATATGCCTCCAGAGCGCTTAGTTCTTCCTTGCTGACTAGTTCTTTTTCGGCAATATCTGCGAGTTGCGTGGCAGCGCACGCAAATGTCGTCCACTTCGCTCCCTTTTCCATTGAGTGCCATCGATCTGAGATATTTTGCCTCCAATGATCCTGTGCAGCTTTGCTTAACAGATCGGGCTCGTTCAAGAAAATCAGTCTGCTGGCAAGCCAGCGAAGTCTTCGATCATTGAAAAGCTGGGAAACTTCCAACCGCTCGGTCCAAGTAGCCGACTGAAACTTCTCAAGAAGCTGCTTGTCCTCTGCTTGATAGAACGAGGAATATATCTGTTGTTCAACATGTTCAGGCTCGGCGCGATCTTGAAATCGTTGACCAAGCGCCAGGCCTAAAGCGTCGTGCAGATCACCAAGTGCTTTAAGGTGAGTTGCGCGTTGCAGAAGCTCGTCGTCCTCTAAGGGAACCTCAAACAGGCTTGGCGTATTATTTATAGCGATTGTTCTGACGGGCTTTGGAGACTTTTCGACGGCCATCGCCATGGCTTCAGTATCATTAGGATCCAAGCTTTTTGGATCCGACACTGCCAAGTCAAAAAAAGCCACGGAGTTTGGATTCTTTGGGTTTTGCCCGGCAAACGCGCCTATGTAGGCACGTGGAGGGGCTGCCCCAAACCTCTCGATTAGGGTTAGGGCACGACCTGTTCTTAACTTGCGTAGCACGTCGACTTTTGACCGGTTCTCAAGCGATTGCCTCCAGACTTCCGGCGCGCGATCGCGGATGAGTTTGGCGACATGTATTGTGGCCTCAACATCCGCGAGCGCATCATGAAAGTTATCGCTCACGTATCCATTTTCTGGCGCTAGCCGATCTAGCTTGAAGACTGGTTTTCGCGTTTCATCGATGGGCCAACTGAGAGCGTCATTTGCCAGCACCCAAGTTGCGTAAACCAGCTTCATAACGTCCAAGCGGTCGTTCCCGTTAATCTGTGTTTGATACAAGTTTGGACTGAGATTCTGGTAGAACATTTGCCGCAACATCTGCTCATCAAAAGCTATGCTGTTGTAGCCGACCCACGTCGCGGGTCCCCAGCGTTGAATCAAACTCTGAATTTCCTGAGAAAACTCAAATGCGCTTGGAAGTTTGGGGTCGCTGAGCGCCTCAGGGGCGACCCCTGTAACTGCAAGCGCCATCGGTGCCGGTAAAATATGCGCGGACAGACGACATCGAATGTCGACCCGATCCAATTCCTTCAAATTTTCATCAACCAGAATGCCTGCAAATTGCAGCGGCTGATCAAAGGCAGGAGACGTCCCAGACGTTTCTAAATCGTAAAAGACAAACATCTTTAGCAAATCCATTTTCCATCGACACTACCGGAATTCGCGCAAAGGCAAAATTCACATTCAGGCCACAAGGCACTATGAAGGGGGAGCCTCGTCTTAAGGTTTGAGGCAACATTTTCGATGCTGCGCACGCAACGGCATGCGCAGCATCTTCAGATTCAGCTATTTTCTGCTAGTCGAATTATCCGCTGAATGAGGATTGCAACGTCTCGATCAAAGGCCGGATATGTGGCGGATAATCGTTGATGTCGCCGTCTTCTGTGATTTTACCAACATTGCCAGCGCTCTGCAGCGCGGAGACGTTCTCATCTGTTACAGCATTATAACCGTCCATCCAGTCAGGAATGCAAATTGCAACCTTGCAAATGTCTGGCCAATCATTGTGCTCCCAAAAGTTGGCGTACTTGCGCATGAACTCATGCGAAGCGTAGTCCTGATAGGCTTCTTCATCAACGACCGAAAGGCCAACCGAGGAACCAAAGTCATTTGACGATTGAAACGCCAACGCACCGGACAAGTCGTGGGTACCCATTTCAACGACGGAAGATGCGTCAACGCCGAAAGCTGTTGCAGCAGTTGCTGCGCCTACAACGAGTGCCGCGGTTGCTGCCACGAGAATTTTCTTTTTGGTGAACATGTTGTTCTCCCTCATTATTTCTTTGATACTAAGTATCTGAAACGGCGCTCAGGTTTTCTAAGTGCCTGCGTTGAATTTGTGCTTTTTGCAGGCCCTCCGCACCCCACAAGGAATTTTTTCTCAACACGACAAAATGAGGAGTGGGCTTGTTTCCGTGGTTTGATGAGGTCAATGTTACAAGGGTTAATCGAATTTCCTACGTGAGCTGAATATGCCTCAAGTGTTTGTCTTCTTTTTGTGCTTTTTGATTTCCTTGGCATCGCTCGTAAATGCGAGAGCTAAATGCACGTTTCCCGCCGAGGCGATCGATCCCGAGTCTTGGTTAGATAGTTCTAAAGTAGATCCAATTACCTGTATGTTAAGCAATACCGGTCACGCAAACGATTGCGGTAATCAGGACCAGTTGGACCCAGATCGCGTAGTGACCTTCTTTGAGATTTTCAACGAGCTGGTGGAAGACGAAGTATTCGACAGCTGCCATGTCTCGATAATGTGGCTAAGGCACATGGGTGATATAACTTGGACTGAGCAGATGCAGATGGCACCAACAGGCCGAACAGCCTCAGACATAAAACAAAATGAGATCCGCAAAATTATGCGCGATGCTTTGAATTAGATTTGTACGCGGTAGAAACAACTATCGCGACAATTCTCATTTCTTTTTCAAATCTTTAGACTGATACATGGTTTCGCGATCAACTATTTTCAGCCGCAAATTTAGCGTTTCGGCTGCGTTCAATTCTTGATCCGAAGATGCCGTTTCGTTGAATCTTGGTCTCGTGCAAAGTAATTTTTGAAAATGGAATCGAAAGCCAAATCAACGAAAACGCGAGCTAGTGAAATCTATTGGGAACTTCCATTGTTCCAATGCTGTATGTTTCCCAAAGGGGCTGACAGCTATATTTCCAAGGACATTGACGTTGGCGTTTTCTCCGAAGCTCACCCTCATATTAACTGGAAGTCGCTTAATCCAAATTTGAGACTTTTCCACTGGCGGCTTTTGCTGATCCAGAATCTTGGCGCGAAAGAACTCGCCACATCTCGACATATAATCTGGAAAACTCCTCCTTCGCTGTTCCCATTGGTCAAATGCTTCGAAAAGTCTTGGGATTTTACTTCTGACTTCGTTGAAATGAGTTTGCCAGAAACTCTCAATCGTATCCGCAGCGACGCGATGACAATTGGCGAAAATGCCGACATTGCGCATGACAGATATGTAGTCGCGGCGGCTGCGCTCACAGCGCATCTTGACCAAGCGCTGAACGAGGCACACGACATTCACGTCGAAAATGAAACTGATCAAGAGGTTTTAGAAACCATGCCCACCTACATTTGGGAGTGCCTTCCAAACGAAGCACTTGCGGAAATCTACAAAAATCAATCTGCTAAACATATTAAAAACAGTACGCTATAGATGTCGGTCTTTTTAACGTACTTTTGGGTCAGATTCAGATTTTTGAGTACGCTTTAAAAAAACGGAGACAGTTGTGACCAACGCACATTCTCAAACCTCAGCGGGAGCCCGTGAAGCAAGAGAACTGGAAAGCCATTTGGGTTAGCTTGAGAGCTTTACAGGTACCGCACTTGCAGTTTTAGCCGTAGCTTAGGGGATTTACACGTATTGCAAGGGTAAGGCGAAGATTGCGAAACGCAAAAGCTGAACAGTTCGACTACATACGCCCCTTCGGACAAAGTCGAACCATGACATAGGGCACCCAGCCAACCATTGTCATTTCAGTTCCCAGAGGTGTACGTTTCCTCTTAAACAACCATTGCTAGGTGTCGCCGACGAAACGGCCAAGCACTTCAATCGAATTGGAATTTACGCGTGGAAATCTTAGACCCAAGAGCCGCCAACCTAGCGCCAGAAACGCTCAACCTAATTGAAGAAGTCGCGCAAACTGTTAAGGAACTTGATCAGAACCGACCCTTCGGTGCGGAGGTCGATGCTCGTCTCGGCAAGGAGTTTCTACCGGACAGAATTACGGCGAGCTTAAACATTGAGGGGATTTCAATTTCTCGGAGGCAAACCCTCTTGATGATGGATGCAATGACTCTCACCGAGAACAGCTCCAAAGCCGAGGCTGAGATTTTCAATGCGCTCAAGGCAGATGAACTGGTCTTTGATCTAGCGAAAGACAAGCATCCGCTGACGGCCAATATCGTTCGTGAAATCAACCAATACCTCCAAAACGGAATTTTAGACGCCGCCGGTACGTTTCGCGAGAAGGAAGTGGAGATCACGGGCGCAGCATTTCAACCGCCATCCCCGAACGAAGTTCCTCGACTCATTGGTGAAATGTGTTCGACGTACAACCAGCTAGAGGCTGTTTATCCAGTGCTCCGCGCGGCATGGCTTCACGCTACATTTACGAGGATACACCCGTTTGAAGACGGAAACGGTCGTACCGGTCGCCTTCTTCAAGATTTTTCACTCTTGACCGATGGGCTTTACCCAACTGGAATTCCATCTTCACGTAGGGATGACTACTATGATGCGCTGGAGAAAGCAGATGAAGGGGACTGGAATCCTCTATGTCAGATGATCTGCGAATTCGAACTTAAAATTCTATCTAGAGTTAAGTCCATTTTGGACGAAGTGCAGTCAAGAGGGGATTTCATCTCCTCACTCGCCAGACGAGCAACGGACAAGAAAACTGGAGGTTTGCACAAACAGTATATTGTTTGGAAGCAAAGGATGCAGAACTTTGCAGATCAAGTCGTTGCAACTAGCGAGGAACTGAACTCCTCGTCGGATGTGCTTCACATCCGCTCGGAGAAGTTTGAGGTTGTCGATTTTAAGAAATGGAGAGAGATAAGCGAAACTGGGAAATCGTCAAATACGTGGCTCCTTAAGCAAACTTGGTTTTCGGAGGGAGAGGCTTTTTTCAGGACTATTTTCTTCTTTCGGCGTCACAATTTTCGCCCGGAAGATGTGCATTCAAGAGACGACCTGTATGGCACGGTTTCGCTTCAACTAACCGGTGGCAAACCTGATTTCGGAACGCGATACGATTTTGATCGTTTTTCTGATGACGAAATCCGGTTCAGGGAAATGATCTTTGTTGATGATGCTTTGCACGCCTACACTTCGACGGGGGAGAAGCGTGCAGGTCGGTTCGGTGACGAAGAAATCTGGGAATGCAACCAAGTGGCAGACAAGTCAAAACTGATACAAGGCATATTCGAAGACATATTTGTTAAAAAACTTGGCCTCTAGCATCCCAGAGCTTCTTGTCCTCGACAGAAATGTTGCAGACCTTCTCAAAACCACACCCTGACACACGGATTCTGGGTGTCTTACGATGTCTGCATGAAACAGATGCTGACAACCAAATCACTCGATGCGATGACGCCGGCGACCACAAAACGTTACGAGGTGCGCGACCAGAAAGTAAACGGCCTGCATGTGCGTGTGTCGACCACAGGTGCAAAGGTGTTCTACACGATGGTGCGCCCGAACGGCTAGAGTGAAATCACGTGTTCTTCCCACATTTTCAGCGCCCTACGCCTTTCATCGAGATATCCATATCGGTTGTAGACTGCCGCAACACCACTGAGTGAGCCCGATTTGTGGTTCAGCAGTGCGTCGGCCACGTGAGGTGCAATGCCCAATCGCGCCATACCCGTTGTAGCCGTTCTACGAAGATCATGAATCGTCCAATGCGGAATTGGCTGGTTGTTTTCTTCGTGGTCGTTGTGCTGGGAATGAATGGACGACGATAGGGCGTCTAAGCGCCTTTTGATTTTCGATTGCGACGCCAATGGGGTTTTCCCGTTTGTGGTAAATACATACCTTGAGTCCCCTATTCTGGGGATTTTGCCCAAAACTTCGAATAGTAATTCTGAAAGCGGTACTTCATGTGCTCTACCGTTTTTGGTTTTTTCGCCGGGGATTTTCCACAGCCGCATGTTTCGATCAATCTCTGACCACTCCATACTAAGCACTTCATTTTTCCGCTGAGCTGTCAGCAATAGAACTCTAAAGGCACATTCCCACAGAAGGGGTAGTGATCCAGTTGCCGACCAAATTGCTGCGACTTCCGAGTCGCTTAGAACTCTTTCTCGAACGCTGGTACCCGCAGGTGGCTTCATTCCAGCACAAGGGTTCGATTGAAGAAAACCTTGTTCAACACACCAATTAAAAAAACGCCGTGTATGTGAAAATGTTCTCTGCGCTCCCACGGGTGCTCGTTCGGTCATCGCATCAATTAAAACAGCTACATCCCGTTTCGTGACATCCAACAAGCGCTTCTTTCCAATGCGTGGGGCTACATCTTTCTGCAAAGTGCGCTCGGTCTCTCGCCAACTCTTTTGGTGATGCTTTGCATAGCGTTCAATGAAGTGACCTATGAAATGTGCAACCGTTTCGGCATCGTCATTTCGCGATGACTGGCGATCTGCACTTGGATCATTTCCTTTTACGACCTCTGCCAGAACCTCAATCGCTCGTTTCCTAGCTGCAGTTGGCGTCCAAGGTGAACCATGTGTTCCGATTGTATAGCGACGTTTAGGAGCGTTTCGACCACCCGCGCCTGGGCGATACTCTACAACATAGCTTTTGCGTCCAGTCGGCCGAACACGTAATCCAAACCCTCGTATTTCAGTGTCCCAGACCCATACTTCACGTGTCGATGCTTCCGTTTTGTCAACCAAGGTTTTAGTGATTTTCGCCTGCATTTTTTGCCAATTCGTCTAGTTTTTGGAAGCCACCGAGTAGCCACCAACTTAGCCTGGAAGCCACATGGAAGCCACGCCTTTTGCAAGACATGAAAGCAAGATGTGACTTAAATCACTGTTTTTTATTATTTTTATGCCAAAATATGCGACACGAGCCAAAACTAGAAAAGCTAAGTACTTTAACTTTTAATCAGTGGGTCATAGGTTCGAATCCTATACGGCTCACCACTTCCTCCCCAAGACATCGAAATCGTTCGCGGATTTGATCCGTCTTGGGGGCGCGTGCGCGCTTTCTCTGTTTGTTTGATCCCGCCATTTGGCAACAAAAAAACCGCGAGAAACTTACGTTCCTCGCGGTTGTGATTTTGTCGCTGTATCCGGCTTAACCGCCGAAGTCATCCAGCATGATGTCTTCGCGATCCACACCCAATTCCAAGAGCATATTGATCACGGATTGGTTCATGATGGGCGGGCCACACATATAGTATTCGCAGTCCTCTGGGTTCGGGTGGTCCTTGAGGTATTCGTCGTGCAGAACGTTGTGGATAAATCCGGTCAAGCCGCCCCAATCGTCCTCTGGCAGAGCATCCGACAGCGCCACGTGCCATTCAAAGTTGTCAAACTCTTCGGCCAGCTGGTCGAAGTCCTCGACAAAGAACATCTCTTTCTTGGAACGCGCGCCGTACCAGAAGGTGATCTTGCGGTCGCGGTTCTCAAGACGCTTGAGCTGATCGAAGATGTGGCTGCGCATCGGCGCCATACCGGCACCACCCCCGACAAACACCATCTCTTTTTGCGTCTCGCGGGCAAAGAATTCACCGAACGGACCAGAGATCGTCACCTTGTCACCAGGCTTGAGGTTAAAGATGAAGGACGACATTTGACCCGCAGGAATGCCGGTCGACCCCGGAGGTGGGCTGGCCACACGCACGTTCAGCATGATTAGGCCTTTTTCGTCCGGATAGTTCGCCATGGAATAGGCGCGCTCAATCGGTTCGGCCACGGTGGAGTCATACTGCCACAGGTTAAACTTGTCCCAGTCCTCGCGGTACTCTTCGCCGATGTCGAAATCAGTGTACTTGAGCTGGTGCGCAGGGGCCTCGATCTGAATATAGCCACCGGCACGGAAGTTCACGTCTTCGCCTTCGGGCAATTCCAGAACCAGGTTCTTAATAAAGGTCGCCACGTTGTCGTTAGACTTAACGATGCATTCCCATTTCTTGACGCCAAAGACCTCTTCGGGGACTTCGACTTCCATGTCTTGCTTGACCGCCACCTGACAGGACAGACGGTCGCCACAAGCCGCTTCACGCTTGGTGATGTGGCCTTCCTCGGTCGGCAGAATAGACCCGCCGCCAGAGTGGATTTTCACACGACATTGCGCGCAGGTCCCGCCGCCGCCACAGGCAGACGGCACGAAGAGTTTCTGTTCTGCGAGCGTCTGCAAAAGCTTGCCGCCAGCCGGAACCGAAATGGTCTTTTCGCCGTTGATGGTGATGTTGACGTTGCCCGAGGACACCAGCCGCGAGCGCGCGGCCAGAATGATCGTCACCAGCGCCAGAACGATGAGGGTAAAGAGAAAAATGCCGAGGCCAAATGTTGCCATGATCAGATTTCCTTACAGTTTGACGCCAGAGAAGGACATGAAGGCCATCGCCATCAGACCTGCGGTGATGAAGGTGATGCCAAGGCCCTGCAGACCGTCTGGAATGTCGGAATACTTCAGCTTTTCGCGCACACCCGCCATTGCGGTGATCGCCAGCGCCCAGCCAAAGCCAGAGGACAAGCCGTAGGTCACGGATTCCCCAAAGTTATAGCCCCGCTCGACCATGAACAAAGAGCCACCCAGGATCGCACAGTTCACTGTGATCAGTGGCAGGAAGACACCCAGCGCGTTGTAGAGCGGCGGGAAGTATTTATCCAAAACCATCTCAAGGATCTGAACCAAAGCCGCGATCACTCCGATGTAAGAGATCAGGCCGAGGAAGGTCAGGTCTACGTCCGGGAAACCGGCCCAAGCCAATGCGCCGGGCGACAGCAGATGCGTCAGGATCAGGTTATTGGCCGGCACGGTGATCGCCTGAACGATCATCACGGAAATGCCCAGACCGATGGCTGTCGAGATCTTTTTGGATACCGCGATAAAGGTACACATGCCCAAGAAGAACGAGAGCGCGAGGTTCTCAACAAAGATCGCTTTGACGGCGAGAGAGAGATAGGCTTCCATCAGTGGGCCTCCACCGTTTGGATTTTATATTCACGCTCTTCGACCTGCTCAGGCTTCCATGCGCGGAAGGCCCAGATAATCAGACCGATGATAAAGAACGCGGACGGCGGCAGAAGCAGCAGGCCGTTTGGCACATACCAGCCACCGTTGTTCACGGTTTCCAGAATGGTCACGCCAAAGAGGTTACCAGAACCAAAGAGTTCGCGGATTACGCCGACCAGCATCAGGATCAGGCCATAACCCAGTCCGTTGCCAACGCCGTCGATGAAACTGTCAATCGGCGGGTTCTTCATGGCGAAAGCTTCGGCGCGGCCCATCACGATACAGTTGGTGATGATGAGGCCAACGAAAACCGACAGGGTTTTCGAGATCTCAAAGGCGAAGGCCTTGAGCATCTGGTCCACCAGAATAACGAGGGAGGCGATCACGACCATCTGCACGATGATCCGAATGGACCCCGGAATTTGGTTGCGGATCATCGAGATGAACATAGACGAAAACGCCGTCACAAAGGTCACCGCGATGGACATCACGAAAGCCACCTGCAGCGAGGACGTCACCGCGAGGGCGGAACAAATCCCCAGAACCTGAAGCGTGATCGGGTTGTTGTCGACCAACGGGTCGATCAGCATTTCTCTGCGTTTATGCGCCATTAGATGCCCCCTGCTTTGAGGTTGTCTAGGAAAGGTTGATACCCTGTTTCGCCCATCCAGAAGTTCACAAGGTTGTGCACCCCAACGGTGGTCAGCGTCGCACCGGCCAGAGCATCGATGTGATAGTCAGCGCCGGCGGCGGGCACCGCTTTGGTCACGCTGATCTGCAGCTCACCGTTCTCGTCGGCCAGTTTCTTACCGTTCCACAAGGCTTTCCAACGTGGGTTGTCGACCTCTGCACCCAGACCCGGGGTCTCGGCGTGTTCATAGAACTGCAGACCAAAGATGTCGTTGCCGTTCTCTTCCAGAGCAATAAAGCCATAGAGCGTGGACCACAGGCCATAGCCGTGCAGCGGCAGGATCACCTTGTCGATCTCGCCCGCGTCATCGCGCAGCAGATAAACAGTCACGAATTTGCCCTGACGGCCGATGCCCGCTGGGTCGTCGTCCAGCGCAACCGAAGTCGCCGGATCGTCGGCCGCGTCGCGGTCGTCGAATGTTGCGACGTCAAACTGGTCGGTGAACTCTCCGGTTGCCAGTTCCAGGATCTGCGGCTCAAAGGCTGCGAAGGATTCCAGCACGTCTTTGTTCGGGTCATAGATCCCCGCGACCTGCAGAATGTTGATCTGCTTGTCTTTCAGAGCGTTCACGGCCTGCGTCGGGCGCAGGGCCACGGCGGCAGCGGATACGATCATCGAGGCAACCAGACAGACCGACACCGCGATAAAGATCGTCTTTGGCACGGAATCCGGCGGCAAAGCGAGGAAGCGGCCAATCGCGCCCTTAGGCTTTTGGTCTTCAGACATTGCGACGTGCCCTCCGCTTGATGTTGGCTTGGACGACGAAATAGTCGATCAGCGGCGCGAATACGTTGCCAAAGAGGATCGCGAGCATCATGCCTTCTGGGAAGGCCGGGTTGATGACGCGGATCATGACAACCATGAAGCCGATCAAAGCGCCATAGATATAGCGGCCCATATTGGTGTGCGCGCCGGACACCGGCTCGGTGACCATAAAGACCAGACCAAAGGCATAGCCGCCCAGCACGAGGTGCCAATACCAAGGCATCGCGAACATTGGGTTGGTGTCAGAGCCGATCCAGTTGAGTAGCAGCGAGAAACCGATCATGCCCGCCAGACAGCCCACAACCATACGGTAGTTCGCAATGCGTGTCGCCAAAAGGAAGATCAGACCAAGGATACAGGCCAGCGTCGATGTTTCGCCCATCGAGCCCGGCACAAAGCCATAGAAGCTGGACCACCAGTCCATGCCCCGCGCGGCCAGCGCTTCGTAGCCTTCAGAGGCAGACACCGCCAATGCGGTCGCGCCGGTGAAACCATCGACCGGAACCCAGACAGAGTCGCCCGACAGCTGCGCTGGATAGGCGAAATACAGGAAGGCACGGCCTGTCAAAGCAGGGTTCAAGAAGTTTTTGCCTGTGCCGCCAAAGACTTCTTTGCCGATCACCACACCAAAGATGATACCCAAAGCCACCTGCCACAGAGGCGTCGTCGCCGGAACAATCAGCGCATAAAGCATTGAAGACACGAGGAAACCTTCGTTGACTTCGTGCTTGCGCACAGTCGCGAAGATCACTTCGAAAATACCACCCGCAACCAGCGTCACGATGTAGATCGGCAGGAAGTAGAGAAGCCCGTGCAGCATATTCGCCAGCGGGTTTGCAGCGTTAAAGCCGATGCCCAGCGTCTCGATAATCGCCGCGCGCCAGCCGGACGCGCCAAACTCTGCAATCGCGAGGTTCGTCTGGTAGCCTGTATTGTAAAGCGCCATCAAGATACAAGGGATCGTCGCCATGACCACATAGGTCATGATCCGCTTCATATCGATGTAGGAACGCGCATGTGGCGCGACTGTTGTCACCGTCTTTGGCGTATAGAGGAAGCTTTCGACCATCTCGTAAATGGGGAAATACTTCTCCCATTTGCCGCCCTTTTCAAAGTTCGGCTCGATCCGATCAAAGAAGTTACGTAGACCCACGGTTTACCCCTCTTTCTCGATCTTAGTCAGACAGTCGCGCAGCGCCAGCCCGTATTCATATTTCGCAGGGCAGGCAAAGCCGACGAGACCAAGGTCTTCTTCGTCAAGCTCCATCGCACCCAAGAGTTGCGCCTGATCGGTGTCCATCACCAACATCGCCCGCAACAACTGTGTCGGCAGGAAGTCCTGCGGCATCAGCGCTTCGAATGTGCCCAGAGGCACCATCGCGCGGCGACCCCCATTCAGGTTGCTGGTCAGCGGGAACTTGCGACCCGACAGCGCCGACCCAAGCACCGGCTGCACCGCGTATTTCGCGAACATCGGACGGATCCAGCCCATTGGGATCTGTTTCTTGTCTTCTTCGATCAGGGTGATCTGACGCGCGTAACGACCCAGATAGGCGCTGGGCCCCTCGCCCGCGCGACCGCTGAGAACAGAGCCCGAGATCATGCGCACTGGTATGTCTGGCAGATCATTGCCCGCAACTTCCACCATGGAGGCACCGGCGACAGTGCGCACCAGACGAGGGTTCGCACAGACCGGACCGGCCAGTGAAATCACGCGCGTTCCGTCGTAGTTGCCAGTGATCAGCAATTGGCCGATGGCAATCACGTCCTGATAGCCGATGGTCCAAACAGGATTTTCCGGATCAAGCTTGTGCAGGAAATGGATATGCGTGCCAGCAAGGCCTGCCGGGTGCGGGCCAGAAAAAGCCGCAGCCTCGACACCTGCGATATCGCCGCCTGGGACTGACGCGCCATCTTCAAAGCAAAGGAAGGTCGCGCCGTCGGTCAAAGCGGTGATTGCCTCAAGACCTTTGGTGAAGGCATCCGCCGCCTCGCCAATGATCTGCGCTGCATCCGCGGCCAGAGGTTCGCTGTCCATTGCGGTGACGAAAATCGCCGCCGGACGCGTCGCCGGGGAGGGCACTTTCGAATAGGGGCGCGCGCGGAAGGAGGTCCAGAGACCGGCTGTACATAGACGTTCGGTTAGGCCTTCGGCGGTTGAGATGTCGCCAACCTTCGAGAAATCGACGGGGTCTGCCGCGCCATCCTGAACTTCGATTTCAACGCTGATCAGCTTACGACGCGCCCCGCGATTGATCGCTTTCACGCGACCCGCGACCGGGGAAACGACGTTCACCTCAGGCAGATCTTTGTCATGAAGAATAGGGGCACCGACGCCGACCACATCTCCTTCGGCAACGAGGATACGTGGCTTGAGGCCAATGTAGTCATCACCAAGGAGTCCAACTGTGCTGCTTTGGGGAGCAACCTGAATGTCTGGGCTTGGTGCGCCAAGGATGGGCACGTCCAGACCTTTTCTGAGCTTAAAGCGCTTCAAAGTTCGAACCTCTAACAGAATTTGACAGGCATATGCGACATGCGGGCTCTGGTTGAAAGCAGAAAATTATGTCTCTGACTTAACTTTTTCAGTTGTAAAGGGCATGAATGTCGTTGAAAAGCCGTCCCGACACACCGTTTTGGCTTCGTTGTCCCATATAAGGAAGTGCTTTCTTGACCGATATGACCGCGTTATCCCGCCGCTCTTTTATCCTCATGTCCGTAGCTTTGGCTGCCTGCAAACCTGGTGCAAAAACCCTTGATTTCTCGGGCCTTACCATGGGTACGAGCTATAACGTCGTGGCGGTCGATCCGACCCGTAAGGTCAATGAAGCAGAGGCGAAAGCACAGATCGAATCGGCCTTGGCGCTGGTGAACAAACAGATGTCGAACTGGGACTCGACCTCGGAAATTTCACGCTTCAATGCCAAAACTGACCTTGGTTCCATGGGTATTTCTGCGGATCTCGCGAAAGTTATGCGCGCCGCCGAAGACGTGCATGTCGCAAGCGAAGGTCGCTTTGATACCACGATGGGGCCGCTGATCGAGCTCTGGGGCTTTGGCGCAAATGGCGCGAAACACATGGCATCTGATGCCGAGATCGCGGCCGCTCAGGCACGTTCCGGTCACGGTGCGACCCTGAACGTTGGCGCAAATACGCTGCAGAAACGCCGCTCTGACGCGCAGGTTTACCTGTCCGCAATCGGCAAGGGCTATGGCGCAGACCAAGTGGGTCGTGCGCTCGAGAGCCTCGGTATCACCGACTATATGGTTGAGATCGGCGGCGACCTGTATGCCTCCGGCATGAACCCAGCCGGCACCCCTTGGCAGATCGGCATCGAGAAACCGGCGGCTCTGTCCGGCGGAGTTCTGGATGTTGTTGGCGTCTCTGGCTACGGCCTCGCCTCCTCTGGTGACTATCGCAACTATTTCGAGCAGGACGGCGAGCGTTTCTCCCACCTGATCGATCCAGTGACCGGCCGTCCGATCACGCACAAAACCGCATCCGCAACAGTTTTGGCAGAAAATGCCATGCTGGCTGATGCATGGGCGACAGCAATGCTTATATTGGGTCGTGAGAAGGGTCTTGAGATCGCAAAAGCGCACGACTTGGCGGTTCTCTTCGTGGAGCGTGACCCATCTTCGACGGAATTGCGGTTCAAGACCGAAGCAAGCGACAGCTTCAAGGCTCTGACCGCCTAAGCACGCGCAAAGGACGCAAGTAGAATGGAAACCTTCCTTCTCACTTTTGTACTTTTGATCCTGATCACGCTGGGCATGTCGCTTGGTGTGATTCTGATGAACAAGCGCATCAAAGGCAGCTGCGGCGGCCTGAATGCCATTGCGGACGCGGACCAATGCCTCGTCTGCAACAAAGAGATCGATCCGAATAGCCCGCTGCGTGAACGTCTGGCTTGCCCACGTGCCCGCAAAATGATGGAACGCGCGGGTCTGGACGCTGACGGCGCTTAGGTGCCTGTTTGAAGCGGCGTAAACGCAAGAAACAAAAGCGCTGCAGCCGTAAAGACCCCAAAAATCCATAGCTGCCAGCGCGGCCCTTCGGCCTTCCAGACACGTCGATATTGGTATCCTGACAAACAAGCCAAAACGAAGATCACCGTGGCGATGGCCGGGGTCAGCTGAACTGTAAGCAATTTTCTCTCCGCATTTTGGGAACTTGGGTTATGCTTGAGGTCCAAGTGAATAACAACCATTGCGAAGAGTATCTTACCCTATGCCAGCATCCTACCAGGCCCCTATGCGCAAAGATCAGTCCAAATCCAAGACGCAAAGCCAATCTGCCGCCACCAATGTGCAAAGCAATGCGGCGAGCGTTGCGCAGATTTTGAAAGGCAAGGGTGAGGATGTGTTCTCGATCAAACCATCGGCAACTCTCGGAGAGGCCGTGCAGGTTCTGCGCGACAAACGGATTGGTGCGCTGATCGTCACGGATGATGCTGGAGATCTCTGCGGGATCCTGTCGGAACGCGATATCGTGCGCAAACTGGCGGATACGCCGGGTCAGACCCTGCCGCAATCAGTCAACGATGTGATGACATCTAAAGTGGAAACCTGTGGGCCTGATGAAGCCTTGGTGTCTGTTCTAAAGCGAATGACCGCCGGTCGCTTCCGCCACATGCCGGTTCTTGCGAATGGAAAACTGAAAGGCATGGTCACAATTGGGGATGTTGTGAACTTCCGCCTAACGGAACTTGAGCACGAGGCGTTACAGTTGAAGCAGTTGATAGTTGGGTAGGCGATCGATAGCGTGCGGTGCTGCCTTGGTTTAGCGTCACTTATCGTTTTACTTAGATGGTAATTTTTGGTTTTGTGCGCAGGCTTTGGCCCTTCGACCTTGAGGGTGTGAGCCTGCGGAGGTTACGCCGTTAATCGATTGATCTGGATGATCACTTGTATTCTGAAGGTGTTGTGTATTTTTTATTCGACCTGGTTGCGGGAGTAGG
>NZ_JBBGAZ010000006.1:0-238488 GCF_037478305.1 Cognatishimia coralii
GTAAAACAAAGCCGCCTGCGCTTCTTGTCTCGGTCCCATCATCACTCAATCCCCCGTTCAATATGGAAATTGAATCAGTGACTTCGGCCTCGATCAAGGGTGAGTTTTTCAACAGAATACGCCCGTTTAGTATATGAATCAAATTTTTTAGCTGAGCAAACGATCAAGGTTGTCTCATCGCGCTTTGCGAGAATTTCGTGATGTGCTTTTGTCCTACGTGGACTCTGTTCGTCGGTAGTAAGTTTGGAATTTGATGCTTTATGAACTTTGCGGTGATGTCCTAGAGCTGGGGAGGCTTAACTGGAACTGCCTCGCAATCAAAGGTTTCACAGATTTAAGGCTTTTAGAATTCTGATTGAATAGCGCGTACACTTTCGGTGGTGCCGACTCTAATTGGCAAATGTGGAGGTATAATTGTCGGAGGGACACCTCACTCCAGAAAGCGGCCTATGCCTATGAAGAGCTAAAGGAAACCGCGAAACTAGCGGTATTGGCAAGGGGGTTAAATCCAAGATTATTGACACAGCGCCAAGTCGAGCTCATCGAGCGCAAGTATCCTGTCGACAAATGAGTGATGGCAAAGTGCTATGGGTGGACCGAGTCAATTTGAGTGCGGGTCGACCAAAATTTTCTGAGGCAATTTGAGATGTCTAAACGTCGTCAGTCGACTGGTGATGGTGCTAATACCGCGGTACTTTCGCGTGTCTGTATTTGAACGTCCAGCTGCAAGATTCTGTCTGGTTTGCCGACACGCGCGCCCATTTGTGAAAGTAATTGCTCTGCTGCGGCGCGTCCAAGTCCTACCCGATTTTGCTTGATCGTAGTCAGCGGCGGATCACAAAACTCTGCGATTTCAATATCGTCAAAGCCAACCACAGAAATGTCGTTAGGTACTGAGATACCTTCACGCTTTAGGCCAGAAATAAGCCCGATTGCCACCATGTCAGAGGCGCAAAAAACGGCTGTTGGACGATCGTCCATTCCTGCAATTTCTTGTGCCGCGAGGAAGCCAGAGTTCAGCGAGAAATCACCTCGTATTATCCATTCTGCACAGGTTGGGAGGTTCAACTTTTGCCGGGCCTGAAGCATTCCCTCGCGGCGCTCGCGCGTTAGAACGTTGCCTTCTGGTCCTGTGATGTGTGCGATCTTTCGATGGCCGAGGTCGTATAAGTGCTGGATTGCCAACTTCGCACCCATAGCATTGTTGCTTCGAACCGAAGGGAAGTCGACGAGAGGGCTCCATTCACAGGCAAATACAATCCTGTCGTCGACGGAGTGATGCTTGAACAATTCCAGTTCGGAAATCGAAAGGGCGCCATCCAGAGAAATCAAACCATCGATCCGGCGGTCGAGGAAGTAGTCGACAAGATTCAGATCACGTTCCGATGGATCAGATGTGTCGGATACCAAAATCGAGAACTCTGTCTCTGAAAATACGGCCGAGATTCCCTGAAGAATTTGCGAAAAGAATGGGTTTCCGAGATTCGGCACGAGAATCAGTACAGCACCTGCTTGCTGCTTTCGCAGGTTTCTTGCAGCTTTATTTAGTCTGTATCCGGTTGCTGAAATGGCGTTTTTGACAGCGGTACGGGCATCTTCACTGACTTTATTTGGGTCTGAAAGCGCTCGACTCACTGTCGCAGTAGATACGCCAGCAACTCTTGCAACGTCTTGTACTGTAACCGCTTTTCTATCCAATGCTCAAAGCCTTCATAACTTATTTTCACGACCAAATTATTATAGTGTTGACATAGGGGCTACCAGTTAGATTATTTTTGTAATCGATTACAAGCAATCGTTTGTTTTGCCATGTAATCGATTACAAAGTGTTGCGCTCTAAATTGAGCGCTGGACCCGTGGGTCCGAAAAGGGAGGAAAAAATGAACATAATCCGGAACATTCTGGTGGGAACAACAGCACTGTGCGCAGCGACCGCTGTGACAGCTGCTGATCTCGAAGTTACTCATTGGTGGACGTCCGGCGGTGAAGCCGCTGCGGTGTCTGAATTCGCTAAGGCGCTGAACGAAAAGACGGAGCACAATTGGGTGGATGGTGCGATCGCTGGCTCCGGCGGTACGGCGCGGCCAATCATCATCAGCCGTATTCTCGGCGGTGACCCAATGCATGCCACTCAGCTGAACCATGGCCGTCAGGCAGAAGAGTTGATCGAAGCAGGATTGCTTCTCGACCTCACCGATGTTGCCGAAGCTGAGGGATGGAAAGATATCGTAAACCCGTCTTCACTGCTGGACAGTTGTACCGTGGATGGTCGCGTTTATTGCGCGCCTGTGAATATTCACTCCTGGCAATGGATTTGGCTGAGCCACAAAGCCTACGCTGACGCAGGGGTCGACGTACCAAGCAATTGGGACGAGTTTGTCGCTGCAGCGCCCGCGCTTGAAGCTGCTGGCAAGATCCCACTGGCGATGGGCCAACAGCCTTGGCAGTCCTCAGGTGCCTTTGGCGTGATGGCGATCGCAATCGCAGGCATTGATGCCTGGACAGCCGTCAACGTTGACAAAGATGCTGCAGTTGCAGGTGGCGCGGACTATGCACGCGTATTTGAAGCAGCCGCCAACGCGCGGACATTTGCTGCAAACTCAAACGTTCAGGACTGGAACCAAGCGACCAACCTCGTCATTACCGGCCAAGCAGGTGGTCAGATTATGGGTGACTGGGCGCAAGGTGAATTCGCCGTTGCAGAACAGACCGCAGGCGTAGACTACACCTGTTTGCCAGGCTTGGGTGTGAATGAGATCATCTCAACCGGCGGTGACGCGTTCTACTTCCCGAAACAGAACGACGCAGACATCGAGGCCGCTCAGAAAGAGCTGGCTGCACTGCTTCTTTCTCCTGAAGTTCAGGTTTCCTTCAACCTGAAAAAAGGCTCGCTGCCAGTGCGTGGCGACGTCGATCTGTCTGCAGCGAACGACTGTATGCAGAAGGGTCTCGAGATCTTGGCCTCCGGCGCCATCCTCCCAAGTGGCGATCAGACGTTGTCTCCGGACACCTCAGGTCAGATCGAAGACCTGATGGTCGAGTTTTGGAATGATCCGTCATACTCCGCGGCTGACGCGCAAGAGCGTTTCGCGGCGATCATTGCAGACGCTGACTAATCCACCGTTGGGTTCAGCTTTTCGGAGCTGAACCCGCGCTGACCGCCAATGTGTGGTCGCTTCAATACGTAGGTAATTTTCATGTCGATCACCGAGAATGCGTCCGTGCGACAGGACAGAAGTTCGCGAAAGCCGCCCAACCGCATGTTCAAAAACATGACAGCGAAGATCGCATCCATCCCTATGGTGTTCACTGCCCTGGTGGTTTTTATCGGCTGTACGGTCTGGACGATCTATCACTCCTTTACCCGATCCCGCCTGCTGCCCGCGCCTGACAAATGGGTGGGTTTGGATCAATATGAACGTCTGTGGAGCACGCGGCGCTGGTTGGTTTCGATTGAGAACTTGGCAATCTATGGGATCTGTTCGATGATCCTTAGCCTTGTGATCGGCTTTACACTGGCGGCTCTCTTGGATCGCAAAATTCGAGGGGAAGCAGTATTTCGCACGATTTTCCTCTATCCTTTCGCGCTGAGCTTTATCGTAACAGGCCTTGTGTGGCAGTGGATCTTGAACCCTCAGTTCGGCATTCAATCTGTCGTGCAGAAACTGGGGTGGAGCGGGTTTGCTTTTGACCCTCTGAACAACCCGGACATCGTGATCTATGGCATTCTGATTGCAGGGATCTGGCAGGGCTCGGGCTTTATTATGGTGATAATGCTCGCGGGTCTGCGTGGCATTGATGAGGACATATGGAAGGCCACGCGCGTCGATGGCATCGCGACCTGGAAGACCTATCTGGTGGTGATTATTCCTATGATGCGCCCGATTTTTGTGACCGCTTTGGTCCTAATCGCCTCGGGTATCATCAAAGTTTACGATCTTGTGGTGGCCCAAACATCGGGTGGTCCGGGCATCGCCTCGGAAGTGCCTGCCAAATACGTTATCGAAAAAATGTTCCAGTCACAGAACCTCGGTCAGGGCTTCGCAGCCTCGACGATGATGCTCGTCAGCGTGCTCATTGTTCTCATCCCATGGGCATATCTGGAATTCGGAGGAAAACGTCGTGATTAATCCGTCGACACGCCTCGAGGGTCCACGCGGCCCAAAGCCACGCAAGCGGTTGTCGCCCGCCAACATCATGCTCTACAGCACCTTGTTTGTGGCTTCAGTTTATTATCTGCTTCCGCTCTACGTCATGATCGTCACGTCTTTGAAAGGCATGCCAGAGATCCGTCTGGGCAACGTATTCGCCTTGCCTGTGGAGGTTACATTTGAGCCTTGGGTGAAAGCCTGGTCACAGGCCTGCACCGGCATCAATTGTGAAGGTTTGTCGCGCGGTTTCTGGAACTCTGTACGTATCATGGTTCCGTCGGTGATTATCTCGATCATCATCGCTTCGGTGAACGGCTATGCACTAGCGAATTGGAAGTTCAAAGGGTCTGAAGTGTTCTTCACTATTCTGATCTTTGGAGCCTTCATTCCATATCAGGTGATGATTTATCCAATCGTTATCCTACTTCGTGAAACTGGCGATGTCATCGCAGCGGCAACAGGTACCAACTTTCGTCTGATGGGAACGCTCGGGGGGCTTGTGATTGTTCACTCGATCTTTGGTATGCCGATACTGACGCTCTTGTTCCGCAACTACTTCGCTTCCGTTCCTGAAGAGCTGTTCAAAGCTGCGCGCGTCGATGGGGCAGGGTTCTGGCGGATCTACTTTCAGGTCATGCTGCCGATGTCGCTACCGATCTTTGTTGTTGCGATCATCCTTCAAGTCACTGGCATCTGGAACGACTTCTTGTTCGGCGTAATCTACACCAAGCCTGAAATCTACCCGATGACAGTACAACTAAACAACATCGTGAATTCGGTCCAAGGCGTCAAAGAATACAACGTAAATATGGCCGCGACTTTGCTGACGGGTCTGGTGCCGCTGGTGATCTACTTCGTCTCTGGAAAACTGTTTGTCCGCGGTATCGCCGCCGGTGCCGTGAAAGGATAAGTCATGGGAAAAACAACAACGAATGGTATCGAGCTCGACCCTGATTTGATGAAACAGGCTAAGCCCGTGCATCAGGATCCCAGCATCGAAATCAAGAACCTACATCTAAGTTTTGGCTCTGTCGAAGTGCTCAAAGACCTCAACCTTGAAATTGGCAAAGGTGAGTTTCTAGTTCTCTTGGGGTCATCTGGCTGTGGCAAGTCGACATTGCTAAACTGCATCGCTGGGCTATTGGACGTCACCGATGGTCAGATCCACATCGGTGGTCGCAATGTCACCTGGGAAGAACCCTCGGATCGCGGCATTGGCATGGTGTTCCAAAGCTATGCGCTTTATCCGCAAATGAGTGTCGAAGGGAATCTTTCGTTTGGCTTGAGGAATGCGGGCGTGCCGAAGGCGGAAATCGCTGAGCGTGTCGCACGTGCCGCGAAGACTCTGCAAATCGAGCCTTTATTGAAACGCAAACCCGCCGCTCTGTCGGGAGGTCAAAGGCAACGGGTCGCGATTGGCCGAGCCCTGGTGCGCGACGTTGATGTCTTCCTATTCGACGAGCCGCTTTCCAACCTCGATGCGAAATTGCGTGCAGATTTGAGAGTTGAAATTAAGCAACTGCACCAGACCCTCGACAACACAATGATCTATGTGACCCATGACCAGATCGAAGCTATGACTTTGGCTGACCGCATTGCGATTATGAAGGGGGGAAAGATTTTGCAACTCGCAACCCCCAATGAGATCTACAGCCGCCCTGCAAATAAGTATGTAGCGGAGTTCATCGGTTCCCCAACAATGAACTTCTTTAGCGGTGACCTCTCCAAAGGCAGCTTCACGTGCTCGGCAGGCGACTTTTCTACCGCCGGATATGAATTTGGCACTTCATCAGCAGACAACGGTGCGGCGTGGTTTGGTATTCGTCCCGAGCATATTCAATGTGGTGAGGAAGCATCCCTCAGTCCGATCAAACTGGAAAGCAAAGTGCAATTGGTCGAGCCATTGGGATCGGACACATTGGCCCGCGTGCTTGTTGGAGAGCATCAAATCTGGGTTCGTCTGGACGGACAGGCCGAACTCAGAACAGGGGATCCACTGACCATCGGGTTCTCTGCCGCTTTGGCGAACATTTTCAGCAAAACAACCGAAGAACGCCTATAGGGGCGAAGTATACAGGAAGACAATTATGAGTTTTTCGTTCCAACTCTATTCTGCACGGAACTTCACGCCTTGGGCTGATGTCATCGCAAGCATTGCTAAATTGGGCTACACGCAGGTCGAAGGCTTTGGCGGGGTTTATGAAAACCCGGCGGAGTTTAAAGACCTGCTAGATCGGCATGGATTGACTATGCCAAGCGGTCACTTCTTTCCATTGGCAAGCTGCGAGGATGAGTTTGTGATCTCGATCGCAGCGGCGAAGACACTCGGGATCCAAAAGATCTTTTGTCCTGCCCCCGATCAAGAATTGCAAAACGGGGCAACGCGTGCAGATTGGATTGCCTATGCTGCTCGTTTGTCCGATGTAAGCAAGCGCGTACAGGATGCAGGCCTCGCGTTCGGTTGGCACAACCACCATTGGGAGTTCATGCCTTTGGCCGACGGTACGTTGCCGATGAACATCCTGCTGGAAAACGCGCCGGATATCGAGTGGGAGATGGACGTCGCCTGGGTCATCCGAGGCGGTCATGATCCGATGCAATGGATTGCCGATCACGGGGCGCGGATTACCGCTGCACACGTTAAGGACATTGCTCCCGAGGGTGAATGCGAAGACGAGGACGGCTGGGCTGACGTGGGTCAAGGTACAATGGATTGGGCGGCATTGATCGCTGCGCTGAGGGCCCATGGCGTGACGCTTTTTGTGGCAGAACATGACAACCCTTCTGATGTGACCCGCTTTGCGACGCGGTCCATTGAAGCTTTCCGCACTTATTAAGAGGCAATTATGAGCAAAACACTTGGAATAGGCGTGATCGGTTGCGGCAATATCTCGGCGGCTTACATGCGACTGGCCCCGATGTTTGCAGGTATCGAAATGCGCGCCTGCGCCGATATGAATATGGATGCTGCAAAAGCTCGGGCTGAAGAATTTGGCTTGCGTGCAGAAACCGTGGACCGGCTTTTGGCCTCAGACGACATAGATATTGTCGTTAACCTGACCGTACCAAACGCACACCACGAAGTTTCAACGCGCATTCTTAAGGCTGGTAAGCACGCTTATTCAGAAAAACCATTTGTCCTGACCGTTGAAGAGGGGCAAAGCCTAAAGGCTCTAGCGGATGCCAAAGGGCTGCGTGTTGGATCGGCTCCAGACACGTTTATGGGCGGCGCGCATCAGTTGGCTCGATCGCTGATCGATGCGGGTGCTGTTGGGAAAGTTACCTCGGGCACGTGTTTTGTGCAAAGCCCGGGCATGGAGATGTGGCACCCGAACCCAGACTTTTTCTTCAAGCCCGGTGGCGGGCCAATTCTTGATCTGGGGCCTTACTACGTCTCGAACCTTGTTCAGCTTCTGGGGCCAGTAAAGCGCGTCGTCGCAATGTCATCCAAAGGGTCCGACGAGCGCACAATCACAAGTGAACCTCGAAACGGTGAGAAAATCGCTGTCGAAACACCAACGACTATTCACGCGGTTCTTCAGTTCAAATCAGGCGCGCAAGTGACCTATTGCGCCAGCTGGGATGTCTGGCAGCACGGTCATGCCAATATGGAGCTTTACGGAGAGACAGGAACCCTGCACGTGCCGGACCCTAATTTCTTTGGGGGTGAGGTGCGCATGACGGACAAAGAAACGTTCGTAAACGTACCCGGCTGGGAGCATCCTTTGTCTGTCGCGAATGATGGGCCAAATGCGAACTATCGCGCAGCTGGCCTTGCCGATATGGCGCAAGCAATTCTAGAGGATCGTCCGCATCGCTGTTCACTCGAGTTTTCGTTGCACGTCGTTGATGTGATGACAGCCATTCTCACGTCAGGCGAAGAAGGTCGTTTTGTCGAAATGACAACAACGTGCGAGCGCCCCGCGGCACTGTCCGCAACCGCAGCCCAAGCACTGCTTGCATAAGCGGGAGCGCCGATGATTCAGAATCCAATTCTTCGTGGCTTTAATCCTGACCCCTCGATCTGTCGGGCGGGCGATACCTACTACATCGCCACCTCGACATTCGAATGGTACCCTGGCGTACAGATCCATGCGTCTCAGGATCTCGCGAACTGGGATCTGGTGGCGCGCCCACTGTCCCGTGCATCACAACTGGACATGCGCGGAAATCCCGACAGCTGCGGTGTTTGGGCTCCGTGCCTAAGTTTTGCCGATGGGCTATTTTGGTTGGTTTACACCGACGTCAAACGTTTGGATGGAAACTTCAAGGATGCGCACAACTACATTGTTTCGGCTCCATCTATCGAAGGGCCATGGAGCGATCCAATCTACGTCAACTCGTCAGGGTTTGACCCAAGCCTTTTTCACGACGAGGACGGCCGGAAATACTTCAGCAATATGCAATGGAACCATGTCTCGAATTCTGTGGGTGGTCATCCCAAACATCCCGCATTTGACGGCATTCTTCTGCAGGAATGGGATCCGGAGCAGGGTTTGATTGGCCCAGTCAAAAATATTTTCGCGGGCAGCGCGCACGGTTTGACCGAAGCGCCGCATATTTTTAGACGCGGCGACTATTACTATCTCACAACTGCCGAAGGAGGCACGGGCTACGAGCATGCTGTGACACTGGCGCGGTCTCGCGACATTTGGGGTCCGTATGAGTTACACCCCAATACCTTTGTTATGACGGCAAAAGATGCTCCAGAAAATGCAATGCAGCGCACGGGGCATGGTCAGATGGTTGAGACGCCATCGGGTGAAGTCTTTCATACCTATCTATGTGGTCGTCCGTTGGAAGGTCTTTTCTCACCATGTGGTCGCGAAACCGGGATAGCGAAATGCAAATGGGGCGATGACGGCTGGCTGTACTTGGCTGACGGCGGATTGGCACCGCCAGAGCGCGTGACACTCGCTGAACCTGTAATAGTTCCAAAGAGAAAACCGGTGTCTTACGATCTCAGCGCACCAAAATTACCTAAAGACTTCCAGTGGCTTCGCACTCCCGACCATAGTCGCCTGTTTGAGATGACTGGCGACGCTCTGCGTCTGATTGGACGAGAAAGCCTAGGCAGCTGGTTTGAACAATCTCTCGTGGCACGCCGCCAAGAGGATCACACGTATACAGCGACCTGCCAATTGCAGAGATTTGACCCAACGGCGTACCAACACGGTGCTGGGCTGACGACCTACTATAATCGCCATAAATTTCACGCACTCACGGTGACATGGACAGAAGAACTTGGTCGCGTCCTAACGATCTTATCCTGTGCTGGAGATTGGCCCGACGGGCAACTCAGCTTTCCGTGTGCGCCCGTTGGACTGGGTGATGATGCGATAGAGCTTGGCGTTGAGGTAAACGGCAAGATGCAGCAGTTCTATTATCGAACATCTGGCAGCTGGCAGTCCATCGGGCCAGAGTTAGACGCTAGCGTTATCTCTGACGAAGGTGGTCGCGGAGAGCATGCTTCTTTTACTGGCGCTTTCGTCGGAATGTTTGCTTTTGACATCACAGGACAAGCACGAACTGCAGACTTCACAGCATTTACATATACACCGCAGGATTTGGCAGCTGCGAACACCACGAAAAAGAGGAGTTTACTATGCCAGGATTGATTAAAGGCCCTGCGCTCTTTCTCGCTCAATTTGCAGGGGACGATGCTCCCTTCAACTCTTTGGAGGCCATTTCGAAATGGGCGGCGGGTCTTGGTTACAAGGGCGTGCAGATCCCGACTTTTGATAAGCGCCTATTTGATCTCGATTTAGCGGCGGAAAGCGACAGCTACTGCGATGAGGTGAAGGGCATTTGTGCGGATGCAGGTGTTGCCATAACCGAGTTATCCTCGCATCTGCAGGGTCAGTTGATTGCAGTTAACCCAGCTTACGACACAGCCTTTGACGCTTTTGCGCCTGAACATGTAAAGGGCAAGCCAGCAGCGCGTCAGGCCTGGGCTGTGGATCAAGTGACCAAAGTTGCCAAAGTCAGCCGTAAACTAGGGCTTGATGTTTCGGTCAGCTTCACAGGAAGCCTTGCGTTCCCGTACCTCTACCCCTGGCCACAGCGCCCAGCCGGGCTTATCGAAGAGGCTTTTGCAGAACTTGGCCGTCGCTGGACGCCGATCCTGAATACCTATGAGGATAATGGCGTAGACATTGGCTTTGAAATCCATCCGGGCGAAGACGTTTTTGACGGAGCAACTTTTGAGATGTTTGTCGATGCCGTCAACGGTCATCAGCGTGCTCAGATCAATTATGATCCATCACACTTTCTCCTGCAGCAGATGGATTATCTCAGCTTTATCGACATATACCACGAAAGAATCTGCGCCTATCACGTCAAAGATGCCGAGTTTAACCCGGACGGTCGGCAAGGCGTCTATTCTGGCTATCAGCCTTGGCTCAATCGCGCTGGGCGTTTCCGGAGCCTGGGCGATGGGCAAGTTGACTTCAAAGGCATTTTTTCGCGTTTGGCGACGCATGGCTATGAAAGCTGGGCGGTATTGGAATGGGAATGCTGTCTGAAGTCTCCGGAACAGGGCGCAGCGGAGGGGGCTCCCTTCATCCGCGATCACATTATAGAAGTGACGGACAAAGCCTTTGATGACTTTGCAGGAGGCGAGGTCAACAAGGCGCAGATTAACAAGATGCTGGGACTGAAAAAATGACAAGACTGAAGCTTGGCATGGTCGGCGGCGGGCAGGGCGCTTTCATTGGAGCTGTGCACCGGATGGCAGCACGTCTCGACGATCAATGGGAGCTTGTCGCCGGTGCGTTGAGTTCTGATCCTGAGCGCGCTTTGACTTCATCACGTCAGCTTGGAATTTCCGACGACCGCAGCTACAGCAACTTTGCGGCCATGGCCAAAGCTGAAGCGGAACGAGCTGATGGAATTGACGCCGTTGCAATCGTGACACCGAACCATGTTCACGCGGGTCCGGCGATTTCATTTTTGAACCACGGCATCCACGTCATCTGCGACAAACCACTGTCTGCAACTTTAGATCAAGCACGCGACATCGCACATGCTGTGAAAGAGTCTGGCAAGTGTTTCGTTTTGACTCATAACTACACTGGATATCCATTGGTTCGCCAAGCCCGACATATGATCGCCGCAGGTGAACTGGGTGACATTCGCGTTGTTCAAGTTGAATACGCGCAGGATTGGTTGGCCGTGGAGCTCTCTAATAAACAAGCTGACTGGCGCACGGACCCAGCCAAATCTGGAGCGGGGGGATGCATTGGCGACATTGGGACCCATGCGATAAATTTGGCAACTTTCGTGACTGGCCTCGAAGTGAAAGAAGTTGCCGCTGACCTTGACGCTTTCGTCCCTGGACGGGGCTTGGACGACAATGCACAAGTGTTCCTGCGCTTCGGAGGTGGGGCCAAAGGAATGCTCTGGTCTAGCCAGGTGGCTGTTGGCAACGAGAACAATCTCACTTTACGGATCTATGGGAGCAAGGCGGGTATCGAATGGTCGCAAGAGAACCCGAATGTGCTGCTATTCACTCGTTTCGGCGAACCAAAACAGGTTTTGACGAGGGGTGGTCCACGAACGTCTCCTGCCGACACTCGTATTCCGTCTGGGCATCCCGAAGGATATCTTGAGGCCTTTGGAACTATTTATGCTGATGCAGCAAAACTCATTCGTGCTCATGAAATGAAATCTGACGCACCGCAAAGTGGTCCACTTCCCGACATCAATGATGGTGTTTTCGGGATGGCTTTTGTCTCGGCCTGTGTGAAATCTTCGGAAAACAATAGTGCTTGGGTGAAGGTCGATTCTTAGCAACATGCTTGGACAACATCACGATCTATTAGCGGTGGATCGCGTCGAGGGCTAAGTGCGCGATGGTTGTTCATTCAACAGCCTATTTCGCTATGTATATTTGTTGAGGCAAATTGCAGCGCGGCAGCTTTGTGCCCATAGCTGACAGCCAACTATGCTCGGAATACGCCAGCGTGGCGATAGTCCGGTTTGACGAGCAGCACCGCAGCATTGGGTAAAACGCATGAATGTCCGCTATGAGCCGAATGCGGCCGATAGCCAATCCTTGTTCAGCATACAAAGAACGATACAAACGTGTGACACGACAGTGACCGCGGACTACTAACAATACGGTAACAAGACTGCCTGGAGGTAGCCGAGTACCGTGCAACCAATTGAAAATGATGTCGATTAATTTTCGGAGATTTGGTGGAGCCTAGGGGGATCGAACCCCTGACCTCTACAATGCCATGGGCGCGGTTGAATCGTAAGAAAAGTAGATGCAAGTCTAGGAAAAGAGAGAATAAGACACTTAAATAGAAGTTCTAAATTCATCGGCAGCGTCCAAATGAATCTTAACAAGTGTGGATTGAAGTGAAATCTGTTTGAAACAGGTAATAGTGACCGACTGGTGACCAAGCCGCAATCGGTCCATACCTAACCTTGATGGCCTAGTGAAGCGCTGCAGTGCAGCTTCCCCGGACCGGACATTCCCCGCGCCTGCGATGTTTACGCGTATCCCGAGGTTTGAAAGGCGGACAAATCTACGTTTGTCAACGTGCGGCATTCTCATTGCGCATTGTCGGCAATGACTGGGAAGCAGATTTGGGAAAACTTGGCGGCCGGACCAAGGTTAATATTTAACAGCCCATTGGACAGCTATTTCAACAAATGCGAAAGTGGTCGCTTTTGGCTGCACGCAAATCAAAGAAAATGAATTTTAGTATTTTAGCATGTTGCGTTCTGTCGACTTAAATCGCCGACAGTCCAGCATTGGTATTCAAGAAGAATTGTCCAAATATGGGGCCACTGGCCGCCCCAATGGCCCTCGCATTCTCTCCCACTGTTCCCGCTTGGACCTTGGGTTCAATAAGCCCTCGCTTGTCTTGGTGAACCAAATAACGTTGAACCCGCTCAACCAGTTCCGTTCTGATCGCAGGTGGAAAAGCACCGTCGATTATCACCGCTTGAAAATCGATTACCGAGCAAATCGACAGGCATGCCTTTGCCAACTCCTGCGCGGTTTCGCCTATCCATGGATCAACATATCTGGCCAGACCATTCCAGTCTTGAGGCTTTTCCCAAAGTTGGTCAGGATTTATGCCTGCCTCGATCAATCGCGCTTCGAGCAAATGGATCGAGGCAGTGTCTATCAATTGCTGACTTTCACCAAGAGGCCCAGTCGTTCGCATTGAACCCAATGCACCCGCATTTCCCTGATTGCCCTCAAATACGGTTCCATTCATGGCGATCCCACCACCAATAAATGATCCAATAAAGAAGTATGCAAAATCGCGGTAGTCGTTTCCGCTTCCATACAAGTGTTCAGCATGGCACGCCGCTGTGGAATCGTTGACAACATGCACTTGAAGGTTCGTGAACTTTGCGACCTCATCTGCGAAATTTATATCCTTCCAAGAGCTAAATTTTTCCGCAGCAGGTCCAGATAAGTCGTGCCATTTCCAGAGTTCAAACGGCGTTCCAATTCCGATTCCGCAAACCCTGTCACTGAAATTCCTCGGAAGGAGCCTCAGCAAGTCCTCGAGGCCACTTTTCAAGAAGCCAAAAACTTCATCTGGCATCGGATATTCGTAAGTCGTGTGGATTTGTTCGCGTACGGTGCCAGAAAAATCAATCAATAGTAAATCGGCGCTGCGTCTGCCGATTTTCAACCCGATGGAGAAAGCTCCATCTGCGTCCAACTGAATCGGAGTCGAGGGCTTGCCAACTTTGCCGCGTAGAGGTTCGCCGCGTTTGATCAGGCCATCTGACTCAAGGTTCCGCAAGATCGTGGAAACCGTTGGCTTTGAAAGACCAGTGCGACGCGCAAGTTCCGCTGCGGGAACCGTTTGGTATCGCTGAAGTACAGACAAGAGAAGGCGTTCGTTGTGATCACGAACACCGCGCTGATTAACGCCTGCGCCTTTTGCTATGATATTATCTCCGTCCATACTTGGCACAATAGTTTCCTCGTTCTGCAAAAGAAAGGTAGAGGTAAATTATTAGTTAGTAAAGTTAACAAACTAATTGACAGAGGCAGCAGAATCGGTGTTTTTTGGTTTCCAACCTGCAGGTTTTCGGATGCAGCGGGTTTGTGAGCCAAAAACTGGTTCGCAGAACAAGAATTGACATTTCTGGGAGGAAAACATGAAGAAATTAATGATGTCTTCAGCGATCGCCGTCACCGCTTTTGCGGGTGCTGCTTTTGCGGACACAAATGCATGTCTCATCACAAAGACTGATACAAACCCTTTCTTTGTTAAAATGAAAGAAGGCGCGACAGCGGCAGCCGAAGCGAATGGCATCAATCTTTCAACCTTCGCCGGTAAAATCGACGGAGACGTTGAAAGCCAAGTAGCTGCGGTGGAAACGTGTATCGCGTCCGGGGCAAAAGGCATCTTGATCACGCCAACTGATAGTCGCGCATTGACTCCTGTGATCAACCAAGCGCGTGAAGCCGGCGCACTGGTTATCGCACTGGACACGCCGTTTGAGCCAGCAAGCGTTGCTGACGCTACATTCGCGACTGACAACTTCAAGGCCGGCGTTTTGATCGGTGAATGGGCTGCAGCCAAACTTGGTGCAGATGCAGCTAATGCAAAGATTGCCCTGCTAGACCTGAATCCATCTGAAATCTCGGTCGACTATCTGCGTAATAATGGCTTCCTGCAAGGATTTGGAATCGACATTAAAGATCCAACCGACATCGGTGATGAAGACGATCCACGCATTGTTGGAAACGATGTCACCAACGGCAACGAAGAAGGTGGACGCACTGCGATGGAAAACCTTCTGCAAATCGACCCTGGCGTGAATGTTGTCTACACTATCAACGAGCCAGCAGCTGCAGGCGCATATGAAGCACTTAAATCGGTTGGGCGTGAAGACGATGTTCTCATCGTTTCGGTCGATGGCGGTTGCCCGGGTGTTCAAAACATTGCCGAAGGCGTTATTGGAGCGACTTCTATGCAATTCCCATTGCTGATGGCGTCTTTGGGCATCGAAGCGATCAAAACCTGGTCCGAAACTGGTGAAAAGCCACAAAACACTGAAGGTTTGGATTTCTACAACACAGGCGTAGAGTTGATCACGGACGAACCAGTTGACGGCATCCCATCCCTCACCTCCGCTGAGGGCATGGAGAAGTGCTGGGGCTAACGCTCTCCTAAAGTTTGGTGCCGAGGGTTTCATCCTCGGCACCTTTTTCATTCCCAACTCTTTGACCACACTCGGTGCCCTCGCTTAGGCTGGGGACGAGGAGATCTACATGACATCAAAAGCAGGCTATGAAAAAGTTCTCGACGGTAGCGACACCCGCGTTGCTCAGTTCGAAACTCGCCAACACTCGATGCTAGAACGCGTCCAGCATATTTTGCACAATAACCCGACATTCGTTCCGGTTATTGTATTGTTCCTCAGTCTGATGGCGTTCTGGATCATTGCAGGTGGCAGGTTCTTTTCCGCCTTCAATCTTTCACTCATTATGCAACAAGTCTCGATCATCGGGATGCTGGCAGCCGCTCAATCCTTGATCATCATTACGGCAGGAATCGACTTATCCGTTGCCGCGATCATGATTTTGATGTCCGTCATAATGGGGAATCTCGCCGTAAACCTGGGTGTTCCTGCTCCTCTGGCCGTTATATTCGGATTTGCAGGAGGTTTGGCTGCTGGTGCCATGAACGGGTTACTAATCACCAAAATAAAATTGCCTCCGTTTATCACCACACTCGGCACTTGGTCTATTTTCTTCGCCTTGAACCTTTGGCTGTCTGGCGCACAATCGATACGCAGCCAAGATATCGACGAGGTTGCTCCTTTCCTTAAGTTTTTCGGAAACGCCATCAATATAGGCAGCGCGCGCATCACCTTTGGCGTGATCCTTATGATCCTGATCTTCGTGGTGCTTTGGTATATGCTCAACAAAACTGCTTGGGGTCGCCACGTCTATGCGATTGGGGACGATATGGAAGCGGCTGAAATGTCCGGCATTCGCACGGAAAGAACCTTGGTGTCTGTGTACATGCTCGCCGGTTTGGTCTGTGCAATAGCGGGTTGGGCATCCATAGGCCGCGTTGGATCGATTTCGCCGCAATCCTTTTATGAGGGCAATCTACAATCGATTACCGCTGTAGTTATCGGAGGGATTTCCCTATTCGGCGGTCGCGGTTCGATTATGGGTGCGCTCTTCGGAGCCCTAATTGTTGGCGTATTTCAATCAGGCCTTCGTATGGCTGGAGTTGATGTGTTGTGGCAAGTCTTCGCAATTGGTTGGCTAATTATTATCGCTGTCGCAATTGACCAATGGATCAGGAGGGTTTCCGCATGACACCTGTTGTATCAGCCAAAGGCATCGTGAAACGCTATGGCCACGTTACTGCAATCGACCACTCGGACTTTGAGCTAAGACCAGGGGAAATCCTGGCGGTGATAGGGGACAACGGGGCTGGCAAATCTTCTATCGTGAAAGCAATATGCGGCGCGACCACGCCAGATGAGGGCGAGATACTGATCGAAGGCAAACCGGTTAAATTCAGTTCGCCTATTGAAGCGAGGGAAATGGGAATTGAAATCGTTTATCAAAACCTTGCACTTTCTCCCGCCCTTTCTATCGCGGACAATATGTTCACCGGCCGCGAACTTCGAAAAGAAGGGTTCTTGGGCAATTTCCTGAGAATGCTCGACAAGCCAGCTATGGAAAAGTTCGCACGTGATAAACTCACTGAACTTGGTCTGATGACGGTACAATCTATCAAACAACCGGTTGAGACGCTCTCCGGCGGTCAGCGCCAAGGTGTGGCGGTCGCACGTGCTGCTGCCTTTGCAACAAAGTTTATCATCATGGATGAACCAACCGCGGCACTTGGCGTTAAAGAAAGCCGCAAAGTACTGGAACTAATAAAGGATGTGCGCGCGCGCGGAATACCTATCATCCTGATCAGCCACAACATGCCTCACGTTTTTGAAGTGGCAGATCGGATTCACATTCATCGACTGGGTAAAAGGCTCTGCACGATTGATCCAAAGGACTACACAATGTCCGATGCCGTGGCCTTCATGACTGGAGCAAAGGAACCTCCCGCTCAGGACGCTGCATGAGCCAAGTCCTGACATCTGTACAGGCGTTGCCAGAGCTTATTCTCGCATCGCCTGCAACAGCTCGGCGCAAGCTTGTAGCTTTGGCGGGCCCCCCAGCCTCGGGGAAATCATCACTTGCAGAAAAACTAGCTGAAAAGCTAACGGCGCTTGGACATAAGACTGCAGTTGTTCCAATGGATGGGTTCCACCTGGACAATCGCGTGCTTTCTAGTTTTGGTTTGCTGTCGCGCAAGGGGTCTCCGCATAGCTTTGATGCACCGGGATTGCTACGATTGTTACCTGCATTGAAGTCAGACGAAGATGTTTTTTATCCAATATTTGACAGAAAATTGGACATGGCAATTGCGGGTGCCGGACATTTGCCTGGTGACTGTGACATTGTGATAGTCGAAGGAAATTATCTTCTTTTCGATGCCCCAGTTTGGCGAGACATGGCGGCGTTCTGGGACTTTTCCATTCGCCTCGACGTTCCAGTTGACGTGCTCGAATACCGGCTGCGCGAGCGATGGCGCTTTTTTGGGTTTTCTGGCGAAGAGGTCGAGGAGAAGATTTCAATCAACGATTTGCCAAATGCAAAGATCGTAGCCGAAAATACCTTGCCTCCGCATGTGGTTTTGAAAGATCAAAGAACGCGTACTTAGGTTGATGATAAGGCCACTATTGCGCGAATTGGAGGCCTTATTAACATGTTCCTGGATAGCCAAGACGAGATCAGAGTGACCTTGAAAGTCAACGTGCAAAAACTGGGTACCGTTGCAAATTTAAAGTAGTTTGTCTTAAATCTCAGTGGCCGCTTTTAAACTCTGAGGTTTTCCCGCGGCTGCAGCGAATGCTCGCTTTCCGACCTTTTTTACACCTTCCGCAAGCGTTGGAGCTACTATTTTTTACGCGTTTACGCGCAATAATCTCGCATTCTTCTAAACGTGGGTGATGCTTGGCTGAATGGTGGACCGAAAATCCCCTTAGCTCTACATCGTTTAGTAATTTTGGGTTGTTGACCGAGAATATGAACA
The DNA here is from genome assembly GCF_037478305.1 of Cognatishimia coralii. Classification (NCBI taxonomy): domain Bacteria; kingdom Pseudomonadati; phylum Pseudomonadota; class Alphaproteobacteria; order Rhodobacterales; family Paracoccaceae; genus Cognatishimia; species Cognatishimia coralii. The sequence goes on from NZ_JBBGAZ010000006.1 coordinate 18,254, forward strand.
CAGGCCCTTCATCGTCCTCGCCGCGAAAAATAGCACGATGGAACCAAACGTGTTTTAGATTCAGTTCCGACAACGTTTGTTTCACACTTCCAGCTATAATTGCCTTTGGCCTCAACGTCGCGGTCCTCATTCTCGGATTAGACAAATAACCATTGGTGAAAACATGCCTCAGAGCCGCGTGGGTGGGGGCAAGAAAAGCGGCTCTGAGGCAATTTCTTGATGCGCACGACATTCACGTGCGAAATCAATTGTGTCAAAATTTAGCCCTGATGATCGCCGATTTGGAAACAGACGCCCGGAAAGCTGAAAACCGTTTCAATTTAGCGCTTCTGGATGCTCGTGTTGGAAAGACACAGCGGATAACTCAATTCTTCACTGCCCCATTTTCGCCTTCAAACCATGCGGAAAACTGCACTAATTAATCTGCACTAGGGATGGTCACGGCACAGGTGATTGGTGGAGAATTAGGCTGACCTATGTTCGCGTAGGTTCAGATTGGGGTTAGCGTATTGTGCAGGATGTTGTTTCAGACGAGCTTAGACAGCAGTTTCAATCTGAAGCGATTTCAGCGGTGACTGAATGCCTAGGAATTGATGTGAGCATCCATGACATTGCAGAGCGAGGAATAATTCGCTCACACTTGGATGGATGGGAAACTTTCTACTTTGAAGGTGTGGAGCTTCTGATGATTGGGCCAATAGAATTGAAATTCCAATCAAAGAACGGTAGATTGACCGCCTCTGCCACACGCGAATTCAAAAAGGCATATAGCGTCAAATCTGGAACAGTTCGGTCCATCGAACTAGCCAAAATCGCTTAAGGCTAGCCCCGAGAAACAGCGAACTCTATTGTTAGACAGTTGGTCGATGCCCTAGGGATCAAGCCGCTAGTTCTTGTGGAAGCTTGCAGAATTCCTCACCACCTAGGAGAGAGGTAACGAATTGGCCATCTTCGCGATATTTGATCGAATATCCGTATCCGCGTAGGCGATGTTTCCACTCGCGATCAGACAAAGAATGGCGTTGTTCACGCTCTACGATCTCCAGGATGCTTGCCGGTTTTCTTTCCATCGAAACTGTTTCCTTCTTGAGTTTAAACAAACTTTGAAGGAGTTATAGTTTCCGCAAATGGCAAAACTTCAGTTCAAACTTGGCGATTTCAGGGCAGGAGAGTTCAGGCAATTTGGTGCGTACACCGAGAGTTTGAACCCTAGAAGTTGCATGCGAATTACACTTACCGATATGAAAAGCCGACATTTGCCTTTTGGGAGACAGCCCAAAGCGGCCTTTTGTACACCTTGCGGCGAATAACCGGAGCGAGCCCATTTTGACCGATGCTGCGCGATGCAGGAACGTCCGCTTTGCAGATTTTGGCCCCATCTCAAAGGAAACGCCGCACGCGCGCTAAGTAATCTTCGAATGCAGTGCCGTATTGGTCTTTGAGCCAAGGCTCCTCGGAAAATGGAGCGGCAATAAGCACCGCTATTCCAGCCAGCCCGACCACCATGGCCCAAGGCGACGCTGACAAGATCATCCAGCCACTTACGATGCCTATGTCAGCCATATACTGCGGGTTCCGAGAGTAGCGATATATACCCTCAGTGCGCAATTTGCCTTTGGCTCCGCCCGTCTGTGGCACTCCAAAATGTGAGACTTCCATCCATACAACGACGTTACCTATCAGAATAAGAGGCAAGCCGACGCCAAACCGCAACCAACTTGAAATGCCTAGATCACTCCAACCCCAAACACCAAGCAAGATGAGAACCCCGAATAGCGTGAATGTTGGCACCCAGACAAGGAAAGGCGTGAGTGTCGTGTAGCGTTGTGGCGGCCATATCCGCCGATCTGGAAAGGCAATTGACCAGAAGATTGCTGCAAGGGTCATAGCAACAACCCCAAGACCCAGAATAATGAAAAAGCTCTGCATTATGCCTCCGCGTGTTTGTGGTCGATTATTTCGCGCCGCTCTACTAGGGCTTGGCGCACGATCTGGAAAGCGGACGACAGGAACAGTCCCGCCATGATTGTTGCCACAATCAAATCAGGCCAGCCGGTTGCTGTACCCCAGACGCCCAAAGCAGCGAACATGACGGCAATGTTGCCGATGGCGTCATTGCGCGAGCATAGCCAAACTGAACGCACGTTGGCGTCACCGTCCTTGTAGCGAAACAACAGCAACACGCTTGCCAGATTGGTGAGCAATGCCAGAAAGCCAACAACTCCCATGATCTCTGCTGTCGGAACGCCAACATAAAAGACGCGGTAGACGGTCGATCCGAAGACCCAAAGGCCCATCAACAAGAGGCTGAAGCCCTTAAACAGTGCCGCATTTGTGCGGGCGCGCAGTGACGCGCCAATAACGGCCAGAGAAATGCCGTAGGTCATCGCATCCCCCGCGAAGTCGAGGGCATCAGCTTGCAATGCCTGAGACTTCGCCAGATGACCCGCAGTCATTTCGACCGCGAACATTGTCGCGTTCAGCCCAATGACGATCCAAAGCCGTCGCTTGTAGTCGTATGATACGCCGTCGAACTTGGCGTCATGTCCGCAGCAACCTGCCATGGGAAATCCTCTTTCATCTGATGTTGATAATAGTGTAATGTCTCTAGTGACTAGAGGATCAAGAGGTATTTTCATGTTTTCTATTGGTGAGCTTTCAAAGCGCACAAAGGTTAAGGTTCCGACGATCCGCTACTATGAAGAAATGGGCTTGTTATCTGAACCTGAGCGTACAGAAGGCAATCAACGGCGCTATGACGCGGCAGGACTTGAGCGCCTAAGCTTCATCAAGCACGCGCGCGATCTTGGCTTCTCGATTGAGGCGATCACTAAGTTAATCGAGCTGCAAGGTCACCCGGATCGATCATGCCAGGCCGCAACGGATATCGCCGTTTCACAACTTTACGATGTCAGGGCCAAGATCAAACGGCTGAGGGCACTTGAAAAGGAGCTGGTTCGTATTTCGAAGGGCTGTGACGGTGACGGTGTGTCGGAAGACTGCTATGTGCTTGCTTCGCTCGCGGATCATCAGCTTTGCCGACACGAGCACTGATTGACCGCAGTCTTTACGGACCCATTACCCGCAGCATGAGTTGCCTTCCTGGATCGGTGGGCATGGGGCAGTTCCGTATGAGCAATAAACGCAGCAATCGCCCGGCTTGGGCTTCAGCACCACGTTGCAGGATTTGCATTCATAGAACCACTGACAAGCGTCGGTTGGCATCGTCTCTTCGACGGAGTGTCGGCATTCCGGGCAAGTGATCGTGGATTGATGTACTACTTTGTGCGTCTGCGTCGCCATAGAGCGTACCCCGTGAGAATGAGAAATCCGGCAAGGATGGGGAGCAGCACGTCGTCTCGATACACATATCCGAGCGCACCGCTGATCCCAAGAAGTGAAAACAGCCAGGGAAGCAGGGGCGTGAAGCAACAAAGAGCCGCCAATCCTGCGCCGCCTAGTCCCAAGGGCAATAACCAGCCTTTCATCGCGTCTGCCTCCACAAAGCCCACATAGTGCGGGCGGCATCTTCCTCCCAGAATGGAGAACTCGCAGCGAGTAGGAAGGCAAGCGTTGTGAAGCCGAGAACGAACAACGTAGATCGCCTCCGGCTGGCACAGCTCCATCGACACCAAAGTCGTACCCATCCCCAGGCCAAGACTAGCCCCACGACGACAAGAATTTCGACGCGGTAGGCTGCAAACGGCCCGAGCAACGTGAGCCAAGTGCCACCAAGGCCGATGATGGAAAGGCCGATTGGCAGAACGCAACAGGATGCGCTGAGAAGCGCGAGGAAACCCGCACCGCCAATTATCAAGCGGTTCGGCCCGTTGGTTTCATCGCGCAGGGTTTCGGTATTCGACATCATGTTTAACATATGCATCCTGTAGCCACTACAGGAGCAAGTGGAGAATGATCACATGGTCGCGATTGGAGAAGCGTCTCGACTGAGCGGCGTGTCGATTGAGACGATCCGATACTATGAACGGGAGGGGATCATCTCGAGGGCTGGACGAACGGCGTCTGGTCGTCGGACATATTCCGATACAGAGATTTCAGAGTTGCGCTTCATAAAGCGGTGTCGTGACCTTGGGTTTTCCATTCACGACGCTGTCGCGCTCCGCAGCCTCGCGAATGAACCTGCAGGTGCATGTGAGACTGTGGAACACCTCGGACGAAAGCATCTTGCTGATGTCCGGTCCAAACTTGCGGAATTGAAGCGACTGGAAAGCGCCTTGGCCGAACTCGTCGTGAACTGCGCTAAAGGGCAACGTGACTGCCCCATGCTCAGCTCACTTATGGGCCAAAACTCATAGGTTTTTGTCACGACCGTTTCGCCAATGCAGACCTTGGTGCGACCGCAGCGAATTGGTGCTTAGTCCGCATCTCAGACGTCTACGCAGCCTGCAGCGAAAGTCCGCTTTCCGCCCGTTTAGTATATGAATCCAAATATTTTAGCTGAGCAAACGAACAAGGGTGTCTCATCGCGCTTTGCGAGAATTTCGTGATATGCTTTTGTCCTGCTCGGACTCTGATTGTCGGTAGTAAATTTGGAATCTGATGCTTTATGAACTTTGCGGTGCTGCCCTAGGGCTGGGGAGGCTTAACTGGGACTTAGTCGCAATCAAAGGTTTCACAGATTTAAGTCTATTAGAAACCTGCTTGAATAGCGCGTACACTTTCTGAGGCACCGTCTCTAATTGGCAAATGTGGAGGAAAAATGTCGGAGGAACACGAAAACTCGGAACAGGTATGGTTGGCAAGTGTTTCTTCGCTAACAGACGAAGAACGTTGGGAGATCATAGATTGGCGTTTTCATGAACTATGCGATGTTATCAACACGGTTCGGCTTGAGAATAAGCAGCAGGCTATCCCGCAAAGGCAAGGCAACTCGAGTGTTGATCTAAGTGTTTTTTGGGAAGAGCCCGAAGCGGGGGTAAAAGTTCGACCTTGGCTACAAATTCCGTTTGATCCCAGCCGCGATGAACAACACTTTCATGAAATTTGGAGCAGGGCCGTAGAATGTGCGAAAAAGCTTAAACCAATGATTGCGGACCGAAAAGTTGATCTTGCTTTTGTTTTGACTTGGGGAAGTTTCGCCGAATGTGCCGGAGTGATTGAGCATGAGCTCCATCGAGGCAGACCGGACCTAAGGTACTTAAAAGGTGCTGAAAAGCTAAAACGAGAGCAACACAAGCGGTGGTATTCTCATGTTTCTGCGAGGCTAAAAAAGCCAGGCGAAACTCGAGAAAAAACAGACAGCAGTTTCATCGAATTCGTTCGAAGTATTTTAGAAACCGGCCGCTTCCCGCGCCCAGAATTCGATGAGACTTGGTACAGGGAGCTAATGTCAACAAACGAAGAACAGTTAACTAGCGCTCTAGTTCAAAAAAATTTGTCTCAAAAGAAAATGGATGAGCTTGCCACGTCCTCTCTCGAAGATTTACCTCCGATAGACGACGAAAGTTACCGCCCCTAGGGGGTGGGAAGCCAAAACGGTGCGGCCCCAATAGTCTCCGAATCAGAAGAACAATCTGAACAGGAGCGAAAAATTGGTAGACCCACAAGCTTCCGAAATCGAAGCATTTCTCACTATCCCAAAAGCTGCGGAGCGCTTGGGCATTCCAGCGTCAACGCTTCGGCGTGCCGTTAAATCTGGAGAGATTCCAAGCTACCGTCCATTTCAACAACGCATCCGTTTGCGTCTTTCGGAAGTCATCGCAAGCGTCGAGGCTCAGCGGAACCAATAGACATGGATAAACCACAGCCAGACCAGTCCCAAATCACACAGTTTCTCGAGTTCATGCCTTTTGCCGGACAAGTGCACTTGGCCGCCATAAAGGACGGTTCGCAAGTCGAATTCCGTACTTTCTTGATGAGCAACCGAGATGCGATTGTCGAGTGGGTGATCGACCGCAACGAAGCAGGCTACAACATCTACTTTCATGTTAATCCAACGAAGGATGGGATAACCAACCGCAAGGCACGGAAGGGCGATATCGCCGCGTCGGTCGCAGTGTATGTCGATGTTGATGATCCATCGCAGCAAGCCATTGAAGGAGTCTTGGAGTTTCCAGTAGCCCCAAGCCTAGTGGTTTTTTCCGGTAACGGTTGGCACTGCTACTGGTTTCTCAACCCGGTAGCCGACGATCTAGAACAAGCAGAGAAAGTAGGCAAAGGCCTGGCGAAAATGTTGGGTGGAGATGCATGTTGGAATCGAGATAGAATTCTACGTGTTCCAGGTACGGTCAACTACCCCAACAAAACAAAGCTAAAAGCGGGGCGCAAACCTTCGCTTTGTTCTATCGATTGGAAGCGGAGCCAAACAAAAAACCGCTACTCCCTCGGTGAGATCGAAACGCAGCTCAAAATGCCAGAACCACGGCAATTGCCAATTGTCGCATGGGAAAGCCCACCAGTAATCTATGGCCTCGAAGACATTACAATGGACGGGGATGATTGGATTAAGCCTGTGATTGAAACAGGTGATGACCCCGATGCTCCTCGAGGTTCGAAAGACCCTTTGTATCCGTCTCGCAGCGAAGCGGTCTTTGCCGTTGCATGTGAGCTCGTACGGGATGGTGTCTATCCCGACGTTATTTTGGGCATTTTGCTCAATCCGGATTTAGGGATTTCGGAGGCGATTTTGGACAAGGCAGATCCAGTTGCCTATGCGCGTCGTCAGGTGGAGCGTGCCATTCATGTGGTTTCTACAGACTGGCCCAAAGTCACCAAATCCGGCAAGCCGATAAAGAGCTTTGAGAATGCATTGGTGGCAATCTCACGCCTTGAAGTCGTACTTGAGCACGACCAGTTCCACAATCGCAAGCGCGTTGGTGGGAAGGTGATGCAGGAATTCGTCGGCGACTTGTCTGACGATATAGCCGTGGTTCTACGCAAAAAGATCGTAGAAGAGTTTGGGTTTGATCCAGGTAAGCAGAATTTGCTTGATGCAGTTCACGCGTTGTGTGTGGAAAGTGGTTCACACTCGATACAGGATTACCTGCGCGGACTTGAATGGGACAGTCAGCCTCGTCTTGACACTTGGTTGATCGATTATTGCGGTGCCGAAGATACGCCTTATGTACGCGCTGTTGGCAAAATGATGCTCGTTGCTGCAGTACGTCGTATTAAACACCCTGGCACAAAATACGACACGATGGTTGTCTTGGAAGGTCCTCAAGGTTCAGGGAAATCCACTGCTATTTGTATTTTAGCGGGTGATGAGAACTTCTCCGATCAGAATTTGTTTTCGCTCGATGACAAGGCTCAAATGGAAGCTTTGGAGGGTGTATGGCTTTATGAAGTGGCTGAACTGGACGGTATGTCAAAGGCCGAAGTATCTAAGATCAAAGCCTTTATCAGCCGGACTGAAGACCGTGGGCGTCCTGCCTATGCTCGTTTCAAAGAGCGTTGGCCACGTCAGTGCATACTCATCGGTACCACCAATGACGAATTCTATTTAAAGGACTCAACTGGCAATCGGCGTTTCCTTCCAGTCAAAACAAGTTCGATTGATCTGGATGCTCTGCGTCGTGATCGCGATATGCTGTGGGCCGAAGCGCGCGATCTAGAGAGTTCGGGCTTTTCAATTCAGTTGCCTGAGGAACTTTGGGCCACTGCGGCATCTGAGCAGGAAGCTCGCACGCAAGAAGATCCTTGGCTCGACGTTCTTGGCAAAGTTACCGGTGAAGAAAAAGGTGGGTTTGAGCGGGTGGCAACCGAAACCCTATTTTCGGAAGAGTTTCTAGCTATTCCACCATCCCATCGGCAGTCATATCACCCAAAACGTATAGCCATCGTTATGCGGAAACTGGGATGGGATGGCCCAAAGAAAATACGGATTTCTGGGAAAGCCCAGCGGGGCTACGAACGGCCTGTCGGAGATCAAGAAGCAACTAAAGGGCCTGAATTTTGAGAGCCTTAGAACGGACTGGTTCATGCCTGTCCAAGTTCCGTTGATGAAGCAAGCGACAGACAACTCAACGTAAAAAGGAGAACAGTTATGACAGCGAAACCAATCACCTTGGGAAGCACTCGCTTTAAAACGAAAACAGAAGCGACAAACCACTTTCGTAAGATGTTAAGTAAAGGTGGGCCCAATGACAAAATCCTTGACCCACTAGAAGTCGAGCAAATGAGCCTGTTGTTTTACAGCCGTGAGAAAAAAGTATCGGAATTAGGAGGGCGGACAATTGTTGGCTGGGGGCGGGAAAAAACCAGCCATGGACAATGTTTCGCTGCTTTGCTCAACACAGGTGAGAAGCTTCACTTCAGCTATTTGAAGAGCGTCTCGGCTATCAGTGCCCAAACGGAAGCACGGCACTCAATTTGCTTCTAGAACCGCTTATCGTTGGTTGCTCCGTTCCATCGTTCCATATGTTCCATGTCTCTTCTTAGATTTTTAGAGAAAGAGCAAAAGCCAGATCCGTCCAGTACATGTGGCGTGCGGAGGTGCTGGGTACCCGGAACATATGGTACACATGGAACGCAGCACAGAATGCTGCTCTGTTCCTAGTCTGGCGGCAGTGAGCCATGGCAAAGCACGGGAAATCGCAAAGTGTGGCGTGTAAGCAATAGGAATGTTGACCTCTAGTTGGGGCCGCGTGAAATGCCGATCCTGTTTGGCGGTCCTGCAATTACTTCGTGAAGCGCCCAAACTGTTTCCGAAGTATTTTCAATAGTGTCACACCTGCTGTTCTGGGTTGTTTGGTCCACTTTGTGTCACCTCGAGCATCGATTCTACGGATTTGGAAAATTGTGGCGTTATTTCCCGCGTGTTTTTTTGAGCCTTGTCGGAGGGAGTGTTGAATGCCTGAATTCAAAGCAAAAATTGGAATATGGAACCGTCGCCGTGCACTAGCGGGCGGGGGGACTAAGCATGAAAAAAAATGGGTCGTAAACTTTAAGTGCCCCGAAACCGGCGGCAAACGGCGTAAATCATTTGATACGAAGGCTGAGGCTGAAGATTACTTGCACGCCCTAACCACGGCCGTTCTGGGCGAAAGGTACTACAACCCCAACACTAACCCGACTGTTGCTGAAGCTGTCGAGCATTGGCGGCAAGTAAAAGCGTCTAATGTGCGCGCTTCGACAATGGGTGGATACGAGGCTCTGTTGAAAATAATTGTGGGACCTTTGTTGCAAGGGAGTCCAAAGGAACGTGTCCATTTTGCCTTGACCGGTGAAAAGCCACATCGAGACGCGAAACTTCTGCAGATGTTGGGCCCGTTCAAGGTAAGCGAACTTTCGACAGCGCAGTTGCGTCGCTGGCATGCGTTGATCAGGGTCGAAATCGGAACCTATACCGCCAATCGCGTCATCTCAGTCTTGAAATCGGTGTTGGCTTTGGCTGAGGAGGATTTTGGGGTGCGCGTCTGTTCGATGCCAACAAATCTAGCGCGACGCAAGAACAGGCCTAAAAAGGAAATCCTTTCGACTGAAGAGGTAGCCAAACTTTTAGAGTACGCGCGGCAGGATAAAGATCGCGGCATATTCTACGCGTTTCCCTTTTTGACGGGCGTGCGTGTTAGCGAACAGCTTGGTCTGCTGTGGGAGGATATCGATCTTGAACGCAATGTCATAACTATCAGGCGGGTTCAGAGCCGCGACGGCAGGCTTGAAGATCAAACAAAAACCGAAGCTGGGGAACGCGAAATTCCGATCTCGCCTATGCTGCGGACCATGCTTTTAGAGTGGCGTCTGAACTGTCCACGTCTGGATGGTATGCTCTATCGTGTATTCCCAGGTCCCGGAGTTGTGAGGCAGTGGCCATTGCCTCGGATTGGTGGCGGAGGTCCTATGCTTTATTCCAACTTTCTTAAGCGCTATTGGCGTCCGTCACTCAAGCGCGCCGGTGTGCGTTATGTGACGCACCACTCCGCGCGTCATAGTTTTGTCTCGACACTTCAAGCTCAGGGCGTCGAAGTGGGGCTTGTGGCGAAGCTTGCTGGTCACGCAAATCCAGCGGTTACTTTGGGCCATTACACCCAAGCCGTGCGCGGAGGCGCGCAAGCGATGACAGCCCTTGATGACGCCTTTACGGCGTAATTTTCGAATAGCGTCTCGGAGCCACGGGGAGGGCAGGCGGTGGGCCTGCACAGCCTGAGCTGTGTCCATGGGAGCTGAGGGCGCTACTGCGCTCCGTACCGCCTCCCGTGAGCGCGGAGATATATCTGCAGAGCGGGCTTGGGCAGACCGGCCCAGCAGGACGGCCAGAGATCTCGTCGAATAATTGTGCCAACCCATTTTGCCATGTTTTTCTGAGGTTTTTGGCGAAGCTTTAGAGGCAAGAAATGCATACGGTTTGGTTGATTTGCCGTGCGACGGGTGAACTGTTTCTCGTTGACACTAAAACCACAGAGCGCGTCGTGGGACTTGAGATCGGCTACCTTATCGAGACAATTGCCAGCGATGGTTTCTTTAAAAACGGGGATTGGCGTGTGCATCCATCATTGCCGGAATACGAACTCAAATTCGCCGATTTTATTCACCCAGCAAAGCCTCTATCTGACGAATAGAGATTCGCAGCTGTTCGTCGTCCATGCCGCGTATGAGCGAAGCCGCCTGAGCCTCTAGTCGGAGCCGATTGGCACTTAAAGTGTCGTCTAAGTCCCCTGCGGGGAAGAAGTCCCGAAGTGGCCGCTCCAATGTTTCCGACAGTGCTAGTAGAGTATCCAACGTTGGTGAACTGTTTGCTCGTTCGATATTCGAAATAGCTTCGGCCGTGCGTCCGATCTGTGCTGCCAGTTCTTCCTGAGTAAGCTTGGCGTCTTTTCGAAAGCTTCTCAGCTGTCCTGCCAAATAGGTTTTCAGAACATGTTCCATGGCTCGAATTAGACTTCGGCCCTTTGGTCAATAAACCGAGTGGGCTTCGAAATATTTTGAAAAATAGAACTAGGCTTCGTATTTATTGTCTCACACAGGGTTTTCCGAACTGGAGTTTGGATTTGGATGCGGCGGTTCTCAAAGAAAAATGCGTTATAGGCGCGGTCGATGTTGGCTCTCCGCGCAATATTGGTTGGGCAATTCTTGATGGAGTTCGTTCAGAACACGGCACGGACTTAGACGACTTTGTCGAGTGTTTCTCTAATCGCTCCAAAGGCAGACCGTCTGCGTTAGGATTTGAAGCTCCATTGTTCGTCCCGCACAACAGGGCACTCAGTAAGCTCACTGGTCAACGCAATGGTGAAAATGGCCGTCCCTGGTCTGCTGGGGCTGGAGCCACCGTCACCACGATTGGGCTTGTTGTTGTAAACCACGTCTTCCGAGAGATGCGGGCTCTCGATCCTGGAAGACAGTTTACACTCGATTGGGAACGATGGCCGGAATCAGACAAGACTTTAGTCTTTGAAGCGTTCGTGAGTGGCGACAATCATGCCGGTCCGGGTGAGCATTGGAAAGACGCCTTTAACGCGGCAAATGGTTTTGCCAAGGCAATTGGGAATCTTAGCGAGCAAAATGCTGTCGTTGAATGCGATGTTTTCTCGCTTGTAGGTGCTTGCCTGCTCCGTACTGGTTGGAGCAACGATCTGAGTTTGTTGCAGCAAAGTTGCTTGATAATCAGGCCTTAGTCAAAGCACGTGTCAGACCGAAAAGGGCGGAAAGTGTGAATTCGCCGCGACGCAGCGAGGACCAATGGAAATCGCCAAAGTGGACCTTCAAAATCGGGAAGCGAGGCCGGTCTTGTTTCGGGACAGTTCTTCAGGGAAGCAGTCATTCGTTGCGCGTCAAACATTTTTGAAACGATGGCGACAAAGCGGACCTCCGAGAACGCTCACAACCGGGCTACGCGCCGTCTGTTTTCGCGGTTCCCTTTGGGCTCCGCGACTTCGCCAGGGTGTTTGCCGCCGCCCTTCCAATCATCCGTGGCAAGCCAGTCCTCGAAGTAGAAAAGCCAGAGAAAAGTCCACGGGATGATTGTCTGATCAAGTCTCTTGCTACCGTGCCATTCCCCTGTTCCGGGCAGATACAGGCAAAGCCGGAGGGGGTTGAGATAGACGTGGGGTATCTCGCGATCACCGGCCAGCTCGGTGAGTGACGGATTGTCGACAAACACATCCGGCGTTTCACTCTCTTTAAGGATCAGACGCACCGTGTAGTCTCGGGCGAGGGGGGTCGGTTGTACTTGGGTGGTCCAGGTGAGCTTGTGGCGACTGACCTCGCCAGAGCCCCCAACGACGGGGTTTGATTTCAAGAAGAGAAGTTGCTGCGACAGCGTCATCTCTTGCTTGCCACCCCGCTGCATCACTGATCTCCGAAGAAGGTGTTAGACGGCACGGACGTTGGCGAGGCTGCGGCTTTAGACGTTGTGAGGCCAAGCGCGGGGGCGACAAGAAGGCTTCCGGATTTGCGCGCGCCGCCCAGGTTACCGAGGTGCTTTTCGAGAACCGGTTTTGTCACGCTGTCTCCAAAGGAGCGCTGCATATTCTGGGTCAGCACATCGTGCCCGACTCCGTCCCGGAGCGCTTCAAAATCTCTCAAAGCAGTGGCGTGCCACACGTCAAACGCTTTTGGTTTACGCGCATCCTTGTTCCAGCCTTCTGCAAAGTTCTCGCCGGAAGTGGTCTCGTTCCAGACCGCATATCCTGCCCAGCCATCGATGATCGGGTGTTCGATGAAATGCGGCATCATCCGGATTGTCTCAATGAGCACATCAAGCGCATCTTCGAAGACATGCCGCTTTACGCAGTAGGCGTAGGACTGCATGGCCAAGGTTGTGATGATGACGGAAATCGGTGCGATCTCATCCGTGTTGTTCACAAAGAAGACGTCCCGATGGCGCTTCAAGAGCTGAACCACGCGACGCAACACACCTTTGGCGGAATGATAGGCCGGGAAGGGCTCCACGCTAGCCTGGTCGCGCTTCATCGCCACCATTTTTTGGGTAAGACGGGGCTGTAGGGCGGCACGCGCATCAAAGAGCTTCTTGTAGGCTTTGGGATTGGTCGGATGCCAATCATGAAGCTTGCGGTCCGGGACCAGCTCTCCGCCGTTGTAGCAATGGGGGTTTGCGATAGTGGGAGAGAGGTCCAGATGGAAATCTCCGGCGTAGTTGAGACGCCAGCAGCGCTTTTTCTCCTCAAGGATCGCTGCGTAGGTTTTGTGTTCGCGCAGTCGGTTTCCGACGGCCGCCTTGAGCCTCTGAGGCGAGACGCCGAATGAGACAGCCGCACAGAAACAAATCAGGTCGATGTCAAACTCATCGCGTCCAATTGGCTTCACTGCCGTGCCAAGCGAGCTGGAGCCCTGAAGGTAGACCAGTGTCTTGACGAGCAGGGGGTCGGTTGACCCGGAGAGCCAGTCGCCCACAGCGTTGTAGCTTTGCTTAGCGCGCTCGAACTGCGATCGGGTGATGTCAAGGATGTCCCCGATCTCATCGAGCAGGGTGAAAACTGAAGCCCGGCGCCGGAGCTCGCCGTCGGTCAGAGGGGTACGAAAGGGAGAGTTCATGAGGCCACCTCTGGCAGCGAGTGGATAGGGGTGAACGGATGGGCGGCGTTCTCAAAGAAGAGCTTGCGCAGATGTGGTTTTGCGTTGCGGGCCGCAGAGATGCCCATGCCCTTAAGGCGTTTGATCTTTGTGGTGTCATCGAGCGAAAAGAACCCTGCCGGAACTGGGGGGGAGATCCGATGCAGACGCTCGTCTGAATATGGGTGGTCCAAGAGAAGCTTGGCCATCCCAAGCGCACCATGCGATTGCCCGTCACTGTAAAGCGACAGCAGCCCTAGATTGAGCTGGGCCAGTCCTGGTTCTTCGGGGAGCATGTAGACCTCGTCAGAGCACCCGAGACTGAGAACCTGAAGATCGTCGCGATGCCAGCCCAGGACGGTGATGGCTTCGACGACAGCGATGGCGACGGGGTTGTTTGCCCAGGTGCCCCCATCGGTCAACCCAACATCGTCCGAGGTGCGATGACGCCTAAAGTAGGTGGGGGCGGCAGCGGTTGCGAGCGCGGCATCAAGTGCGGGCTTGCGAAAGTCCGTCGCTAGCCGCTCATGATGGGCGGTCTTGTAGATGTAGGGGCGCCGGTGGTCGGGGTCCCAGGCCGGGATGACGAGGCGGGTTTTGGCGTCGCCAATCACGGCATCCTGAAGCACCGGCTTCAGTTCATTCGCGAGGACGTCTGCGTCATGCTTTGGCCCTGTGAAGTGGCGGCGCGTATCGCGGAACGACCGGAGCTTTCTGGCGAGCCAGGTTTCGGTGTCCGGATCGAGGTCTTCTTGACCAAATATCGAAGGGCCGCGCGTTTCATATAGGGTGAGGAGCTCTTCGGCTTATTTTCCAAGAGCGAGCCCGAGAGCGAGGATGCCGCCCGTAGAAGTGCCTGCAATGAGGTCGAAGTAATTTCCGATCTGATTGGGGAGATCGGTCTCAAGTTCTTTCAAGATCGCGGCAGGCAAGGTGCCTTTGATCCCCCCACCGTCAATGCAGAGAATTCTGCGTGGTTTGGAGGTCGTCCGTTCTAGTGAGTCATTCAACTTATCGCCCCCCAAGCTCATGGCGCTGTCTACCGTTCTTTGACAGTGGTGTTTGGGCTAGATTTGCCATGCTTGTTCGTCACGTATCGACCAGTGATGGCACTGCGGTACCGCTCACCAGAGGAACCGCTCTTTCCGGGCGCTTCCTTGACAGTCGTGCGCGGGTTCGATTTGCCCGCTCTTGCCGAAACATATCGTCCTGTTTTGGCGCTTCGGTATCCGCCACCCTTTCCAGGCATCAGGTTTCTCCTTTTGTCCTGCAGGCCACATTCGGCCGATTTGTGCGCTTGCTCGGTGAGACAGTATTGGCGCGTGTGCGAGCCTGTGCTAATCGCAAGTTATGGGAGGAGAGCGCACCGTGTCAAGGTGTGCGAAGCGCACAAAAAAGATGAGCACCGATAAACAAGCTTTGGTCCAAGCATTAAAGGACAAACGAGATGCCGAGGGTCTGAGCGTAAGGGCGCTTTCGGAGAAGATCGGCGTCAGTTTTTCATCTCTTGCCCGGATTCTGCGCGGCGAAGGTGAACCCGACAACAACTCCACGATTCGGATTCTTCAATGGCTTGGCCCGGATGCTGGCGACAGAAGCCTTCAAATGGATGGCGTAGCATTGGTCCATTTTCGGGCAGCCAAGAATGTTTCATCGAAGACAGTTGAGTGTTTGCTCAAAGCTGCCAACTCGATGAGAGAGGGAGACCAATTTGATCCGCAAAACTCTGATCTTGGTTTGGCTGTGTCGCTTTCGAAACCAGAGATGGAAGAGATAGCCAACGAGTTTCGCAGCGACCTGAGTCTAAATCGTGGGGATCCGTTGGACGCTCTAGATGTTCGGATTTCCGGTGTTGAAGTCTTTGCTGCGTCACGAGCCGAATTCCTTGATGAGACCTGTGCTCAATATCTACTGGGACCTGCGTCGAACGAATGGTCGGCAATGAGTGTGCCGCGCGACGTTACTGATGACACGTGGGCAATACTTCGTAACGACAGCCACTCGATCGAAAGACAAAGGGTGACTTACTTGGAAGAGTGCTGGCATATTTTGCTCGGGCACAAGCTAACCAGAATTGCGAAAGTAGGCGATGCCTATGGCAGGACGTACGATAGCTCAGAAGAGCATGACGCGTATTTCTTGGCGTCGGCTTGTCTTTTGCCGGAGGCCGACGTTCGAGAGCTCGTAAAGGCCGGCGAATCAGCAAAAGAAATCGCAGCCCAATTCGGGACTTCAATGGAGCTGGCCGAATACCGGATCAAACGCTTGGGCCTTTGGCGCGCCTACCAGAACCGTTCGATTGATCTTCAAGGCTGAAGTAACGCAAAGTTTATTGCTGCCCGCTTTTGGCCGGATGAGGTTTTCAGCCAGCGCCATTGGGCACAATCTGGACGAGCAGTTTAGGCATAACCACGAGGCGCATCTTACAGCCTCCCACCGGGTCGAGCCTGAGACTGGCCGTCTTCGTTAAAGCAGTCGCGGGCCGTGCCGGGAAATGCATCAATGAAACGATTCAGCATTTCGGGATGATCCGCAAAGACGGTCATCCATACAGAAAAGAAGCCTTTGGCGGGAGCAAGATGCTCAGCAATTAAGTCAGCGATGGTTCCGTCCGCCTGATATCGGCCTAGGACGTACGTAGCCACTTCCCAGACATCGCGTCTCAACTCGGCACGCTTGTCGCGTCTGGTTGGCCGATCTTGCGCTGCCGGTTCACTGGGGTGCCGGTGCAGCTTGATCAGTCTTACTGTGGCCGACATTAGCTCTGTTTGATCTTCCTCGAGCCCCATTTTTATTGAAATCTTGCCGTCCGAGTGAAAATCTAAACCTCTGAAGGTATTGTCCATGTCGGGGAAGCCCACCAAGGTAACGTCAACCGGTGTATTTCCCTTTACAGTGTTACAACTCTTACAACCAAGTAAGAAGTTCTCCCAACTGAACTCCAATCCTGCCTCCAAAGACTTTGGTTGAACATGTTCAATTTCTGGAGCGTGAGTTATGGGTTGCTCGCAATAGCTGCAGAACAAGCCAAGCTGTGCAGCCAAGTCGTCTAGCGCATCGCCGTAGGGCTTGTATTCGGGTTGCGGGGCAGGACCCTTTACTACCGGCCTCATTACTCGCCTCGCTTCGTCCGCGTTTGTCTCTCGATCTTCATAAGGGCTTCTAAACCTGGGTCCTGGAAATCGCGTTCCATTTGGTCCAGTCGTCTTTCTAGTTCTGCGCGCTCGGCCGGATTTTCGCTTTCTGCCATCCGTTCGACTTGACGAAGGTAGGACTCGGCTCCCTGCATCTTGTGCAAGTAGCTCTCGGATCTGTTCTGATTTTCGACCCCCTGTACATCCTCGATAATGTCAACGATGGGCAAGTTATGCACCCTGTCGTCAAGCTCCCTCTTGTCTAAATCCAGCATGACACCGTGGTTGAGTGATTGTATTACAAAAGGAGAATGTGTTGTTGCCACGAATTGTAACCCCGGGAAGGCAGCCAACAGGGCAGGAATAATCCGCCTTTGCCACGTCGGGTGAAGATGAAGATCGATTTCATCAATCAGGACAATGCCACGCGCATTGCTAATCGCCTCAGCGCCCAAGTGCGGGTTCAGAATAATTGCCTTGTATGCAATATCTCCAATCATCGACAGAATGTTTCGCTGCCCATGACTTAGGTTCTCGTAGGCGATTGTTTGATCGTTGCTTTCGAAAGTCACCTCAACTCGCTCGCGCGAAGGCGAATAAGTCACCGCCACTTGATCATCGAAACAGCTTTCCACGGCGCCGCGCCATGCCTTCAATAAGGGCGAGCTCCGCTCCGTCTCGAATTCGCTAAGGCGAAGACGCCTTAGCCAGTCAAAGAGATCGCCAGCGGAGACGCGCGGTTCATGACTGTTTCGATAGGCATCGAACCGCGAAGGCCGTTCTTTTTGAGCGATACGCTTTGGTTCGCCCCAAAGTCGCCCGGTGCCATAATAAGACAGAAGAGGTAGGGTCGGGTCTAGCCCATCGATTGCTGCAGCATAGGCCGTGTCTGACAACAAGCGAATTTCGCGCGCGTCCTTCACAGTTGTGCGCCCTTTGGGATTGTTCAGTTCCCGCTTCCAGACGAGGCTGTGGGATTGACCTGATAGTGGATCGAAGAGCGTTCCTTCCGCTTCTACGACTGCTGGATAGGCTGCTATGAAATCGAGGCTGTCGTCGAACTGGCGGGATGTTTCTCGCACCTCTCCTTTTTGGATGTGCCGGGAAGTAGCGTTGGGAATTCCAAGTAGGAAAGTACCGAATGCGACTGATAAAGCGTCAAGTATGCTCGACTTGCCGACGCCATTCTTGCCAACTATCAGCGTGAAACGCTTGTTTAAGCGCTGATCAAACTGCTCGAAACCTTTGAAATTGCGAAGTACGAGCCGGCTGATGTTCATCTAAGTGGTCTTCCCATGGTGGCCCGCCCTTGTCTATCCAAGCGGATTACAATTGCATTGCCTATCATTTGCTTCGCGCAAATGCAATTTTCCCAAGGCTGGTCTGTTAGCCATGTAGAGCGTCGGCTTTGATCTCGTGCCTCGATAGAGGATAGCTATTCCAGAGCTGCGACAATTGTTGGTTTTAAGGGTAAATGGCAGCGATGGGCCGGACGCCTTCGTTTGGGGCTCGTGATGAGCAGGCATATGACCACAACCAAGACAGAATTCGCCTGCTGGTCCACCTTAGCAATGGATAACTCCAAAGCACCCACGAGAAGGGCAAAGCTCAGCGACCTCAAGATCTAGCCATGCCGCTCCCCTCACAAAGCATGGAACACCAGACCGATCGTTGCTCTCGAATTCAAAGACGGCATCCGCAGGCGGTACGTAGGCCTTAGACCCCGCTGCTAACAGAACGGGGACGATGTCCTCTGCTTCGATGTTAAACCACTCTCCAGACACGCGCTTTGACAAAATTCCCGATGCAACTTTGCTTCGAGCCAAACCTCTTCTTCGGATTCAATATATCCAAGCAACCTTAGCTGAACTGGGTTCCCGGTCTGTAGCTCGGACATCCTGCGCTTGAGTGAATTGGTTCGCCCGATCTTAATCGGGCTCAGTTGCACTTCCCCATTGGCCAAAAAATATACTGGCAAGACCTGAACCTTCTCTTGCGAACCAGTGCCAAGTCTCGCACTTGCAGCGAATGGCGGCAATGCGGGCTGTGGATGCAGCATCTTGACTGGTCGGTGGACGGCAGCTCTGGGCCGGGTTTAACACTGTCCTTCCTGTTGCTATTGCTTACGAATGAATTTTTGCGTGAAATCATGGCAAGGGCGTCTTGCTGAAGCCTTAGAGAAATTAGAGATTGCGCAACGCCCATATCTTGAGCGGCATTGGCAAGTTCGAGGGTACCCACCCACAATTCATTTTAATGATGAAGACGTGACACCCTATCCACGCGACGATGTTCTTGAATTATATGACACTGTACTACGTGCAAAAAGTCACCGGGAGGTGGCATATTTCAACGACTTGCGATCTGCATTAGATCCCGTTCGAGGAGTCTTGAGGTCACACCCAGCTCTACAAAGAGCGCTGGGACATTTAGCGGGCCAAGATAAGTTTTTAATTGAAATCGCAAATGGTACATCGCTAACCTGGTTAACTGTCTTGGTTGTTGGCCTTATGGAGCGCGCAAGGGAACAAGCGGAGAAGGGTTTCGAGCAGGCAGCGACAGAGCTGGGTTTGCTCCTGAACAAATCGATCGCTTCCTCACATAGAAGCGACCCACTCGAATTAAGTTTAGGTTACGATGTTCTTCTGTTCTTTGGCCCCCAAATAGACCGGCAAATCGATATTGGACCGGATTTGATCGTCATGCCATTTGCCGCTGTGCAAGATTGGGTCGATTCCGAATGGATTCGAGATTTTGTCCCCGAGCAAGTCGACCGGCGTGATTGGCGGCAGATCGGAGCTATTGTCAGGCCGTTCGATTGGAAGCCTTACTTGCATCGCATGAACTGTCCCCGTGAAAGACCGATAGAAAAAAGGCCTAACTTTGAGCAAGATGCGATGAGTTTTCTTGAGTTGTTGGCTATTTCGAACCAAACGCCATTTATTCCGTTCGCATTTATCGATGACTGCATACACAGAGCCGCCCTTTTGTTGTTAGGCAAATTTCGAAACAGTGGAGGTACTCAACGAGTTGGAATAGTCGGTCGGAGACACGACCCCTTCCGGAGCCCTCCAAGGTTGCATCAAAACTCTGTTCGACAGGCACTAGGTGCTTTTGACTTGAGGCATAGTCCATCTTTTGAGCGACTGGCTCCAGTTCGTCGTCGATTAAGCGAGTCTTTGGCGCGTGATGGACGTTTTGTGCTCGATGATCGGATTTTGGACGTGTCTCAGTCGATTGAACTTATGTTTGAAATCAAAGGTACGAAAATCGGAAAACAGATCCAGCTCGCCATGTCAGACTTACTTGCTAGTGACGAAGTGCATGGCCAAGAAATCCGCAAGGCCACCAAAAAATTCTATGATGTCAGATCAGCTATTGTGCACGGTCCAAGCGACGAACATAGAAAACGCCTCATGCATGACCGAGTACGCGTCTTCAGGAGCGGGTTCAATCTTGCTCAGCAGGCATACTTTAAGCTGCTTCTAGAGGAATAGATGCTGGCCGCATCCAGAGCTGGATATTGCAGCAGTTACTGAAAAAATTGAACTAACAACGTTGCCACACTCCGTTGCACGACCTAGATCGGAAGGTGCGGTTTTGCGAGTTTACAAAGGGTGACACGACAGTGACCGCGGAGTTCTAGTACATTGGTGACACCATTGCCTGGAGGTAGCCGAGTACCGTGCAACCAATTGAAAATAATGTCGATTAATTTTCGGAGATTTGGTGGAGCCTAGGGGGATCGAACCCCTGACCTCTACAATGCCATTGTAGCGCTCTCCCAGCTGAGCTAAGGCCCCAAACCTGTTGGATCTATCGCGATCCCTGCGCGCCTAGTTAGGCGTTGGGAAAGGTGGGATCAAGTGAAAAATCCCACCTTTAATCATTTAAGAGTCGTCGTCCTCAGACGGCATGTCCGCGATCTCTTCGAGAGGCACGTTGTCGTCTTCGTCTTCGTCCAGAACATCATCATCCAGTTCCAGATCGACGGTGTCATCATCATCCAGCACATCTGCGTCATCGCCGTCGTTGGCTTTGGCTTTCAGTGTCGCCGCGTCTTCGCTATCGGCTGCGATCATGCGGCTCTTGCCGGTGTCCAGCTCGACGACTTCGCCGGTGTATGGGCTGACGATCGGGTCTTTGTTCAGGTCGTAGAAACGCTTGCCAGTGGTTGGGCACAGACGCTTTACGCCCCATTCTTCTTTGGGCATAGGTTTCCCCTTTAATCACGTGAGTCTTGTCGACAGTTCGGGCCAACTGCCATAAGTGGCGGAGATAGTCAAAGGGTAACGTGAAACAAGTGGCGCGGCGGGTGAAATGACTGAATTTTTTGTACCAGGCGCGCCGGATATTCCGATTGTGCTGCGACGCTCAGCCCGGGCGCGTCGGATCAGTTTGCGCGTGTCTCGGCTGGATGGGCGTGTGACGCTGACTCTGCCGAACCGAGTCCCTGAGTCCGAGGCGTTGGAATTCGCGCAGTCCAAGGCTGATTGGCTTGTGCGCAATATGGCGGCACGGCCTGAGGCTGTGCAGGTAACGCTTGGGACTGAGCTGCCGTTTCAGGGCGAGTTGCTCACTGTTGGGGCAGGACAGGGGCGGTCTGTGAAGCGTGACGGAGAGGCTCTGTTGGTGCCTTCCGGCACGCGCGTCGGGGCGCGGGTGCAGGCGTTTTTGAAAACCGAGGCCCGGAACAGGCTTGTTGAGGCCTGTGATGGGTATTCTCAGGCTCTGGGGCGATCCTATGCGCGCATTACTCTGCGAGACACGCGCTCGCGCTGGGGCTCCTGCAGCAGCGCAGGCGCGCTCATGTTTTCCTGGCGCTTAGTGTTGGCACCTGAGGAAGTGTTGCACTATGTGGCCGCCCATGAGGTCGCGCATTTGGCGCAGATGAACCACTCCAAGGCCTTCTGGGACGAGGTCCATACGCTCTTTGGCCCCCATAAAGCAGAACGTACCTGGCTGAGGCAGCATGGCGAAAAGCTGCATCGCTATAGATTTGAGGATTGACGGCCTCTAGGTTTGTGATCACATTTGCTGAATGTTGCCCACGACCAAGCCACTAGAGGCCTCGACCTCTGCCCATGATCGCGTTTACCGCGGCCTTCGCAGTCGCATTATGCATGGGGAGATATTACCCGGTGTTGCCTTGACCCTTAGGGGGATCGGCGCGGAGTATGAGGTCTCGATGACCCCAGCGCGGGAATCGGTGCGTCGCCTTGTGGCAGAAGGGGCGTTGACCATGTCTAGCTCGGGGCGCATTTCGACGCCAGAGCTCACCCCCGACCGGATCGAAGAGCTTGCGTCCTTGCGTGCGCTCCTTGAGGTGGAACTTGCCAGCCGAGCACTACCCCGCGCGCATATGGCGCTGATTGACCGCCTGCAGACCATCAATGGGCGTGTCGCCGATGCGGTATCGATGCGCGATCCGGTGAAATACATCCGAGCTAATCTGGATTTCCATCGTGCGCTCTACTTGCGCGCCCAGGCGCCTGCGATGTTGGCGATGGCAGAGACTGTCTGGCTACAACTCGGCCCGACGATGCGGGCGCTCTATGGCAAGCTTCGCAAAACCGAGCCGCCGCAATATCACCGTCTGATCCTCGCAGCACTCAAGGCCGGCGACGAGCCGGGATTGCGATTGGCGGTGCGCTCAGATGTGACGCAGGGTCTGAGGTTGCTCGCGAATTAAGCCGCGAGGCCTTTGCTGCCCAAGTCCAGGAATTTCTTGCGGCGCGCTGCGATCAAGCCGTCGCGATCCAGCTCGGACAGTTCTTTCAACATATCGCCGATCGCTTTTCCAACAGCCTCGATAGCCGCCGGACGATCGCGATGTGCACCGCCCATAGGTTCCGACACGGTGCGATCCGCCACACCCAGTTTCAGCAAGTCCTGAGCGGTCAGACGCAGGGCTTCCGCTGCTTCACGCATCTTCTCGGCGTCTTTCCACAGGATCGACGCGCAGCCCTCGGGGGAAATCACCGAGTAAACCGAATGTTCAAGCATCGCGACTTTGTTGGCAGAAGCAAAGGCCACAGCCCCGCCGGATCCGCCTTCGCCGATAATGATTGAAATCACAGGCACGCCGACCTGCAGGCATTTTTCTGTGCTGCGGGCAATGGCCTCTGATTGACCGCGTTCTTCGGCGCCTTTGCCGGGGTAGGCACCGGGGGTGTCCACCAAAGCGATGATCGGCAGGCCGAATTTGTCTGCCATTTCCATCAGGCGGATCGCTTTGCGATAGCCTTCAGGGCGCGCCATGCCAAAGTTGCGGGCGATGCGGGATTTGGTGTCGTTGCCTTTTTCGTGGCCGATCACGACGACCGGCTGGTCGTTGAACCGTGCCAGACCGCCCATAACCGCATGGTCATCGGCAAAGTTCCGGTCGCCCGCGAGTGGCGTATATTCCGTGAACAGCGCTTCGATATAGTCTTTGCAGTGCGGACGCTCTGGGTGTCGCGCGACCTGACATTTGCGCCAAGGGCTGAGCGTTTTGTAAAGCTCTTGCAGCAGCTCTTCGGCCTTGCGATCCAGCGCCGCGGCTTCGTCTGTGACGTCCATTTCCTCGTTCTGCCGAGCCATCGCGCGCAATTCTTCGGCTTTGCCTTCGATTTCCGCCAGCGGTTTTTCAAAATCGAGGTAGTTGGTCATCGTTCACTCCACGTCACCTTGACTGTGCTATATGACGACGCGGATCGGGAATTGCAACAGATCTGGGCGCGAAGTTCTAGCCAAAGAGCGCAGGAAGTGCTGAGGCCAGTAAGAGCAGGGCCATCGTCCAGTTGAACAGTCTGAGCCTGATGCTGTTGGTCAGGAAGCGGCGCATCTGTTGACCCAACACGGTCCAACTGCTGACGCAGGGCAGGTTGACCGCGCCGAAGGCCAGCGCGACTAAAAGCACCGCTGTGATGTCGCGGGTCGGCGCGTAAAGCGTGATCGCTGAGAGCGCCATGTACCACGCCTTTGGGTTCACCCATTGAAACGCCGCCGCCTGCAGAAAATTCATCGGGTTGGCGGAGGCGCCTTGGGTTTCTGGTTCGCCCGCATTGGCGAATTTCCACGCGAGCCAGAGCAAGTAGAGGATGCTCGCTGCCGTCAGGGCTTCATAGCTGTAAGGCACCAGATCGAAGATCTGCATCAACCCAAATCCCACCAGAGCGACCATGACCGTAAAGCCGATGCCGATCCCCAGCATATGCGGAATGGTGCGCATAAAGCCAAAATTGGCGCCCGAGGCCATGAGCATCAGGTTATTGGGCCCCGGAGTGATCGAAGTGACAAAGGCAAAGCCGATAAGGCCGGTGAGGATCTCGTAAGTCATGGAGGTGAATGTGGCGGAAAATTTGCGCATTTGAATTGCGTTCTTTGTCATTTTACATCTATTTTTGCAATCAATGGCGAAAATGGATCATATCAACGACAAGATATTGCGTGAACTCTCGCGTGATGGGCGCATCTCAAATCTAGAGCTTGCTGATCGTGTAGGGCTGTCGCCATCTGCTTGCCTGCGACGGGTGCAGGATCTGGAGCGATCTGGCGTCATTGCAGGGTATCGCGCGGTCTTGGATCGCTCGAAACGGGGCATCGGTTTTGTGGCCTACATTACGGTTGGGTTGAACCAGCACACGAAAGAGGCTCAGGAATCTTTTGAACGCGCGATTGCCCGCGCGCCTGAGGTGGTGGAATGCCACAATATCACAGGGTCTGTTGAATATCTCTTGCGCGTCGAGGCCACTGATCTCGTGGCCTATAAAGCGTTTCACACAGATGTCTTGGGCACTGTGCCTCAGGTCAATTCCATCACATCCTATGTTGTGATGGGCTCCCCGAAAGACGAGCGCGCTTAGGCCGACAGGGCCGCGCGCAAAGCACTTTCGGGAGAGGTCAGGACCGGTTTGTCCAGATCGGCCAGTAAAGGCGCAGCCGCGGCCATGCTGGCTTGTGCAAGGACGACGCATCCCACGTCATTGTGGGCAACCGCATCTTTGACCGCTCCGGCGACGCAGGCAGTAAAGGCTTCGACTTCGCCCGCTTCGAATAGCGGCCAGAATTGCCCGATGAACAGCGGAAGCACCTGCGTCTCTTGTTGCGCGTTCTGGAGCGCGGATTCCAGAAGTGCGAGGGACGGCTCAAAGGTGCTTTCCAGCGCATAGACCATTAGGATCGGCCCGCCCGCCCGCGCGGCTTCCGCCATCATCGGGGCATCAATACGGATCGCGCCAAGCGCGGCCGCCGCTTCGCCAAGTGTTGTGCAGGTACAGACGACGGGTCCGGGGGCTTGGTGGATGAGGCTCGCGATTTCGTCGATCAATCCCTGGCGCACACCATGTTTGCGCGCGCGGTCCAGCCAATCCGTGCGGACGTGTTGCACAAGCTCTGCCTCTGGTGCGATCCGGTCGCGCAGGGTTGAAAAGCTCGCGCGGTGGATTTCGGCTGTGTGAATCAGGGTGATGGGCTGGGTCATGTCTGGTCTCGTTCTAGGCACCGCAAAAGGCGCAGATTTGACCAAGAATGGCAACCCGGCAGGAAAGAGCAATCAACCGGGTTGCCAAGAGCGCGCCGCCCGAGGGAGCGGCACGCGACTTAGGCGGAGGCTGCGATCAACTCGGCTTGCGCCACAATCACTTCGGCCTGTTTGATGGATGCGATGTCGACCAGACGGCCTTTGTAGACGGTTGCGCCTTCTCCATTGGCTTTCGCTTGCTCCATGGCTGCAAGGATCTCGCGCGCCTCATTCACGGCTTCGTCGGATGGGGTGAAGACCTGATTGGCCAGTGCGATCTGTTTCGGGTGGATCGCCCATTTGCCGACCATGCCCAAGGTTGCCGAGCGCATCGCCTGCGCGATGTAGCCTTCGTCGTCGCTGAAATCACCGAACGGACCATCGACTGGCAGAACGCCATGTGTGCGACAGGCCGCGACGATCTTGGCTTGAGCCCAATGCCATGGGTCGGACCAGTATTTCTGATCTTCTCGCAGCATGTAGTAGTTTTCCTGCGTGCCGCCGATGCCGGTGGTTTGCATGCCCATAGAAGCTGCAAAGTCCGCGGCACCCAGGCTCATGGCCTGCAGGCGCGGAGACGACGCGGCGATTTCCTCGGCATGGGCGATGCCCGCCGCGGATTCGATGATCACCTCGAAAGAGATCTTTTTCTGACGGCCCTTCGCGGCCTCAATTGCAGTGACCAGAGCGTCCACCGCATAGATGTCCTCAGCGCAGCCCACTTTCGGGATCATAATCTGATCCAGCCGCTCACCAGATTGCTCCAGCAAGTCTACGACGTCGCGATACCAGTAGGGCGTGTCCAAACCGTTGATCCGCACGGAGAGGTATTTGTTGCCCCAATCGACCGTATTGATTGCTTCAATTGCATTGGCGCGCGCCATCTCTTTGTCGCTTGGCGCGACCGAGTCCTCGAGGTCGATGTTGATCACATCGGCCGCAGAAGCCGCCATCTTGGCGAAGAGTTTGGTGTTTGAGGCTGGCCCAAACAGCTGACAGCGGTTTGGGCGGGCAGGTGCGGCGGGTTGGATGCGAAAACTCATTTCGGTCTCCTGGAAAGGAAATTACGTCTAGTGTTGCGGTTTGGTTATTAAATTGCGCGCACGTTCGCAAGGTTCTTTTCGCAATTGCGGCATGAGATTGCTGCGACGCCGCGTCATAGGTCTCATATCGCGGAAAGTCGCAGGATCTTCGAGGATATTATGAGATGTTGGGATAATATTCGAATAACTTGGAAAATTCATAAGAAAATTACTTAACCAGCCCCGATGCGCCGTCAATTTGAGAGAAACTTGCGCAGATTTTCGGGAATTCTTGCGTGACTCGAATTCTGTGGGGCTTGGCTATGATTGAAACTCCTTATCTTCTGTTCCTGGGCGACGCGCCTGACATGTTGGCGGCGAAAGTGGCGATTGGTATTCGCGATTGGCGTCCGGAAAACGCGGTTGGGCAGATCAGCCTAGAGGGCTGTGGCGCTGACCTTGGATTGACCGAAATGACCCTGGACGAAGGCCTCGCGGCCGGCGCGCGTACCTTGGTGATTGGCGTTGCAAACCGTGGCGGCGTGATTTCCGAGAAGTGGAAAGCCGTGCTGATTTCAGCGTTGGAAAAGGGTTATGATTTGGCGTCTGGCCTGCACAACCTGCTGCGCGATGAAGGCGATCTGGTTGCGGCGGCGCAGACAAACGGTCGGACGTTGCATGATGTACGCGTGCCAACCGTGGCCTATCCGATTGCAACTGGTGTGAAGCGCAAAGGAAAACGCTGCTTGGCGGTCGGGACCGATTGTTCAGTGGGTAAAATGTACACGGCGATGGCGATGGATGCAGAGATGCAGGAGCGCGGGTTGAAATCGACCTTCCGCGCGACAGGTCAGACCGGCATTCTGATCACTGGCAGCGGCGTGCCTCTGGACGCCGTGATTGCAGATTTCATGGCCGGGTCCGTGGAATATCTGACGCCAGACAATGATGAGGACCACTGGGATATGATCGAGGGGCAGGGCTCCTTGTTCCACGTGTCTTATTCCGGCGTGACCATGGCGCTGGTGCATGGCGGGCAGCCGGACGCTCTGATCCTCTGTCACGAACCGACCCGTGATCACATGCGGGGCCTGCCGGGCTATAAGCTGAAATCCCTTTCCGAGTTGCAAGATGTTGCCCTGACATTGGCGCGGGTCGCCAATCCTGATGTGGTTGTCGCCGGTATTTCCATCAACACTCAGCATCTGAGCGATGAAGACGCTTTGGCCTATTGTGCCAAGGTTGAGGCCGAGATGGGCTTACCGACGGTCGATCCCTACCGCCATGGTGCGGGTCGTCTGGTGGACGCGCTGGCCGCGATCTGATCTAACCTCGTCTGGAGGCGTTTTGGGCGATCTGGGATGCCTCCGGCGGGAGTATTTTAGCAAGATGAAAGCTGGGAGCTGAGCTTTTGGACATAAGAGTATCGCGCGATGTGTTTAAGCTGGCGCAGGTCTTTCGAATTGCGCGGGGCGCGCGGACAGAGGCGCAGGTCTTGACGGTCAAAGTCACCAAAGACGGCGCGACCGGTTGGGGCGAATGCGTTCCCTATGCGCGCTATGATGAGACGCTTGAGACCGTGACCGCAGAGATCGAAGGCCTTCCCGAGGATTTCACACGGGCAGAGTTGCAAGAGCTATTGCCCGCAGGGGCTGCGCGCAATGCAGTAGATTGCGCCCTTTGGGATCTAGAGGCAAAGCTGGCGGGAAAGCCCGTTTGGGAGCTGGCGGGCTTGCCGAAGCCCGGGCCAGAGATCACGGCCTACACCCTATCGCTTGATACCCCAGAGGCGATGGAAGCGCAGGCGCGCGAGAACGCGTTTCGGCCCTTGCTCAAGATCAAACTGGGTACGCCCGATGATATGCCGCGTCTGGAAGCTGTGCGGCGTGGCGCGCCGGATGCAACCATCATCGTGGATGCAAACGAAGGCTGGTCAGCGGATGTCTATGCCGATCTGGCGCCGCATTTGGTGAGACTGGGAGTCGCTTTGGTCGAGCAACCCATTCCAGCGGGTGAAGATGATGCCTTGCTGGGCATGGAGCGCCCCGTGCCAGTGTGTGCGGATGAAAGCTGTCATGATCGTGCAAGCCTTCCGGCGCTGAAAGGCAAATATGATGTGGTGAACATCAAGCTCGACAAAACCGGCGGCCTGACCGAAGCGTTTAAACTGCGCGAGGCGGCTTTGGCTGAGGGCTATGACGTCATGGTCGGCTGTATGGTCGGCTCCTCGCTGGCCATGGCCCCCGCCGTGCTTGTCGCGCAGGGTGCGCGCGTAACAGACCTTGACGGCCCGCTGCTTCTGGCAGAAGACCGTGACCACGCATTGAGATTTGATGACTCTGGGGTGCATCCGTCCACGACGGCGCTCTGGGGTTAGGACTTACGGAGACCAACATGACCCGCACCGTTTTTGTAAATGGCGAATATCTGCCAGAGACTGAAGCCAAGATTTCCATCTTTGATCGCGGGTTCCTGATGGCCGATGCAGTCTATGAGGTGACCTCGGTTCTGGGCGGCAAGCTGGTAGATTTTGAAGGCCATGCGGTGCGTCTGGAACGCTCGCTCAAAGAGCTGGATATGAAGGCACCTTGCACCAAGGAAGAGCTGCTGGAGATCCACCGCAAGCTGGTGGAGGTCAATGAGATCGACGAAGGTCTGGTGTATCTTCAGGTCTCTCGTGGCTCAGATGGGGATCGCGATTTCGTGTTCCCTGATCCTGAAACCACCGAGCCGTCTTTGGTTCTGTTCACCCAGAACAAGCCGGGTCTGGCGGATAGCCCGGCGGCGAAAAAGGGTGCCAAGATCATTTCGATTGAGGACATCCGCTGGGGTCGTCGTGATATTAAAACGACGCAGCTTCTGTACCCATCCATGGGCAAGATGATGGCGAAGGCGGCTGGTGCGGATGATGCGTGGATGATCGAGGATGGTCACGTGACGGAGGGCACTTCGAACAACGCGTATTTCGTCAAAGACGGCAAGATCGTCACGCGGCCTTTGTCCAACGACATCCTGCATGGGATCACCCGTAAAGCGGTTCTGCGTCTGGCCGAAGAGGCTCAGATGCAGATTGAGGAACGTCTGTTCACCATCGATGAGGCCAAAGAGGCGGATGAGGCCTTTACCACGTCGGCCTCGGCCTTTGTGATGCCGGTCGTTGAGATCGACGGAGTTGCTTTGGGCGATGGCACACCGGGTGCCCTAGCGAAGCGTCTGCGCGAGATTTATCTGGATGAGGCGCGCGCGAAAGCGATCTGAACAGCGATTGATTGCTACGAAAAGGCGCTCGAATTCGGGCGCCTTTATTTTATGAGAAACGGAATTGGCTGTGGTTTAGATAGGTCTCGCCGGGCCTAAGAACCGCATTCGGAAAACCCGGCTGATTTGGAGCGTCTGGCCAGATTTGCGGCTCAAAGGCGACGCCGCAAAAAGGTCCATAGGGCGTGCCAGCGTGCCCGTTTTCGGGGGTCTGCATTTGCGCGGCATTGAACACCTGAAGCCCGAGTTGATTTGACAGTACCGTCACAGATCGCCCCGATATGTGACTGGTAAGCCGCGCGTGCTCTTGCAGTCCCTGAGATGTATCAAAGCAATAGCTGACATCTAGGTTCGCGTTATGCGCGGGGCGCGGGCTACGAAAATCCATGGATGCGTCAGAGGATTCGATACGCCCAAACGGGATGCCTGCAGCGTCGACCGGCACGTAGTGCGCGCTATTGATCTGCAACTGGTGATTGGTGACATCCGCGTGCCCATCCAAGTTGAAATAGCAATGGGGAGTCAGATTGCACAACGTCGCTGCGTCGGTCTGGGCGGTGATTTGGATGTCTAACGTGGCATTTGGCATCACACTGTAGCGACACGCGATGTCCAACTGGCCGGGAAACCCCATATGCCCATCGGGCAGCGTCAGCGTCAGCGTGACAAAGTCATCGCCTTGCTCTGCGATCTCCCAAATTTGCGCCCAAGCACCTTGAGACCCGCCGTGTAAGGCGTTGCCATTGTCGTTCCGGTCAACCTGAAACCGCTGACCATCGATCTGAAACTGGCCATCTTTCAGACGATTGGCATAGCGCCCGACGATAGCCCCAAGAAACCCGTGATTGGTGACGTAGGACGCGACGTTCTCGTAGCCCAGCACCACCGAAGGCTCGTGGCCTTCAAGTTTCAGCTCTCGAACGACGGCCCCCAACGTTAGGACTTTGGCAGTCAGCCCATGACCGCGGAGAGTCACCTCTTGCACGTCGCGGCCATCGGACAAAACATGGGTTCTATTGGGGAGCGCTTTATCCATCCTTGCCGACGTTCTCGTCGAAACTCTTTTGAAAATCGGCCTGCTGCTGAGGGCTCGCGTCGGTCTGATAGTTGGCTTTCCACTCGTCCATGGTCATGCCGTAGAAAATCTCGCGCGCTTCCATTTTACCCATCTCGATGCCACGCACGTTGGCGGCTTCTTGGTACCAGCGGCTGAGGCAATTGCGGCAGAACCCTGCGAGGTTCATCATGTCGATGTTCTGCACATCTGTGCGCTTTTCCATCAAGTGCTCGCGCAGGGTGCGGAACGCTGCGGCTTCAAGTTCGATGCGGGTTTGGTCGTCCATTTGGGTCTCCGGTCGATTTGGTCAGGCTCAGAGCCCGCTTATGGTGAGGGCTTCGGTTAAAACGGGCGCGAGACGCTGGGCCCAGGCCTCTTGGTCAGCTTCGGTAGCAATAAGATCCTGTCGAACCTCGATCAAGCAATTCACAAGGCCGGGGGTGACGGCATGGCGGTCGACCGCGTCTCCGGGGAGGTGACCGAAATAGGGTTCGTTGTCACCAACTGTCAGATCGGTTTCCTGCGCGAGCCGTTTGATCACATGGGGTCCAAAGTTGCGGCGGTCATAGCCATCCGCATGTAGAATTGCGACCTCCCATGGGCGCGGGGGGCGACCCTTGAGCTGCGGAGAGAAACTGTGGATTGCCAGAACGACAGGGTCGTCGCGCTGGGCCAAAACTCCGGCAACAGCCTCGTGGTAGGGGCGGTAATAGGCCTCGATGCGGCGCGCTTCTTCTGCGTCGTCGATGTCGCCATTGGCCGGAATGATCGTGCCATCGTAAAGCCGCATGATCAAAGTTGGGTCAATTTCGCCCCGGTTTGGGTCAATAACGAGACGTGAAAAATTCGATGAAATGACCGGTGCGTTTAGCAACTCGCCCAAGCCCAAAGCCACGCCATTTGCCCCAATGTCATAGGCAATATGGCGGTTCATATCTTCGGAATTTAGGCCCAGATCTCCCCTATTTACCTCTTGTGGCACTGTATTTGTCGCGTGATCCACGGTAATGACCCAACGCGACGCCCGATCCGCACCTGTGATATGAAATGGTTGATATGTCATGTGGCTGTTGTTTCCTTCCGCTAGCTGTCTAGGCGCCGCGCGGCTAAATTGGAATTGCGTATTGTCGCATTGCGATATAGTTAGCGGTAACATTTGACCGCTGCAAGATAAGAGAGCCGGTATGAGACGTCAGAGAAATGTGAAAATCGTGGCCACTTTGGGCCCAGCTTCGAGCACCTATGAAACCATCAAGGCTCTGCACGAAGCCGGCGCGGATGTCTTCCGCCTGAACATGAGCCACGGCAGCCATGACGAGATCGCCGAGCGTCACAAGATTATCCGTCAGATCGAAGACGAGCTTTCGAGCCCAATCGCGATTTTGGCCGACCTGCAGGGGCCGAAACTGCGCGTGGGTACCTTTGCCAATGAGGCGGAGGATCTGGTCGAAGGCGCGAAGTTCCGTTTGGATCTGGACGAAGCCCCCGGCGACATCAACCGCGTGTGCCTGCCGCATAAAGAGATCTTTGCGGCGCTGAAACCTGGTGCGAACCTGCTGGTGAACGACGGCAAGATCCGTTTGCAGGTCGAAGACTGCGGCGACGATTATGCAAATTGCGTCGTGACCACTGGCGGTACGATTTCAAACCGCAAGGGTGTGAACGTGCCTGACGTGGTTCTGCCTCTGGCGGCGCTGTCGGCCAAGGATAAGAAAGACCTCGAGTTTGTGTGTGAACTGGGCGTCGACTGGCTGGCTTTGTCTTTTGTGCAGCGCCCAGCGGACGTTCTGGAAGCCCGCGAAATGGTGCGTGGCCGCGCGTCTGTTCTGTCCAAGATCGAGAAACCTGCCGCGGTGCAGGACTTTGATGCGATCCTTGATGTATCTGACGGCATTATGGTCGCGCGCGGAGATCTGGGCGTTGAGCTGCCCGTTCAAAACGTGCCTCCAATCCAGAAACGCCTGATCCGGCGCTGCCGGCGCGACGCGAAGCCAGTGATCGTGGCCACCCAGATGCTGGAAAGCATGATCGAAAGCCCGATGCCGACGCGGGCCGAAGTCTCTGACGTCGCCACCGCGATCTATGAAGGCTCGGACGCGATCATGCTCAGCGCGGAATCCGCGGCGGGGGAATACCCAATCGAAGCTGTCACCACCATGAACAATGTGGCCATCGAGGTGGAAAACGATCCGACATATCGCGAAGTCATCGAAGCGAGCCGCCATGTAAAAGGCGAAAGCGTTGCGGATGCCATCGTTGCCGCGGCGCGTGAAATCGCGGAAACCACTGAAATCAGCGCGATTTGTTGCTTCTCTCAATCTGGCACGACCGCTTTGAAAGTCGCGCGTGAACGGCCGCGGGTGCCGATTGTGGCGATGACCAGCCGCCGTGGAACCGCTCGCCGTCTGGCGCTGACTTGGGGCACAACAACTGTGATAACCGAGGAGTTCAACCGGTTTAAATCCTCGGTTCTGGCCTCTGTTGGCGCGGTCAAACGGATGGGGCTTGCAACCGAGAAGGATCAGGTCGTCGTGACAGCGGGCGTGCCGTTCAACATTCCGGGCACCACAAACATTGTCCGTGTTGCGCCTTGTGATGAACGTTTGATTTACGCCAGCGAGCCAGAATAAACTCCGAAAGCAATTCATTTCGGAGTGACGATGAACCCGGATCTGTTCCTGACACTTGGGTTGTGTCTCGCAGTTTTGACCGTTCCCATGTTTCTTTCAGCCTTGGCGGACAGCCGTTCGCCAAGGCTTGCGGTTCTATCGGCAATCATCGCGGCAGGCTGCCTCGCCTATGCGCTGACGACCAAGCCAATGGGCTATACATTGCAAGAGGTTCCGGCCGTCGTCATTGATGTGCTGGCAAGCCTTGTAAAATAAGCGCATTACCCCCTTGCCCTATACAGATTCGCCGCGTATACGGCGCCTCTATCGCGTGGCCGGCTGGATGGCATGCCGAGTCGCGTCTGTACCGACGACTTAAGAAGGAGACGGAAATGCCTAAGATGAAGACCAAATCGAGCGCCAAAAAGCGCTTTAAGATGACGGCAAGCGGCAAGGTCAAGGCTGGCCAAGCTGGTAAGCGTCACGGAATGATCAAGCGCACCACGAAATTCATTCGTGATGCACGCGGCACCACCACCCTGTGTGAGGCCGACAGCAAGATCGTCAAAAAATACATGCCGTACGCACGCTAAGGAGCCTGAGATATGTCCCGCGTTAAAGGTGGTACCGTAACCCACGCCCGTCACAAGAAAATCGTCAAAGCGGCAAAAGGCTATTACGGCCGACGCAAGAATACCTTTAAGGTCGCGTCCCAAGCGGTCGATAAGGCAAACCAATACGCAACTCGCGACCGTAAGAACCGTAAGCGCAATTTCCGCGCGCTGTGGATCCAACGGATCAACGCAGCTGTGCGTGCCCACGACGAGGCTCTGACCTATTCCAAATTCATCAACGGCCTGAACCTGGCTGGCATCGAAGTAGACCGCAAAGTCCTCGCAGACCTTGCAGTCCACGAGCCAGAAGCGTTTGGCGCGATCGTTGACCAAGCAAAAGGCGCGCTGGCAGCGTAAGCGCCGCGACAGCCGAAAGTATAAAACGCCGCGTTGGAAACAGCGCGGCGTTTTTGCGATTGGGGCCGGATTTTTGTGTCCTCGCAGAAAGACGGCCACCCAGATCAAACAATCCGTGATTTACCAGATCGACGCGCCTAGTGTTCCCATATGGATCACAAAACATTTGTCGCTCAGCTTGACCGAGAAAAACTCGCGGACCTACAGGTTCGGCGTGATCGCATGGGGCTGTGGCATCTCTTTAGGCACATTGGCATCATTGCTGTTTTGGCTGTTTTCGTGGCAGTGGGTTTTACCTTCTGGCCGTTGGCGGTGCTTCCGCTGGGAATTGCTCTGGTTTTCCTTTTCACTCTCGAACACGAAGCCACTCATAAGACTCCGTTCAAGTCAGAATGGCTTAACGAGGTCGTCGGCCATGTCGCGGGCTTCCTGATCCTCCAACCCTTTATATGGTTTCGCTACTTTCACCTCGCGCATCATCGTCACACCAATATCCAGGGGAAAGACCCAGAGCTCTTGGCCGGACACAAACCCGAGACTTGGCGGGCCTATGTCTGGCACGTCTCTGGACTGCCGTATTGGATTGGCATGGTAAAACAGATTTTGGGAAACGCAGCGGGGCGCGATCCCGGGGATTATGTTCCGGCGTCCGCACACGGAAAAGTCAAACGAGAAGCGCAGAGGTTGCTTGGACTCTATGCTCTGGCGCTGACAAGTTTCGCCTTCACGGATCTGCTGTTGTGGATCTGGATTTTGCCACTGCTCGTCGGCATGCCGTTTCTAAGGCTCTACCTTTTGGCCGAACATGGCCGCTGTGCCTTTGTGGCGAATATGTTTGAGAACACGCGCACCACATATACCAACCGGATCGTTCGGTTCTTAGCCTGGAACATGCCCTACCATGTAGAGCATCATGCGATCCCTAATGTCCCGTTCCACCGGCTTCCAGATTTGCATCAAGAGATGAAAGGCCACCACAAAGTAACGTCCCAAGGCTATTCCGAGTTCACGAAAACCTATGTGAAAGACCTAGGGTAACGCTCTCTTTTGAGCGCGGTGAAAATTTTTCCAAAAAATTTTGGCCCGCGATGTCGATTTCGTGGATCGTCAAACGTCTGGTACACAGAAAGGCAATGAAACCTTTCCTTAACTGCATTTACCAAAGCGCCAAGTCTGGTGGGTGGATGTGACCAGTAACACGTTCGTCGCCCAAGAGTTCGCGACATTTGAAAGGAAGAACCGATGCAATTCATGTGCTTGATTTACAACGCGGAAGACAATGGCCCTCAGCCGGGAACCGAGGAATTTGGCCCTTATATGCAGGGCTATATGGATTTCACCGAAGAAGTGCGCGAAGCGGGCAAATTGCTCGGCGGTGAAGCGCTGCAATCTGTTTCGACGGCTACAACGGTCTCTGTGCGTGGCGGCAAAACCGAGGTAGTGGATGGTCCATTCGCCGAAACCAAGGAACAACTCGGCGGGTTTTACATCCTCGATTGCAAGGATCTCGACGAAGCGCTGGCCTATGCGGCCAAGATCCCAGATGCCGCCTATGGACGTGTAGAAGTGCGCCCTGTCATGATTTTCGACTGACCCTAGATGCTGCCCCCAGTTCAAACGCAATCACTCGTCGCGCGGCTGATCCGCGAAGACTGGGGGCGCATTCTTTCGTCGCTGGTGGCCTCAACCGGAGACTTTGCTTTGGCCGAGGACAGCTTGCAGGACGCGGTAGTCTCGGCGCTTGAGGTCTGGTCCAAAGATGGCGCGCCCCGCAATCCCGACGCTTGGCTGATCACCGTTGCAAGGCGCAAGGCACTGGATCGCATTCGCCGCAGCCAAGTGGCGGATCGCAAATCGAGTGAGCTCGCTCTGTGGCTTGAGCAGCATCACTCTGATCCTGAGGATCGCGAGATGACTATCCCAGATCACCGGCTGGAGCTGATTTTCACATGTTGTCACCCAGCGCTTGAAGAGAAGTCGCGCGTGGCTTTGACCCTGCGCGCTCTGGGCGGGCTCAGTACCGAGGAAATCGCGAACGCGTTTCTGGACAAGCCAGCAGCGATGGCCGCGCGGTTGACGCGCGCCAAGCACAAGCTCGGTGCGGCAGGCGTTGCGTTCAAATTACCTGATCCGCAGGATATCGCAGAGCGCACCGATACAGTTCTGAGCGTGGTGTATTTGATCTTTACCGAGGGATGCCACGCGACAAATGGCGAGATGATGCGGGAAAACCTCGTTCAGGAAGCGATCCGTCTAGGGCGCATCCTGACCTCTTTGCTGCCAGACCATGCCGAGGCCAAAGGCCTGCTGGCGTTGATGCTACTGTCAGACAGCCGGCGGCTTACGCGGCGCGGCGACTCTGGGGAGTTCGTACCACTTGAGGCGCAGAACCGCGCGCGATGGGATCAGGCGCGGATTTCCGAGGGGGTGGCGCTGACCGAGGCCGCTTTGCGTCACGCGCCTGCAGGTCGCTATGGCCTGCAAGCGGCCATCAGCGCCGTCCACGCGCAGGCCAAGAGTTTCAAGGAAACCGACTGGCCGCAAATCGTCGCGCTTTATGATGTGCTCTACGGCCGCTTTCCCAATCCGATCCTGCGGATCAACCAAGCGCTGGCGCTGTCCTATGCCAACAGCCCAGAGGCCGGTCTGCGCCTGCTGGCCTCTGTTGAAGGGGAAGGCAAACTTGCAAGCTATCAACCCTTTCACGCTTGTCGCGCAGACCTTTTGGCGCGGTTGGGCCGTCATCTTGAGGCTGCCGAAAGCTATCGCGCGGCCATCGCCCTGTCCCGCGCGCCCGAAGAAGCCAGTTTTCTGGAAACCCGCCTCAGCGCCCTGCGGCTGAACTAGACGCGCAGCAAAGCTTGCCATTCCCCATGCATTTCGCTAGCTGGATGTCGTGCGAATTAAAGGGGCCGACATGGACGATCTCAGAGAAAAATATATCGCTTTGATCGCGGATGCTGCAGACGAAGCATCCATAGAAGATCTGCGCGTTCAGGCCGTCGGCAAAAAGGGCGAGATCGCCCTGAAAATGCGCGAGCTGGGCAAGATGACGCCCGAAGAGCGTCAGGTCATGGGTCCCAAGCTGAATGCGCTGAAGGACGAGATCAACTCGGCGCTCTCAGCCAAGAAAGCCTCCTTGGCAGATGCCGCTCTAGAAGAGCGTCTGCGCAGCGAGTGGTTGGACGTGACCCTGCCGGGCCGTGGCCGTCGTCAGGGCTCGATCCACCCGATTTCTCAGGTCACCGAAGAGGTTTCTGCGATCTTTGCCGACATGGGCTTTGCCGTTGCCGAAGGCCCTCAGATCGAGACCGATTGGTATAACTTTGACGCGCTGAACATTCCGGGCCACCACCCGGCACGCGCGGAAATGGACACCTTCTATACCCACCGAGCCGAAGGTGACGAGCGCCCACCACATGTGTTGCGCACGCACACCTCTCCGGTTCAGATCCGCTCGATGGAGAAAATCGGCGCGCCGATCCGTATTATCTGTCCGGGCCGCGTTTATCGTGCCGACTACGACCAAACCCACACGCCGATGTTCCATCAGGTCGAAGGTCTGGCGATCGACAAAGATATCTCGATGGCGAACCTGAAATGGGTTCTAGAAGAATTCTTCACAGCCTTCTTCGGCACCTCCGTCAAAACCCGCTTCCGCGCGAGCCACTTCCCCTTCACGGAACCATCCGCTGAGGTGGACATCCAATGCAGCTGGGAAAATGGCTCGGTCAAAGTGGGCGAGGGCGACGATTGGCTTGAGGTTCTGGGCTCTGGCATGGTGCATCCAAAAGTGCTGGCTGCGGGCGGCATTGATCCGAACGAATGGCAGGGCTTTGCTTTTGGTATCGGCATCGACCGTCTTGCTATGTTGAAATACGGCATCCCTGATCTGCGCGCCTTCTTTGACGCGGATCTGCGCTGGCTGCGCCACTATGGGTTTGCGAGCCTCGATCAGCCGACGCTGCATGGCGGGCTGACACGCTAACGTCTGAATTTTAGGCCGCTTCGGGAAACCTGAGCGGCCTTTTTCTTGGGCAGACTTGACTCGCGGCCCACAAAGCTCAAGCTCGTCGCCATTGACGATAAGGAGCTTTGATATGGCCGACGGAACCCAGACCGATAGTTTTTCCCTGCGCGTGCGGCGCGACGGCGGCGGGACGCCTGAGTTGAACACTTGGGGTGCCAATAGCGATTACGGCACGCTGCGTTCGGTGCTTTTGGGGCCGATTGAGAATTATCAGTGGCTCAAGACCTCTAGTCTTTCCAAGAAATCCCTACGGCGCGGTGTCGAGTTTGATCCGAAGGTCGCCCAAGCTCAGCATGCTGAAATGGTCGACGCCTATCGATCCGCGGGTGTCGACGTGCATTTTCACGCGCCTGATCCACATTTGCCCTATCAGGTCTATGCGCGTGATAGTTCCGTCATGACGCCCTATGGCGCGATCATCACCCATATGAGCCAATTCTGGCGGCGCGGCGAAAACTTTCGCGCGATTGAGACCTACCAGAAGCTGGGCATCCCGATTTACGACTATGTGACCGCTGGTACCTTTGAGGGCGGCGATTTCAACGTCATCGAACCCGGCGCCGTTCTGATTGGCTGGGAGGGCGACGAGGGCCGTTCGCAGGAGCAAGGTGCAAAACAGATCGCGGCATGGATGGAGGCCGAGGGCTGGGAAGTCATGCTCGCCGACATCGATCCGTACTATGTGCATATCGACCTCATGGTCGTGATGCTCGCGCCGAAACTGGCGGCGGTTTGTTTGGAATGCACGGATCCGAAGGTGATCGATTGGCTCAAGTCAAAGAACATCGAGCTGATCACGGTGCCGTTCCAGGAAACCATGGCTTTGGGGTGCAACGTGGTGGCCTTGGGCGAGGATCGGGTCTTGCTGCCGGCTGCGTCAAAGACCCTGAAAGAAAAGGTCAAAGCGCATGGATTTACGGTCTTTGATCCCGAGCTTGATATGATCACGCAGGGCGGCGGCGGCGTGCATTGTATGTGCCAGAGCCTTGTCCGCGATCCGGTTTAAGGAGGCGAGATGTTAAAGAAACTCGCTCTATGTCTGGCTCTCGTCGCTCCACCATTGGCGGCGGACGAAGCTTGGGACAGCGACATGGGCCTTATCGTTTATGAGGCCGAGGAAAACGGGGCCGCGCTCTTTTCCTTTGTGAATGTAGACGCCTACCCTGCGACGCTCGTGATTCCGGGACTGGCTGGGAACTACAACACCCGAGGCGTTCATGACGCCTATTGGGTTGGCACCGGGGCAGGGGAGTGTCCTGCTTTTCTCGCGGCTCCTGGGTCTGAGGCGACGACCAATTGGGGGCGGGCACTGATCAGTTTTGACCGACCTGCATTCCCGACGTCGTTCACGTTGACGCTTGGCGATTGCTTCGGGCCGCTCACATATGCGATCCGCGCCGAGGCACCCTAGTAGGTTTCCAAAATCTCGACGGGATCGTTGATGTCGTAGTAGCAGCCTTTGTCTTTGGTGAAGATGTGCTTGGCGATTTTGAAATCATCCGGCGGGTTGTCGAGACAGCCAGCCGCGATGCCAACACCCGTTTCGTCTTTCATCTGATAGAAAAGGCTCGAGCCGCAGGCAGAACAAAACCCGCGGCGCGCCCATTCTGAAGACGTATACCAGGTCAGGGTCTCCTTTGAGGTAAAGCGCAAATCTGCGAATTCCGTGCGCGTGGCGGCCCAAAGATGCCCGCTTGTTTTGCGGCATTGGGTGCAGTGACAGACGGTAATTTCCTTGCGTCCGGTTGCAAATTCGAACCGAACTTTCCCGCATTCGCAGCTGGCTTTAATCATGTCACACTCCTGAACTGATGTCGCGTTCGAGCTTGCATGCGTTCTGAAACGAGGCAAGAGTTTCTTGACTTTGCTCTGCCATCAAATGCCGAACTGCCGCCATGACCAAAATTTTAATTATTGAATCCAACACCCCAGAAATGAATGCGGTTGGCGGAATCGCGTGTGGCGGTTTTCTTCGGACAATTCTCGGTTTGCGGCCTACGACCGAGGTTCATGTCGCGTCTCCTTATGGGGGCAAGCTGCGGCGAGGCGTATTTGATGACGTGGATGGGGTGATCTTTAGTGGCTCGGGCGTCGCATGGTCCACAGATGCACCCGAGGCAGCGGGCCTTCGTAAGGCGATGGAGGCCGCGTTCATGGCGGAGCGCCCCGTGTGGGGATCCTGTAATGGATTGCAGCTTGCTGCCGTCGTGCTGGGTGGCAAGGTCGGTGAATCTCCCAAAGGTCACGAAGTTGGCCTTGCCCTGGATCTGGCCATGACCGAGGCCGGAGGAGCGCATCCCATGATGGCAGGGCGCGATGCCAATTTCGCGGTGCCCTGCGTGCATCGCGATGAGGTTCAGGAATTGCCGGAAGGCGCCGTGCTCTTGGCGTCAAACGATCATTCGCCCGTGCAAGCTATGGTCTATGAGAAAGATGGCGTGGATTTCTGGGGCACGCAGTATCATCCGGAATTGTCAGCCTCTGAGGTTGGGACTTACCTCAATCGAGGGATTTTTGAAGGCCACCGCCATATGCAGCGCGATCTTTTGTCGGCGGATTTCGACCCGCAGGCCGCCGCGCGACTTGGCGCACCCGAAGGCGCACTAACCCTAGACACACGGGCGCGCGAATTGCTGAACTGGCTGGACCATGTCGAGGCAAAACGCGCGGCTTAGAGGTTAAGCCGTAAGATCGGCCAAAACCTCTTCGAGGATCTCCATACCCTTACCCCAGCCATTGCCCATCTGATCCATAGAGGCGGCAAAACATGCGATTTCAGCCTCTGAAGCCTCATGTGGTACCCAGGTCAGCACCATCTCGCATTTGTCGCCTGACGCTGTGAAGGTCACGGTTGTTGTCAGCCAGCGTGGCCAGTCTGGCATCATCGGGTTGGCCATTATCTGCCAGTCCGCATCCGTATTGCCGTGCAACCAAACCAGCTTCGCGTTCTGCGCCACCTCGGTGTAATCCGCCCGCTGGTAGTTGGAATTGCCGCCCCACTGCATCTCGTGCAGCCACTCTCCGCCTTCGCGCACGTCCATCTTATGCACGATCGAGGTCACCCCGGGCCCATACCAGCGCTGCACCAGTTCGGGTTCCGTCCAGGTGCGCCAGACCAAAGAGGGGGGCGCGTCAAACAGGCGTTTTAACTCGTACACGGGTAAATCAGTCATTCTTTTCCTCCTGTTTCAATTCGTTAAGCAGGTCATCGAGCTGGTCGAAGGACCCGGTCCAAAAGCGTTTAAATTCCTGAAGCCACGCCACAGCGTCCTGCATCGGGGCCGCTTTCAGGCGCGCAGGGCGGCGTTGTTTGTCTATGGCGCGTTCAATCAGCCCCGCGTTTTCCAGCACCTTGAGGTGCTTGGATACCGCAGGCTGGCTCATCGCAAACGGCTGTGCCAATTCGTTCACAGATGCATCCCCTCGCGAGAGTTTCGCAAGGATCGCGCGGCGGGTGGGGTCGGCCAGCGCGCCAAAGACCGCATCCAAGTTCGCATTTTCATAACCAAGTGATTCCATAACTAAATGGTTATATAAATTTCCACCTGCGTCAACCCTGTCGAAAACCGCGAGAAACGGGGCCATAGTGCTTCCCCCTCTCGCGCATATCCGCTAAAGCCCTTTTGACCCGACGATGACTGACGGAATTGACCGATGAAATTCACGCTTTCCTGGTTGAAAGACCACCTGGACACAGATGCTTCTCTTGACGAGATTCTGGACGCCCTGACCGACCTTGGTCTTGAGGTAGAAGGGGTTGCGAACCCTGCCGAGCGCCTGTCTGAATTTACCATCGCAAAGGTCAATGCGGCCGAGAAACATCCCGATGCGGACAAGCTGAAGGTTTGTCAGGTTGAGACCGATGAAGGCGTCAAGCAGATCGTCTGCGGCGCGCCTAACGCGCGCGAAGGCATCACCGTCGTTCTGTGTAAGCCGGGCGCCTATATTCCGGGTCTCGATATCACCATCAAGGTTGGCAATATCCGCGGCGTAGAGAGCCACGGCATGATGGCATCCGAGCGTGAGCTTGAGCTGTCTGACGAGCACAATGGCATCATCGAACTGCCTTCTGGTGAGGTGGGTCAGAAGTTCGTCGATTGGCTGGCCGAGAATGACCCAGCCAAGGTTGATCCCGTGATCGAAATCGCGATTACACCGAACCGCCCTGATGCTTTGGGCGTACGCGGTGTGGCGCTGGATCTCGCGGCGCGGGGCCTCGGCAAAATGAAGCCTGCGAAAACGGCTGATGTGACTGGCACATTCGACAGCCCGATCTCTGTCACCATCGACGAAGACACCCGCGAAAACGGATGTTTCGTGTTCGGCGGGCGCCTGATCAAAGGCGTGAAGAACGGTCCAAGCCCTGAGTGGTTGCAGGATCGCCTTAAGGCCATCGGCCTGCGTCCGATTTCCACTTTGGTCGACATCACCAACTTCTTCACCTACGACCGCAACCGCCCACTGCACGTCTTTGACGCCGATAAGGTCAAAGGCAATCTGCGCATTCACCGCGCCAAAGCGGGCGAGACCCTCGTGGGTTTGGACGAGAAAGAATACACCTTCGGCGACGGTCAGGTTGTGATCTCTGATGATGATGGCATCGAGAGCATCGCGGGGATCATGGGCGGTCTAGAAACCGGCTGTACTGAGGACACCGTGAATGTGTTCCTTGAGGCCGCCTATTGGGATCACATTCAGATCGCGACCACGGGTCGGGCTCTGAAAATCAACTCTGATGCGCGTTATCGCAACGAACGCGGCATCGACCCGGGCTTCAATATGGAAGCGCTTGATTTGGCAACCCAGATGATCATGGATCTCTGTGGCGGTGAGCCGTCTAACGTTGTCGTTGCCGGCGAAGTGCCGGACGTAAGCCGCGCCTATAAGCTCGACACCGACCGTGTGCAATCCTTGGTGGGCATGACCATTCCGGCCGAAGAACAGCGTGCTACACTCGAAGCGCTTGGCTTTACGCTGGATGGCGATATGGCCAATGTGCCGAGCTGGCGTCCCGATGTTCTGGGTGAGGCCGATCTGGTCGAAGAAGTTGCGCGGGTTGCGTCCCTGACGAAGCTTAAAGGCAAGCCGCTGCCGCGTATCTCTGCGGGCATTCCAGAGCAGATCCTGACCCCGATCCAAAAACGCGAACAGATCGCGCGTCGCACGACAGCGGCGCTGGGCTACAATGAATGTGTGACCTATAGCTTCATTGACCAATCCGCGGCCGAGCTATTTGGCGGTGGGTCTGATGCGACGATGCTGGAAAACCCGATTTCCTCGGAAATGAGCCATATGCGCCCGTCCTTGCTGCCGGGTCTTTTGCAAGCCGCAGCACGCAACCAAGCACGTGGCTTCATGGATCTGGCGCTCTTTGAATGCGGGCCAGTGTTCCACGGCGGAGAGCCCGGCGAGCAGGAAAACCTCGTCACAGGTATTCTTGTGGGTCGCACCATGTCCAAAGACATCCACGGTGAGAGCCGTCCGGTTGATGTGTTTGACGCCAAAGCCGATATGGAAGCCGTGCTCGAGGCACTGGGCGCGCCGGCCAAGCTGACGTTCAATCGCTCGACCAATGGGTGGTGGCATCCAGGTCGCTCGACCAAAGTTGGTCTGGGTCCGAAAAAGATCCTCGGCGCTTTTGGCGAGTTGCATCCGAAAACCATCGAAGCGATGGACGTCAAAGGCCCGGTTGTTGCCTTCGCGATCCATATCGCCGAGATCCCAATGCCGCGCAAATCCGGCGCGACGCGTCCGGCGTTCAGCGTCAGCGATCTGCAGGCGGTCGAGCGTGACTTTGCCTTTGTGGTCGACAGCTCTGTCGAAGCGATCAATCTGGTGAACGCCGCGGGTGGTGCCGACAAAGAGCTGATCGATTCCGTGCGGGTCTTTGACGAATTCACTGGCGAAAAGGCCGAAGCGCAGATGGGCGAAGGCAAGAAATCCATCGCTGTGACCGTACGCCTTCAGCCGTCTGAAGCGACCTTGAAAGAAAAAGACATCGAGGCAGTCTCTGCCAAGATCGTCGCCAAGGTCGAGAAAGCCACAGGCGGAACGCTGCGCGGCTAAGGTTTTGGATCGAAGGCCGGCGCGAATGTCAGCTGGCCTTCGGGATCCTGTCCTGACAAGGTTTTGAATTGCACGACCTCTGGCGGCACCTCGCCATAGGTCAGCCGCTTGTTGCAGCGAAATCCGAGTTTCGAGTAAAGCGCAGGATCGCCGATCAGCGCGCAGCCGGATGCACCTCTCTGTTCAAGGATGCTTAAACCGGCGTCCACCAATTTACGCCCGATGCCCTGGCGTTGCCGTTCAGGCGCAACTGAGATCGGGCCAAGACCGAACCAGCCGCAGTCTATGTCGTTGATCCGCACGGGTGAAAAGGCCACGTGACCGACAATCGTTCCCTCGTCTTCTGCAACCAAAGACAGGGTCAAATCGCCGTCAGACCGCAGGGCGTTCAGAAAACGCCCTTCCGAGCCGTCGCTGTAGGGCATTTGTGAAAATGCGCGTTGCGTGAGGGTAAAGAGTATTTCGGCATCTTCTGATGCTTCGGGCCGAATGATCATGGGTTCCCCCGATACGTTCGTTTCAGATAGTCCGACAACATATCAAACACCAAACGGATTCGGCGGCTGGTGTGGAGCTCTTGGTGCGTAGCCAACCATACCGGATATTTCAGCAGCTCCTCTTGCGTCACAAGGCGCCGCATGAAAGGCAATCTCTGTGCAACAAGATCATCCATGATGCTCAGGCCAAAGCCTTCGAGCGCGTATTGCCATGCGACGAGGCCATTTTCCGACCCGATGTGGAAATTGTCATCGGTGATATGGATGTCGAGATCTTTCAGATACTGCAGCATGACGGCAGTGTCGCCGTAGGAAATGAATCGGTGATCCTTTAGGTCTTCGCGCGTCGTCGGCGTGCCGTATCTCTGCAAATAACTGT
Organism: Cognatishimia coralii; assembly: GCF_037478305.1. Lineage (NCBI taxonomy): Bacteria > Pseudomonadati > Pseudomonadota > Alphaproteobacteria > Rhodobacterales > Paracoccaceae > Cognatishimia > Cognatishimia coralii. Next base: position 63,250 of record NZ_JBBGAZ010000006.1, read on the forward strand.
CCGCGGCATAAAGCGAGGCATTGGCCTCGACCACCAGTTTCGCAATGAGGTCAGGTTGCTCGGGACGGACATGGCGAATGGCGATATCAGCCTCGCGGCGCAAGAGGTCGCGGATGTCATTGGCCGCAATCACATCGATTTTCAGGTTGGGCGCGGTGTCTTCTAACTCGCGCAGGAACTGGGGCAGGATATAGGCGGACATCATGTCAGAGGCCGTAATCCTGACCTCGCCCTCAATGGATTGGGACTGACCCGACGCGGTGAGGGCGAAAAGGTTCGCGGCCTCTCCCATTTGTTTCGTGTGATCGAGTAGCTCGACTCCGGCTGAAGTGAGCTCCAGCGTTCTGCCGACCCGCTCAAATAGTAGGATGCCGAGATCCTCCTCAAGGGCAGCGACCTGGCGGCTGAGCGTCGGTTGGGTCAGGCCAAGCTGTCGCGCGGCAGCGGACAGCGAGCCCGTTTCCGCAGTCGCCAGAAAGGCGCGGATGTGGTTCCAGTCGGGGGTTTTGGGCGCGTTACTCATGCGTTTATGTATATATTTCTTGCGAAATTGGGCAATTCTATTCGCAGTCGTTGCGTGTATTTTCCAGAGCAAGACGAGTTTTTAGAGAGTGACGAGATATGGCAATGGCAGATGCAGCCCAGTTCTGGAACAAGATCGCGCCGAAATACGCGCGTGATCCGATCAAGGATATGGAGTCCTATGAGATAACGCTGAATAAGACGCGCGGCTATCTGCGCTCCGATCATGCTGTGCTTGAGATTGGGGCGGGAACCGGGTCTACGGCCTTGTTGCTAGCAGGGGAGTGTGCTCATATCAATGCTACTGACCTGTCCGAAAAGATGCTTGAAGTGGGCCGCGAGCGGGCTTGGAATGACGGCGTTGGCAATATTTCTTTTGAGGTCCGCAGTGCCGAAGATATGCCTGATGGGCCGTATGATGTGGTGCTTGCGCATAACATCCTGCATCTGGTCGAAGATTTGCCTTCGGTTCTGGCGCGGGCGCACGCCGTGCTGAAGCCCGGCGGTGTTCTGGTGTCCAAAACCTTTGTGAAACCCATGTCTGGTCTGCATTTGGAATATCGCGTGATGAAACTCGCGCTTCCGATCATGCAGTTTTTTGGCAAAGCTCCCTTTGTGGCGTTTCACACACGCGCGGCTTTTGAGGCGGCCTTTGCAGACGCCGGATTTGAGATCGTTGAAAGCGGGCATTTCCCCGCAGGCCAAGAGCGACTTTATACTGTGGCGCGAAAGACCTAGTGCGCCGGAACGGTGGACATTTCCTAATGGCCGCGCATAGTGCGGCGCAGGAAATGCGGAGAGAGCACATGGCACTGAACGTTTATCTGTCAGGAGAGATCCACACCGATTGGCGCGAGCAGATCATTGAAGGCGCAGCTGGGCTGGATGTCAGCTTCAACAGCCCCGTGACAGACCATGCGGCCAGCGATGACTGTGGCGTTCGCATCTTGGGCGCTGAGGATCAAAAATTCTGGCACGATCACAAAGGGGCCAAGCTGAACGCGATCCGCACCCGCAAGGGGATCGAGGATGCGGATGTGGTCGTCGTGCGCTTTGGCGACAAGTACAAACAGTGGAACGCTGCCTTTGATGCAGGGTACGCTGCGGCGCTGGCTAAGTCGCTGATCGTTCTTCATGGCCCGGATCATCAGCACGCGCTGAAAGAAGTGGATGCGGCGGCTTTGGCCGTGGCAGAGGAGCCCGCCCAGGTGGTTCAGATGCTGGCCTACGTTTTGAACGGTGTTCTTCCGTCCTAAACGTCGCGCAGGCTGTGCAGGGCTAGCCTGAGTATTTTTGGCAAGATGAACGTCTTAAGGTTTTAAAAACCTGCGCCGTGCGTCCTGTTCGATCGCGAGGTGCATGTCCAGCTCCGCCAATTTCGCCATCGCGGCTTTGCGTTCAGCGGGATCGGACAGGCTTGCTAGGTACTTCGCCTGAGCGTCGCGTTCCGCTTTCAGGGTAAATTCGCGTGGAACAGCGCCAGCTTCCGCCATGATGCGAAAGCCCGCTGTCTCCGCGGCATCGCCGTAACCGGCATGCGGCAGTGGTTCACCTTCCCCTTTTAGGCCAGTCAGCTGGCCTTCGGCTTTGGCCTTGAGGATTTGACGTTCTGCGAGGTCTTTGAAGCGCATGTTCACCCCTTTTCGTCTGACCCCAATATAGGGTCAGACAGGGGTTTTCCAAAGGGGTTACCCTTGTGGGTTCGGGATCGTGCGTCCCTTTTGAACCGCCGGACGGGCCAGGAAACGCTCCAGATAGGCGTTTACATTTGGCAGTTCATCCCAGCCGACCAGGTCTTTGGCTTGATAAAAGTCCAGCGCAGCAAGCCATGGCGCGATGGCGATGTCGGCGATGGAATATTCACCGGCGATCCAGTCTTTGTCCGCGAGTTCTTTTTCCAAAACCGCTAGTAGACGCTTGGCTTCACTGACATAGCGCTCGCGTGGGCGTGGGTCTTCGATTTCGGACCCAGCGAATTTCACGAAGAAGCCCATCTGGCCAAACATCGGACCCAATCCGCCCATTTGGAACATGAGCCACTGGATGATCTTGGCTTTCTCGGAAGGGGTATTGCCAATCAGCTTGCCAGTTTTCTCAGCCAGATAAATCAAGATGGCTCCGCTTTCAAAGAGGCCCACCGGCGCGCCGTCCGGGCCATTGGGATCGATGATTGCGGGGATTTTGTTGTTCGGGTTGAGCGACAGAAACTCGGGACTTTTGACGTCCGCATCAGACAGGGTCACAAGGTGGGGTTCATAAGCCAGACCCATCTCTTCGAGCGCAATGGAAACTTTCACGCCGTTGGGGGTTGGGAATGAAAACAGCTGCAGGACGCTTGGGTCCTTAGGAGTCCATTTTTCGGTAATTTTGAATTGAGAAAGGTCGGACACGTTTATCTCCTAGGTTGATTACGGGGAAGATAGGCAGTTTTTCCCATAATTTTAGGTGAAAAACGGTGCGTATTTGGGCAGGGTGTTGTGCATAGACGCAAGTCGTCTGTGTATAACTTAAGAAATAGCAGCAGAGGGGACAGTTCATGTTGCAGGAATTCAGAGACTTTATTGCCAAAGGTAATGTCATGGACATGGCCGTTGGGATCATCATTGGCGCGGCTTTTACGGCCATTGTGAAATCCATGGTCGGCGATTTGATCAATCCGATTATTGGCCTGTTTTTGGGCGGTGTTGATTTCACGAACTCTTACATCGTGCTTTCCGGCGAAGTGGCCGCTGGCGCGAGCCTTGAGGCCGCGCGCGAAGCAGGGGCTGCGGTCTTTGCGCATGGGGCGTTTATTATGGCGGTGATCAACTTCCTGATCATTGCTTTCGTCGTCTTTATGCTTGTGCGCTACGTGAACAAGGTCAAAGACGCGGCCTCCAAGAAGGAAGAGGAAGCGCCCGTCGAGGAGGCTCCGGCGGGACCAACCGAGCTGGATATCCTGATGGAGATTCGGGACTCGCTGAAAAAGTAAGGGCTTGTCGCCTTTTCATCGAAAATGTGCTGCAGTATGGCAGGCACAGCAAAAGGGCCGGGATCTCCGGCCCTTAAATATTGGGAGACAATATCGTGACTTGGGACAGCGTGATGGCTTTCGTGGGGCAGTATTCCAACATCGTAACCGATACGATTACGGCCCTGATCGTATTGATAATTGGCTGGACAATTGCCGGCCTCGTGGCGCGCATGATCCGTCGTCGGGTCTTCGCGAGCGAGACGCTTGATGACACCATCGGCAGTTTTGCAGCGTCGATTGCACGCTGGATCATTTTGTTGATCACAGGCATCGCGATCATGGGGCTGTTTGGTATTCAGGCGACCAGTCTCGTGGCCATCATGGGTGCCGCGACTTTGGCGATTGGTTTGGCACTGCAAGGCACGCTGAATGATCTGGCCGCTGGGTTCATGCTGATTATCTTCCGCCCCTATAAGATCGGCCAATATGTCGAGGTCGGTGGAACTGCGGGGACGGTGAAGGACATCAACCTCTTTGTCACTGAACTGGCGACGCCGGATAATGTGCAGATCATCGTTCCCAATGGTCAGGCCTGGGGCTCTGTCATTACCAACTATTCCCACCACACGACCCGCCGGATCGATCTGCTGTTTGGCATTGACTACAATGACGATGCTGACAAGGCGATGGCGATCATTCTGCGTGTTGCCGAGGAAGACGGTCGCATTCTGAAAAGCCCTGAGCCTTGGGTGAAAGTCACGGACCTTGGAGCAAGTTCCGTGGATATCACAGCGCGGCTGTGGTGTTCGGCTGATGACTATTGGAACGCGAAATTCGAATTGACCAAGGCGATGAAAGAAGCCTTTGACGCCGAAGGTATCTCGATCCCATATCCGCATGTGGTGCAAATTCGCCGCGAAGGATAATTGGAAGGGGCCGTTGAGGCCCCTTTTTTACATCAGAATAATGTTGGATGTGCCGGCGCCTTGGCGCAGGGCGTGGGTGCTCGCGAGTTCCGGGTCATTGATCCAGCCAAGCGCGTGGTCACGGTCTGGGAAGGTTAGGATCACAGTCACATCCGGGGCCGATGTGTCGCCCTCGATGATTTGAGCCTCTTGAGAAACCGCTAGCGGTTCGGCTTTGTATTTCGCCAAAGCCGCGCCTGCTTTTTCACGGTAAGAGGCGAGGGTCTCTGGGTCTTTGATTGAAAGTGTAACGATGGCGTGGGCAGTCATGGTTTGGCTCCTGTGTTTTGAACTGGTTGAGACATAGCGTGCCAAGGGGTGATCAAAAACGATCATTGATGCGCATCATATGCGCATATATTATCAGGCCATGTTGGATTGGAATGACCTTCGCTTTGTTCTGGAAACCGCGAGAAATGGCGGCACCAGCGGAGCTGCGCGGGTCTTAGGGGTAAACCACGCCACTGTTGCGCGGCGTATTACGGCGGCCGAAGAGGCGCTGGGCGAAAGGCTGTTTGACCGCTTGCCCAGCGGCTATGTGCCAACAGAGGCAGGTCGAGAAGCTGTGCGAACAGCCGAGGCTATGGAGCGGCTCGACTCGGAACTGGATCTGAAAATCGCGGCACGGGATGACCGGATCAAAGGTCGGCTGCGAGTGACGGCGCCGCAGTTGTTTATTCAACGCGTATTGGGCGGCATTTTGGCCGAGTTCACCGAGGCCTATCCCGAGGTGGATCTAGAGTTGGTCGCGACCAATGACACTCTGAACCTCGCGCAGCGCGAGGCGGATGTCGCGATCCGCTTTTCCAAGGATCCTCCCGAGACTTTGGTGGGGCGCAGGTTCATCGACCAAAAAGGCGCGGTCTATGCGACGCCTGAGTTGATTGCCGGAGATCCGGGCGGCGAAGCGCCCCTAGACTGGGTCAAGTTTGCCCACTGGCCGGGGCCTCCAGCCGAGATCAAAGCCGTGCGCCCGAATTTGCGGGTGCGGTTGACGGTGGACGACATGGCTGCGGCGATCGGGGCCGTGCGGGCCGGGATCGGAGCGACGCGGATGGCGTGTTTTCTGGGGGATACGGATCCGGCCTTGGTGCGGGTGCCGGGGATGCCTCGGTTTGACTATTTACCGCTTTGGCTTTTGACCCATGCAGATCTGCGTCATGTGCCGCGGATCAGGACATTCATGGATTTCACCGCAGCTCGCTTGGGCAAGCTGCGGCCGGTGTTTGAAGGCGCCGCGCCTTAGGCTGCTTTCAGCGCCAGTTGCGGCGACAGCACGTCGATACCAAGCGCCTTGCCAACTGCAAAATAGGTCAGCTTTCCGGCGTGGACGTTGAGGCCGTTCAGCAAATGCGGATCGTCGTCACAGGCTTGCTTCCAGCCTTTGTCTGCCAGGTTCAGCAAGAACGGCAATGTCGCGTTGCCCAGAGCCTGTGTCGACGTACGTGCAACGGCCCCCGGCATGTTTGCCACACAGTAGTGCATGATGCCGTCGACCTCATAGATTGGATCGGCATGTGTGGTGGCGCGCGAGGTCTCGAAACAACCGCCCTGATCGATGGCAACATCCACCAAGGCCGCGCCCGGTTTCATGTCAGACAGCTGCGCGCGGGATACGAGCTTGGGGGCCGCCGCGCCGGGGATCAGAACCGCTCCGATCACCATGTCGGCGGTATTGACCAATTCTGCGGTCGCACCTGCGGTTGAATATTGGTTCTTGAAGACATTGCCGAAGACGTCATCGAGGTACTTCAGACGGTTAAGGCTGCGGTCCAAGACGGTCACATCTGCGCCCATGCCCGCCGCGATGCGCGCAGCGTGGGTGCCGACGACACCGCCGCCGATAACGACGACCTTGGCCGGCGCAACGCCCGGGACACCACCCATCAGAACACCACGCCCGCCATTGGCCTTCTGCAGGGTCCATGCGCCGACCTGTGGCGCCAAGCGGCCCGCGACCTCGGACATAGGCGCAAGGAGAGGCAGACCTCCGTTCGCGTCCGTCACGGTCTCATAAGCGATGGCCGTGCAGCCGCTGTCTAGAAGGTCGCGGGTTTGGTCTGGATCGGGGGCGAGGTGCAGGTAGGTGAACAAAAGCTGGCCTTCGCGCAGCATCTTGCGTTCGACCGCCTGAGGCTCTTTGACTTTGACGATCATATCGGCGGTGGCAAAGATTTCTTCGGCGGTATCAAGCAGAGTAGCACCGGCGGCTTCATAGTCCGCATCCGTAAATCCAGCACCAGCGCCTGCGCCTTTCTGGATAACAACCGAGTGGCCATGATTGACCGCCTCGCGCGCGGCATCCGGCGTCATGCCGACGCGAAATTCCTGTGGTTTGATCTCTGTTGGGCACCCGATTTTCATGAGCTTGTCCTTAGGTTTGCGTTTCCTAAGTCTGACCGCTAAACAAGGCGAAAGTGCTGCTTTTTTAGGCAGAATAAAAACATGCATATCGAAGAATCTTCGAATAATGTAAGAAATGCTGCAAGGAGGTTCGCAGATATGGAGCTTGATCAAACGGATCGTCGCATCCTGACGGTGCTGCAAAAGCGTGGGCGCATGTCGAATGCGGATCTTTCTGAGGAAGTAAACCTTTCGGCTTCGGCCTGTCATAGGCGCGTTCAGAGGCTGGAGAGCGACGGGTTTATCAAGGATTACGTGGCGCTGTTAGATCCGCGCAAAATGCGGGTGCCGACCACGGTGTTTGTCGAGATTACGCTTTCGGGCCAAGCAGATGAGGTATTAGAGGCCTTTGAGAAGGCCGTCGCGCGGATCCCAGATGTTTTGGAGTGTCATCTGATGGCGGGCACCGCGGACTATCTGTTGAAAGTTGTGGCTGAAAACACCGAGGATTTTGCGCGTATTCACCGCCAATATCTGGCGCGCCTGCCGGGGGTGGCACAGATGCAGAGTTCTTTTGCTTTGCGCACCGTGTTTAAAACCACAGCTTTACCGGTTTAGGGGTGGGGCGGTGCCCCCTTGGTTTGCGCCTTGGGCTCCGCCCGTTCGATCCTCGAAAGCGCCTCGAGCTTCTACGAGACGGGTCTCACCCCCCAAAGTATTTCCGGCAAGATGACTTAGCTGTCTTGCAGCTTATCTTGCGTTTTCGTGTCAAAGTCGGACGCATCATGGCGTTCGTGCAGTTGCATGGACAGGTCGTCGCCAAAAGCGCGGTTGACCATGCGACCGCGTTTGACCGCTGGGCGTGCGTCGATGGCTTCGGCCCAACGCATCACGTTTTTATAGCTGGCGACGTCTAGGAATTCAGCGGCGCTATAGAGGCGGCCGAGGACCAGTTGCCCATACCAAGACCAGATCGCGATATCGGCGATCGTGTAGTCTTCGCCCGTCATAAAAGTATTCTCGGCCAAATGGCGATCCAGCACGTCGAGCTGGCGCTTGGTTTCCATGGCGAAACGGTTGATCGGGTATTCCCACTTTTCCGGCGCATAGGCGTAGAAATGGCCAAAGCCACCGCCCAGATACGGCGCGCTGCCCATTTGCCAAAAGAGCCAGGACATCATTTCAGGGCGTTTCGCAGGATCGCTTGGGAGGAAGGCGTTAAATTTCTCGGCCAGATGCAGAAGGATCGCGCCGGATTCAAAAATCCGTGTGGGCGGCGTGGTGGAATGATCCATCAGCGCGGGGATTTTCGAATTGGGGTTCACGTTGACAAAACCCGAGCTGAACTGCGCGCCTTCTCCGATATTGATCAGATAGGCGTCATATTCGGCTTCGGTATGGCCCGCGGCCAGAAGCTCTTCGAAGAGGACTGTGACTTTGACGCCGTTGGGCGTTGCCAGTGAATAGAGCTGGTGGGGGTGCTTGCCGACCTCTAGCTCTTTGTCGTGGGTCGGGCCTGCAATGGGGCGGTTGATATTGGCGAATTGGCCGCCATTGTTCTGTTCCCAAGTCCAGACTTTGGGTGGGGTATAGGTGTCACTCATGAGGATCCTCGCAGGCTGTTTGAAGGGAATGTAGTCATTTGACCTGCGAGGTCCAAGGGGGTTAGGCCGTCGCGGGCGCAGCGGCCTGAGTGGCGACCTCTTTGTCCAGGGTGATGAGGTTCCAACGGTCGGTTTCAGCGGCCTCGGTTTGGATCAACAGCGTGCGGAAACTGTCTTCTTCTTCGACCTGTTCGTCGATGAACCACATCAGTTGAGTCTGGGCCGCGTAGTCGTTTTTCTCTATTGCCAGCCCGTAAAGCGCGTGGATGCTTTGGGTGACGGCTTGTTCCATCGTCAACGCGGCGCGGATGGCGGCAGAGGGCGACTGGAACGTAGTGACCGGAGCCGGAATGTCTGAAAGGGTGACGTCGCCATCCCGGCGCAGAACAAAATCAGACAGGCGCGCGGCGTGCTGGCTTTCCTCTGCGGATTGCGTACGGAAGAAGGCGGCAAAGCCCGGCAAATCCTGACTTTCGAAATAAAACGCCATCGCAAGATAGCTATGAGAGGCTGCCAGCTCTGCGTTCACTTGCGAGACAAGAGCATCGGCCAAAGTTGTGTCGAGGGTCATATGTGATCTCCTGAAAATTTGAAACGGCTGGCATCTCGCTGGCACAGCCCCAATCTAATTTAGAATAATTCTAAATCAAGGGGAATACTGGGGTAGAAACGACAAACCCCCGCGGTTTTCACCTCGGGGGTCGTCAATTCTTATAGTATCCAAAGCTGGAACAAAGGTGCTTAGAGCAGACCTTCGCGCTGGGCTTTCTTACGTGCCAGTTTACGGGCACGGCGGATCGCTTCAGCTTTCTCGCGCGCTTTTTTCTCGGACGGCTTCTCGAAATGTTGCTTAAGCTTCATTTCGCGGAAGACACCCTCACGCTGCAGCTTCTTTTTCAGGGCACGAAGCGCCTGATCGACGTTGTTGTCGCGAACACTAACCTGCATGTGGTTTTCACCACCTTTCTAAGTTTGAGTTGCAAGGATTTGCAGGAGCCGCCCCTATAGCAAAGCTCTTTTGATCTGTCTAGTATGGGGCAATGCGGTCAAGAGGTGGTCATGAGCCAAGATCTTAAGTCGAAATTAGTGGATGCGGCGCTGGCGCATGTGGCCTTTGATGGCTGGTCCCCCGCGACATTTGAGGCTGCGGTTGCGGATTCGGGTGTGGACCCTGTTGTGGCGCGTGCGATCTGTCCGCGTGGCGCGGTGGATCTGGCCGTGGCCTTTCATGAAAATGGCGATGCGGCTATGATTGCGGCCTTGGAAGGTGCGGATCTGGACGAGATGCGGTTTCGTGACAAAGTAGCCTTTGCGGTGCGCAAACGGTTGGAGTTGTGTCCTGACAAAGAGGCTGTGCGGCGAGGATCAACGCTCTTTGCCTTGCCGCACTACGCGCCAACTGGCACGCGGCTGATTTGGGGCACGGCGGATGCGATCTGGAATGCTCTGGGTGACACGTCGCGCGATTTCAACTGGTACAGCAAACGCACCACACTCAGTGGGGTCTATGCGGCGACAGTGCTGTTCTGGCTGGGGGATGAGAGCGAAGATCACGCGGATACCTGGGCCTTCTTGGATCGCCGGATCGAGAACGTCATGCAGTTTGAAAAGGCCAAGGGCGCGTTTCAGAAAAGCCCTTTGGGCAAGGCTTTGGAACGTCCGCTATTGTCCCTAGGCCGGATGCGGGCACCAAAGACGGCCTCGGGTTTTCCCGGTCGCTGGCGCTAATCACACAATAACGGAGAGACGAGCATGAGCGACGCAATGCGCGCCATTGAAATCACGGCGCCCGGGCGGCCGGATGTTTTGCAATTGACCGAACTGCCAATCCCGCAACCGGGCCACGGAGAGGTTCTGATCCGCTTAGCCTATGTCGGCGTGAACCGTCCCGACGCATTGCAACGCGCGGGGCTTTATAATCCTCCTCCAACGGCCAGCCCTCTGCCTGGTCTTGAAGGCGCCGGCATCATTGCCGCTGTTGGACCGGGTGTGACGGAATGGGCTGAGGGCGACAAAGTCTGTGCTCTCTTTCCGGGTGCGGCCTATGCCGAATATGCGCTGACACCTGCCGCGCATTGTTTGCCGATTCCCGAGGACATGCCTCTGCGTGAGGCGGCGTGTCTGCCCGAGACCTATTTCACCGTCTGGTCTAATGTCTTTGAACGTGGAGGCCTGAAGGCAGGCGAGCGGTTTCTTGTGCATGGTGGGTCTTCGGGTATCGGGACGACTGCGATCCAACTGGCCGAGGTCTTTGGGGCTCGGGTCTTTGCCACAGCGGGCTCAGAGGCCAAATGTGCTGCATGTCTGCAGCTCGGGGCAGAGCGTGCAATCAACTATAAGTCTGAGGATTTCGTCGAGATCCTGCGCAAAGAGGGCGGCGCGAATGTGATCCTTGATATGGTCGGCGGCGACTATATCCCGCGCAACCTGCGCGCTTTGGACGAGGACGGGCGGCTGGTGCAGATCGCCTTCCTGCAAGGCCCAAAGGTCGAGGTGAACTTTGCCTTCCTGATGACGCGGCGGTTGACCATGACCGGGTCTACCTTGCGGCCGCAAAGCGACTTGGAAAAGGCTCGGATTGCAGGTGAGCTGCGCGAAAAGGTCTGGCCGCTGTTGGACGCGGGTCGCATTGCGCCGGTGATGGACAAGGAATTCGCGCTTGAGGATGCTTCCGCTGCGCATTCGCGCATGGAAGGTGGAGACCACATTGGGAAGATCGTTCTGAAGGTTTGAATGAGCTGATACCAAAGGATTTGGCCCGAGCCTCAAAACCGAGGCTCGGGCCTTTTTTATTACCGCAATCGGCGCAGGTTCGCCCAATCAAGAATAAGCGCTACGATTAGCGATGCACCAACCAGAGGGAAGAGGATCGACAGTACCACGACCAGCGCGATCATGCCCGGGCTCAGTGCCGCGTCTGGCGCATTGGGCACGCCAAGGCTTCCGGCAGGGTGGCGTTTCCACCAGGCGACAAAACCCGTAACCGACAAGAGCAGCGCTAGGATTGCAGCCACCGTGTTCTGGATCAGATTGGTGAGCCCATAGAGCTCTCCTTGGTGGAACGAGATGCCATAGGACACGGTTTTCGCGACCGCTGGGTTGTCCTTGAAATCGAGCCGTTTCAGGATGTCGCCGCTGTAGCGGTCGATCACCAGTTCGGTCTGATCATTGCGGTTGGTTGAGGCCGAACGGATCCAATAGGCCGAATTGGCCTTGCGCGGCGGGCGCATTTCGTAAGGCGCTTTCAAGCCTTCTTCGCGGGCGATGGCAAAGACGTCCTCATAAGCGATCGTCACTCCAGAATCGCTCGTGGATTTCGGCGCGCCGCGGAAGCGCATGGATTGCGAATTCTGCCCCGTCGCCTTCTGGATTTGGCTGAGGCCGCCGCCCCAGACGTCGGTCCATGGCAGTCCGCTCACAAGGATTGGCGTGACCAGAACCACCGCAAGAAACCCGGTGAACAAATGAGTCTCACGCCACCAGCTGCGGCCTTTGGACGGCCCGCCTTTCGGGGGCGCCACGGCCTGAGACAAGGTGCGTTTGCCGCGTGGCCACCAGAGGTAAGCGCCCGTGATAAACATGACGATGGCCCAATGGGCCGCGAGCTCTACGAATTTGGTGCCGGTCTTTCCCAGAAGCAACTCGCCATGGAACTTCTTAAGCATGCGCATCGGCATTTCGTCGCGGGCGACTGTGCCTAGGACTTCGCCGGAATATGGGTTCACCCAGGCGTAGGAGCGGACCTTTTCCGCATCGTTATATTCGATTTTGGTCGAGCGGGTCGGGTCGTCATACTGCGTGATCCCGCGCAAACGGGTGATGCCATGGGTCTCGCGCAGCACATCGACTTGGATCTCAAGCGGCAAGGCCGCGCCGGTCTGTTCGACATGCATATAGTCGGCATAAAGCCAGTTTTCGATTTGCGGTTTATAAAGGTAAATCCCGCCGGTCAGCGCCAGCATTGCCATAAAGGGCAAGACATAAAGCGAGGCCAAAAAGTGCCATTTCCAGACGAGACGATAAAGTGCGCCGCCGCTTGCGTAAGATGCGGGGGACGCCGGTGCGGTTGCATCGGTCATAAGTATTCCTGTGTTTGATCAGAGTGAAAGAGGGGCTCAGATCAAGGCAGGCGGGGCGCGGGAGGGTTCTAGGGTCTTGAGGATCTCGCCCGATGGGGCAGGGTGCTCATGCAAAGAGAAAGCAAAGCTGTAGTCGCGGGCTAGTGTTTGCCACGCGGGAGTTGCGGTCTCGGTGACATCCAAGGCCAACGCGCGCAAACAATCGCTGTCCTGCGTCTCGTGGACTTCGACGGGGGTGCCGTCCTCATCAAGCGAGACCTTCACATATTCCGATCCCGTACAGATGATCACAACGTCTGCGCCGGGGATGAATTCCACCACCACCGCCGAAATCCGCGGCAATAAGAGCGCGACGATCAACACAAAGAGTGCAACCGTAGTCTCGTAGATGCGCAGGGCGGTGTGGAGGCGGGTGGTCATCTGGCTTCTTTAATTAGTATTTGGCTTGCTTATTAATTAGAAACCGGTGAAACTGACACGTGTTAAACTGTCGCAAGCCGCAGGATGAGCGGCAGGGCTGTTGACAGCGCTGGGCTGCTCAGTAGCGCAGCGCAGGCGAGATTGGCAATGGATAAAGCCCAGATCCAGCGGCTGTAATCAGGTAAAGCCCTTGCAATACGCGCGTTGCCGACGGCCATCAGGAACACACAGCCGAAAAAGACCACTTCGTTTAGCAGCAGAGAGCTTTGGATCGGCAGAATCAGCGATACGATCCAAGGGAGCAGGACGTTGATGCCGATCAGTGCGTTAAAGAGACGAGACATAAAGATACCCTAGCGGATCGGATCAAACAGCGCATCGTCGAGGCGACAGTCTTTGACAACGTCGCGACCGCAGGGCACGGGATCAAGCGACTTGGACAGGCAAATGCGCGCTTCTTGGATATAGCCCTGTTTGCAGGTGATGGTGATGCCATCAGGCTCGAGCTCTGGGTTGTCTTGCAGGAAGGCCTGTTCGATCAAAGTCGCGGGCAGAGAAATCGGGTCCTTCAGCTTTCGTAGCACCTCCGGACGGGTCACACGCCCATAGGCCTCACGCGACAGCGCGAAAAAATCAGCGGCTTCCAGCCCCGCACAGGTGCCATGTTTCTTCCACTGATGCCACGCGAGTCCCGAGGTGCCCATGATATCGGCCATCTCGGCGGTCATGCGGCGCGAAGGGGCGCGTTTTGTGGTGGGGCAATAGCTTGGCCAGCCTTGATGATACTGCGGCCAAAGCCCGTGCAGAATCCAGCCGTGGTCTTTATCCGCGTCGCATTGCTCGGACCCTTTCGCGTCCCCCTCTAGGCGGCACCAATTCGGCGACCAGCTCAAGGCCATGACGTAGTAATCAAACTCCCCGGACCGCTCGCCCTCGGCCAAAACCGGGGATGCGAAGACCAAAACCAGCAAGGCTACCACACGCTTCATTCACTCTTTCCTTTTATGCCAATCCACTCTATATCGGGCGTAAGTTCCCCCGAAAAGGTAGCCCGCATCCCCAAAAAGGATGCCGTCAGACCGAAAGTCTGGCGAGGGGAAAACTATGCGTTAGGAGGCCGATATGGCAAAACCGATTATGGCGAAGGCCACCGCAGTGTGGCTGGTGGACAATACAACGATCAGCTTCAAGCAGATCGCGGATTTCGTAGGCATGCACGAGCTTGAGGTGCAGGGCATCGCGGATGGCGACGTTGCGACCGGTGTCAAAGGCTTTGACCCGATAGCCAACAACCAGCTGACGCAAGAAGAAATTGATGCGGCGCAGGAGAGCCCTCTGCATAAGCTGAAACTGAAATTCAACGCAGCAGCGGTGGGCGAAGAGAAGCGTCGCGGCCCGCGTTATACGCCTCTGTCCAAGCGTCAGGATCGTCCGGCGTCTATTCTGTGGCTCGTTAAGTTCCACCCGGAACTGTCTGACGGTCAGGTGTCTAAACTGGTTGGCACCACGAAACCAACCATTCAGGCGATCCGCGAGCGCACCCACTGGAACATCGCGAATATTCAGCCGATCGATCCGGTTGCGTTGGGCCTGTGTAAACAGTCTGAGCTGGACGCAGCGGTTCAGAAAGCAGCGGCGAAGAAGGCGGCTGAAGGCGGCGTCATGAATGATGATGAGCGTCGCAAGCTGGTGTCCACCGAGCAATCTCTGGAGATGGACGCGGAACCACGTATGCCATCCAATATGGAAGGTCTTGAGGCCTTCACGCTTGGCGACACGCCTGCGGATGCGGGCCTAGAAGAAGATCCCCGCGGTGACGATGATTTCGCGGATGCGGACAGCTTCTTTAACCTGCCTGAGTCTGGTGACGAGGACGAACAGCCTTCGTAAGGCAAGCACTGAGAGACAGGAAAGAGGGGCCAGCACGGCCCCTTTTTTATTGGCTTGCCCAAGCTGGTAGCTCGCGTCCCAGCAAGGTTTCCGCCCCGAGCCGCCCAAGCTCATCGCTGCATTTCGCCCCCGCGCCGCAGCCGGCGACGGCCAATGAAATACGGTCGGAATGGCGTGTGATCAGTGGTCGGCCGGTGTCGGTGAAAGTCGTGACGCAGGCATTTGTCGTTACGCTGTCTATTTGCAAATCAGGCATGCGCGCCCGCATTTGTGCCTCTAGATGCGCGCCAACCTCGGGGTTCCCCCAGCTTTGAAACCACTCTGTCATCTCAAGAGGCGCGAGATGCCGGTCGTCTGGATCTCCGCCCAGCTTGAGATAGACTTTACCATCTGGATATCGAATAGGCGGCAAAAGGTAGGGGTCGTTTCCGTCCTGATCCAGATAGATCATTGAAGGGCAGCCTTGCAGGCGCCGGGCCTCAGCCTCTGAGACCTCGAACAGGGCGACGGTGCGGGCATAGACGCGTAGGTTCAGGCCTTCGATCAAGTTTGGTGCAAACCCCCCGGTCGCGATGAGCACCTGATCGGCTTCGATGTCGCCGGACGTGGTCTCAATCACGAGGCCCGACGGGGTTTCACGGAGCGCCTGCGCTTCGGTTCGCAACGCTTGCGCCCCATGCGCGACGGCCAGTTTGATCTGTGCAGCGACGAGCGCGCGCGGGTTGATTGTTCCAGCGTTCTTGGCTTCGAAATAGCCAATGTCATCCTCTGAAAAAGCAAAGAACGGAAAGCGATCCTGCATGTCTTTCTGCGAAAGGTGCTTTGCGTCGATATGAAGGCCTGCCGCGACGCGCCCGACATCTTGCAAATGCGAGGCATCCTGTGGTCCGGCCAGAAGGCAGCCCACGTCGTTGTAAAACGATATGCCACTGTCGGCTTCGATCTGGCGATAGCGCGCAATAGAGGCCAAGGAGGCCTGTGCCCAAAAGGGATCTGTTGCCAAGCCGCGGGTGATACGGCCTGCGTCATAGTGGCTGGCAAAAGCGCCGCTGTGCTTGGACTTGTCGTCAGGTTCACTTGGGCCAATCAAAATCACGTCATGCCCCGCCTCAGCCAAGTGACGCGCAGCCGCCGACCCAATCATCCCCGCACCGATGACAGCGTAAACCATGCTTGATCCTCCTGGCGCGAGCTTAGATGGGGGCGCAGATCTCGATCAAGAAGCCATTTGGGTCAGAGACATAAGAGATCACCTGGCCCCATGGCATTTCTGTGGGTTCTTGTATCGGGGCAGCCCCAGCCGCGACCGCGCGGGCGAAATCTTCGGCGACGGTTTCGGTCTCAAAAGCCAATTCGAAACTGGGTGCTTTGGGGTCTGCGTCTGACGGCGTCTTGCCGATCTCGCGCATCAAGGATTTGGCCGAAAAGGCGAGCTTCGTGTCGCCGGTGACCAACTCGCCATAGTCTTTGCCTTCGTGCAGAAAGCCTGTCTCAAAGCCAAAGGCCTCTTTGTAAAAGGCAAGCGTGGCGGGCACGTCGTCGACGTAAAGAATGCTGTATCTGAAACGCATTGTGGATCTCCAATATCAGTTTGTTGCCTATCCGAACGTGCTGACAGTTTTTGACAGGGATCTTAGATCGATTTCCGCGCACGAAGAGCGGCCGAGATCGTGCCTTCGTCCAGATAATCCAACTCCCCACCAATCGGCACACCTTGGGCCAGAGAGGTAAGCGTAACCTGACCTTCGAGCTGATCAGCGATGTAATGGGCGGTGGTCTGACCATCGACAGTAGCGTTAAGCGCAAGGATGACTTCACTCACGGCTTCGCTGGTCACACGGTCCACAAGACGCGGGATCGAGAGCTCTTCGGGGCCGATGCCATCCAAAGCTGAAAGCGTACCACCCAGAACATGATACCGGCCTTTGAACACACCAGCGCGCTCCATGGCCCAGAGGTCGGCGACGTCTTCGACGACACAGATTTCGCCTGTGGCGCGGGTGTCGTCTGCGCATATATCACAGATGTCAGAGGTACCGATATTGCCGCAGTTCAAGCACTCGCGCGCGGTGGCGGCGACGTTTTGCATGGCGTCACTCAGCGGCGTCAGCAAAAGCGCGCGTTTGCGCACCAGATGCAACACAGCGCGGCGCGCAGAACGGGGACCGAGGCCCGGCAGGCGGGCCATCAGATCGATCAAATTTTCGAGGTCGTTGCTGCTCATGGCCACCCCTTGCTTTTGAGTATTTCTAGCAAGATGAAAGCCGTTTGTCGCCCCACTTAGAACGGCAGTTTGAAGTCTGCTGGCAGTCCCAGACCTTCGGTGATCTTGCCCATCTCGGATTTGGCGCGGTCGGCGGCTTTGGCTTGCGCGTCTTTGATGGCGGCGAGGATCAGGTCTTCGGCGACTTCTTTTTCGCTGGGGACAAAGATGGACGGGTCGATATCCAGGCCGGTCAGATCGCCTTTGGCGGTGGCGGTGGCTTTGACGAGGCCCGCGCCGGATTCACCCGTCACGATGATGCTTTGCAGGTCGTCCTGCATCTGCGCCATCTTGGTCTGCATCTCTTGCGCTTGCTTCATCATTTTGGCCATATCGCCAATGTTGCCTAGACCTTTGAGCATCTCTGTCTCCTGAATTTGAGTTGCCCGCTAGATAGGGCGCGGGGGATGAAACGACAAGAGCAACGCGGGTCCGAAAGGGACCAAGGCGCGCCTAGTCTTCTTCAAAGGGATCCCATTCGTCTTCGACTTCGGGCAGGGCTTCGGCCTGTGCCTCTTGGGCGATCTCTTTTTGGGTTTTGATGTCGGTGATCTTGGCCTTTGGGAAGGCGTCAAAGACCGCTTTGACCAATGGGTGCTTGCGGGCCTCGGCCCTGAGGGCTTCGTTTTCCGCATCTTCGACTTCGAAGATCGACGGCGCGCCGCCTTCGTTCACAAGGATCACGGCCCAGCGATTGCCAGTCCAGCGTTGCAAGGCGGAGCCGAGACGTTGAGACAGGTCTTGAGGTGCGTTTGGTGCGGGGACGAATTCGATGCGACCTGGTTGATAGGCAGCCAAACGGACGTATTTCTTGACGTTGTTGAGCAATAGCCCGTCGCGGTTCTTTTGGATCAGGTCGACCACATGATCGAAGGTCGCAAACCGTGCGAGCGCTTGATCGGCTTGTGGCGCAAGGGCGGTGACAGTGCCACCGGGGCCGCCTGCGACTTGGGCAGTGGCATAGGCCTGCGTCGCGCCACCCATTTGCGGTGTGTTCATGCCGCCGCCTCCGCCGGGAGGGCCGGGAGGCGGGGGTGTATCCTGAAGTTTCTTGACCAGCTCTTCGGGGCTGGGCAGGTCGGCCACATGGGTCAGGCGAATGATCGCCATTTCGGCCGCCATCATGGCATTGGGTGCGGCGGCGACCTCTTCGAGCGCCTTCAGCAGCATTTGCCACATGCGGGTCATCACGCGCATCGGCAGTTTTTCCGCCATAGCCTGGCCACGGGCGCGTTCGTCGGGTGAAATGGTTGGATCGTCCGCTGATTCCGGCGTGATTTTCACCACGGAGACCCAGTGCGTGATTTCCGCCAAATCGCGCAGAACCGCCATCGGATCAGCCCCATCGGCATATTGTGCCGAAAGTTCATTGAGCGCGCCACCCGCGTCTCCGCGCAGGATCATGTCATAGAGGTCGAGCACTCGGCCGCGGTCAGCCAGACCCAGCATCGCACGGACTTGATCGGCGGTGGTTTCGCCTGCACCGTGCGAGATGGCCTGATCCAAAAGCGAGGTTGCGTCACGCGCCGATCCTTCGGCGGCGCGGGTGATCAGGGCGAGCGCGTCGTCGGCGATTTCTGCACCTTCCGAGGTCGCAATTTTGCGCATCAGCGCGATCATGACTTCGGGCTCAATCCGGCGCAGGTCGAAACGCTGACAGCGCGACAGAACCGTGACCGGAACCCTGCGAATTTCTGTGGTCGCAAAGATGAATTTCACATGCGCGGGCGGCTCTTCGAGCGTTTTCAGCAGCGCGTTGAAGGCGCTGGTCGAGAGCATGTGAACTTCGTCGATGATATAGATCTTATAGCGGGCCGAGGCCGCTCGGTAATGCACCGAGTCGATGATTTCGCGGATGTCGCCGACCCCTGTGCGCGAGGCGGCGTCCATTTCCATGACATCGACATGGCGGCCTTCCATGATGGCGCGGCAATGCTCGCATTTGCCGCAAGGCTCGGTGGTTGGACCGCCAGTGCCGTCTTCGCCGATACAGTTCATGCCTTTGGCAATGATCCGGGCGGTGGTGGTTTTGCCGGTGCCGCGAATACCGGTCATGATGAAGGCTTGCGCGATCCGATCCGCGTCAAAGGCGTTTTTCAGTGTGCGCACCATGGCGTCCTGGCCGACCAGATCGGCAAAGGTCTCGGGTCGGTATTTGCGGGCGAGAACCTGATAGCCGGTGGTCTGGGTACTGTCGTCGCTCATCTTGTGCCTTTGGATTCGGGATCGCGTCCACGTTAAGGCCAAGGGGACGGCGCGTCTACCGGATAGGCCGTGCTGGAAGATACGCGTTAAGATCCTCGGGCGGTTCCTGAAAACACTATGCCTTGCCTTTTTTGACGTCCGTTTAGATTAGAGGTTATGGATGTAAAATTTCGCGCTAAGGTTGAAGTGCGGTGAGGTAGACGCGGGCTTTGGGATGTCAGACTTTGCAATTTATTCTTTAGACGCAGGCAAAGGCCTTTTGGCCTTGTCGCCCTGTCCGGGGTTAACCGGCGACTACGAATTGGATGCCGATCAAATTCAGGCGTGGCGACCATCATTTGTGCTCACCATGACGCCGCTGGCAGAACTTGAGCAGCTGGGTGCCGCCAAGTTCATGGCGGATGTCCCCACTTTTGGGGCGAGGTGGTTGCATTTTCCGGTCAAAGACTTCGGGTCGCCAGACGCCGCTCAGTCTCAGGCTTGGGCAGAGATTTCTGAAAAAATACGAAAGGCCTTGTTAGGCGGCGGGCGCGTTCTTGTGCATTGCCGTGGAGGCTGCGGGCGGTCAGGAATGGCGGTTTTGCGGCTTTTGATAGAGATGGGCGAACCGGTAAGCGATGCTTTGACCCGACTACGCTACGTCCGCCATTGCGCGGTTGAAACCGACGCGCAGTTCGACTGGGCGGTTGCCGGTCAATCTGCGGGTGTCGGAGAAGAAACGCCAAGTTCATCTGGCGTTTAAGGTGAGAGGCTGAACATCGACCCAAGCGGGACTCGTTACGGCTGCTTCCTTCCGGATCTGACCGGGTTGGCGAGGTGCTTGCCCGCGCCAACCTCTCAAATCGCTACATAAGCTTTGGAAAAACGGATTGCAAGCTGTGTTCCCCTAGAGGGACAGGCGAAATTTTCGATAGCCGCCAGCTGTCTCGCCCAAGTCTGTCAGGCGTTGCTTTAGATTGCTTGGGATGAAACGCAACGCGTCCGAGCCCGTTTTAAAAATTGCTGACGTTCCCGCCATAGGCGCGAATTGCCAGGAGGGCGCGGGTAGATAATTTTCGGTGAGACCTCGCGAAAAAAGCACCTGCATCCACGCGCGTACGTCTCGAAAAGGCAGGGGAATCCGGTTTCGGCTTGAGATATGGGGGAATTTACCACCTCCGCCTCCACGGTAGGCGTTGGTGACCAGGATCATTTCTGCATGCGGGTCCAAGGGCTCTCCGCTCAACGACAGATCGCAAATTCGGCTGCATGCTGCCTCTGAGAGTCGACGCCGATCGGGGGAATAAAGAGCGGGCTTTGACAGATCGATCTGGTAGCTAACGCCCAACAGGCTATCAAACTCATAGGTGGGAAACTGGTGATTCCACAGAGGCTGGTCTGGCTGATCAGGCAGTAACTGAAAAAAACCGCTGACAGAGGCTTCTAGCCAGTCTCGCGCTTGAGCTCCGGTGATTTTGAACGCGTCGATCGCGTTGAAATAGGGGTAGATATCATAGATTTCGCTGAGCGTGACAGGGCCAGCGGGCACGGCAGTGTAGCACTCTGGCCCGTCATGGCCCGCGCGAAACGGGCTAGCGGCGGTGACAACCGGTAGATCCATATAACCTAAGACCTCTAGCAACGGGGCAACGGCCATCTGTTTTGCTGCTGCCGCGAGCCGCGTGGCGGGGTCGCATTGAATGGCCGAGAAAAACGTGCCGATGTCGATCTCAGAGCTACCAACCTCGGCGGCAAGCGCGGTTTGAGCCCGCGTGATCCATGGTGCGGCGATCTCCAGGACATCTGGGTTTGCGGTTTCTGACACTTCGATATTTCGACATTCCGCGGTGACCCATGTCCAACCGCGTGGGCTCTTTTGCAGTTTCAAGTCAATGCAGCCGACGAATTTCCCTCGATCACCTGGCAGGACAAGCGGCATCACGCTGTCTTGGGATTGGCTTGGGTTTCTGGCACATAGTTTCCGCTCGCCGGGTTTTGGCGAAACGCTATGGGTGTGCCCGCAAATCACCAGATCTAGCCCCGGAATGGACGTGATGTCTGTGGCTAATGGATTCTTGGCCGCCTCGGCCTCTGAGGCCGTATCGCCCGCATGGCACAAGGCAAAGACCAAATCCGCGCCGCGAGACCGTAGTGACGTGACGCGCTCTACGGCGGTTGCTTGAAACTCATAGGCACGCGCCTGACCTTCTAGGTGAACCCTGCACCAGTCCAGCACCTGCGGCGGTATCAGTGAAAAAACGCCAATGGTGAGCTTGTGGGGCTGACCTAAGCTGTCGGTGAGCGATTTATTGATCAGCAGATCTCGCTCCCAGACATTTTGGTCGGTTTCTAGGTTGCTGCACACCAAAGGAGCTGTGGCACCAGACAATGCGTCTCGCAAGAAAGGGAGGCCAAAGTCGAATTCGTGGTTGCCCAGTCCGATTGCATCATAACCCATCTTGTTCATCACCTGGATCACGGGGTGATTTTCAGCGGGACCCAAAGCGCCGAAGGCCATCAGGTCGCACAGGGCTGTGCCTTGCAGGAAGTCCCCATTGTCAAAAAGCAGATGGTTGCTGTTCTCGGCCTTCAACAGGTTCAACGTCTTAGACACAAAGGCCCAGCCCGTCGTCTGACCACAGCCGCCTAGGTGGCCATGCATGTCAGTTGTTGCCAAGACTCGGAGGTCAATCGTTGGTTCAGACTGAGTTGACGTTGGGGAGGGGGTCAAAGTCGTATCGAAGGTTTGTTAACTATTTGATAATCAAATGAAGTAATCACTTCTTGAACCATGGCATGACACGCAAAAATCCCAAAGCGAAACTTTGGGTCAAGTCGTATTTCTCTGGATTTTCCGTTTGCTACGCCTCTCAGAATGCCTAGTTTGGCTCAAACGACGGGCAGGATCATTTCATGCAGCTTTTTGACAGTGTTACGTTTGGACCTTCTGGTTTAGATCGAGTCGCGCATTTGCGCACCGCAGAGGTTATAGCCGAGGCGTGCAACGGCGAACGTAAAGCGCACGCGATATGTCTGTGGCGCGGTAAACCCTTGATGTCCGGCGAGGATGCGCGCCGCTTGGTGCGGATTCCGACGGATCATCCGGTTTTCGAAGGAAATGCGTCGCCGATTGTTTTAGGGCAAGAAGATGACGGGCTTTGCCTGGCTTTCGACCTGTCTGGCTGGACGCCCGATCAAGACGTGGATCAGAGCTTTGTCGACCTGTCCGAACAACAGCATCCGGCCTTGCCTGCGGATCAGGTTTTCGCGGATTTGCGGGCTAATATGACCCGGCTAAATGCTCGCGACGCCGAGTTGGCCTCGACCGCGAAAGCCCTCTTTGAATGGCACCGTAGCCATCGGTTCTGCGCGGTATGCGGTCATAAAAGCGAGATGTCACAGGCCGGGTGGCAAAGAACATGCCCCTCCTGTGGCGCGCCGCATTTCCCGCGCACGGATCCCGTGGTGATCATGTTGATCACGAAAGGCGACTCCGTTTTGATCGGGCGCAGTCCCGGCTGGCCAGAGGGCATGTATTCTCTTTTGGCGGGCTTTGTCGAACCCGGAGAAACGCCAGAAGCCGCCGTGCGGCGTGAGGTGTTTGAGGAGGCCGGGGTCTCGGTTGGGCGTGTGGACTACCTTGGGTCGCAGCCCTGGGCCTTCCCAAATTCGCTGATGATGGGGTTCCGCGGCGAAGCGCTTGGCACGGATTTGAACATCGACCCAAACGAAATCGAGGATGCGATCTGGGTGCCTCGAGACGAGATGATGCAGGCCCTCGCCGGAGAGCACGCGTTTCTAAAACCCGCCCGCAAAGGCGCCATCGCGGAGTTTATCTTAAGACATTGGGTTGCGGATCGACTTGAAAGATAAAATGCGCCATACTGCGCGCATCATATCGAATACCCCACGTAAAAACAGATGGGACGCGAGCAGTCATGAAGTTTGAAACGATCGAAGATCTTGAGATCCCGCAGGCCGCAGCTTTTGAAATGCTGTCTGATTTTTCCTTTTTTGAACGCATGGCCATGCGCCGAGGTGCAGAGGTCACACGGCGCAATGGGGACGGGGCGGATGGCCTAGGATCTGCCTGGGATCTGAACGTGCCCTGGCGCGGCAAGACTGTGAAAATGCAGGTCGACGTGAGCCGTTTTGAAAAGCCCGAAGCGCTTGGTTTTCAAGCGGATGCGCCCGCCATTGAGGTGCAATTGGATATCGAACTGGTGGCGCT
The DNA here is from genome assembly GCF_037478305.1 of Cognatishimia coralii. NCBI lineage: Bacteria > Pseudomonadati > Pseudomonadota > Alphaproteobacteria > Rhodobacterales > Paracoccaceae > Cognatishimia > Cognatishimia coralii. The sequence goes on from NZ_JBBGAZ010000006.1 coordinate 86,704, forward strand.
GTCTAATCACAAGACCCGTCTTTTGATGAAAACCGATATCTCTGCGAAAACCCTGACTGGACGCCTTCTGTTGCAATCTATGAAGCTGACGCGAGGCAAGATCGAGAAACGCATGGCGTCTCGTATCTCTGAACAATCGCGCAACCTCGAAAAGCGTTATCGCGAGACGCAAGCGGCTTAAAGTTCGGATAAATCATCTCTTTCAGTGCGCGCTTGCTCGTTAGGCGTGGGCGTGTGGTTGAATTGATATCCTGTTAAGCACGCTTCCTCCCCGCCGAGCTCGGCGATCCGCGCCTTTTGGTCGGCGAAGCATTGCGCGTTGACGGCTTCGGGATCGCAAATGATGCGCAAGCGTTTTTCGCCTTCTTTCAAGGCAGCAAGCGTTTCTGGGTGATTTGGCCGTTCGGTCGCAAGGTTTTGCAGCTCGTTCGGATCCTCCTTCAGATCGAACAACTGCGGGTCATGCCCGACGTAGTGCACATATTTCCAGCGATCCCAGCGGATCATGAAGGTGCCGGTCGTAGAGCCTCCGTCGTGATACTCACTCAGGACAGTTCTGTCGGGATCGTCCGGCTGATTGGCGATCTCGCGCAATGACACGCCGGGACATGCGCGGTTGTGCGCGTCGTTTTCAAGGCCGATGACGTCCACCGCGGTCGCCGCTAAATCGAGCAGGGACGTGGCTGTATTCACACGATGTCCGACCGGCACGCCCGGACCTGCCATGATCATCGGCACGCCTGCCGATTGCTCGTACATCACCTGTTTGGTCCAAAACCCCTGATCGCCCATCATGTCTCCGTGGTCCGAGACATAAATGACCACGGTATCCTCGGCCTGACCGCTGGCTTCCAGAGTGGTCAGAATGCGCCCCACGCAATTATCCATGAAGCTGGTGAGGCCATAATAGGCGGCCTTCGCCTCGCGGGTTTTCTGTTCGTCGAAATAGCGGTCGTAGTCAAAAAATTCCGCGACATTCTTGAGTTCGCTGTGCTCGGGGGGATTTCGGTTTTCATAGCCCACCGGCAGGTCGACTTTGTCCGGGTCATACATCTCATAAAATTTTTGGGGGCAGGTCAGCGGGTAGTGTGGGCTGACCAAGGATACAAAAGCCGCCCAAGGAGACTTGGACCCGGCTTTGTTTGCAAGCCAGTTTTCAGCGGCGGCGGTGATGTCGAGATCATAGTCGGTATAGCTGCTGTCGCCGACGCCGACATCTGCAGCCAGTTCGGATGCGGCGTCATAAGGCGGCAAGTTTTCCCGCAAAAGCCCGATCGTCCAACCGATTCCTCCGACCACATGCATCGGCAGAATCTCTTGCGAGAAGCCGTTGTCATCCTCGCCAGAGCGGAAATGTAGCTTGCCGATAGAAACAGTATCGATGCCGCTGTCTCGCAATTGGCGCATCCAACTGCGTGGCGTTCCGTCATAGGGCGTGGCGCTGTCCCAATTGCGCGTTTTGTGAACGTAGTCCCCTGTCGCAATCGCCGCCCGCGTTGGCACGCACATGGGCGAGGGCGTGTAGGCATTCCCAAAGAACGTCCCACGGGCCGCAAGTGCGTCCAGATTTGGAGTTTTGACAATCGGGTGGCCCGCACATCCCATCGCGTCTTTGCGATGCTCATCAGAGATGATGATCAATATATTGGGCGCCGATCTCACGTATGGCGCGACTGGGCAGCGGGATAGACGCCGAGGATATTCAGATAGCTCGTGAAATATCCCAGCTCATCCAAGGCCAGTTTCACGTTTTCATCCTCTGGATGGCCTTCCACTTCGGCGTAAAACTGAGTCGCCGTGAAGGAGCCATCCACCATATAGCTCTCGAGTTTGGTCATATTGACGCCATTGGTCGCGAATCCCCCCATCGCTTTGTAAAGCGCGGCGGGAATATTTCGGACCTGAAAGACAAAACTCGTGACCATGCCCTTTGGCGCGTCCCGACGTTCGAGTTGGGCCTCGGGTGACATGATCAGAAACCGGGTCGTGTTGTTGTCGTGGTCCTCGATGTGACGGGCGAGGACATCCAAACCATAGATCTCTCCGGCCAACTCGCTGGCCAAGGCAGCGTGGGCCTTGTTTCCCGCTTCAGCCACCTCGCGCGCAGCCCGCGCGTTGTCAGGGCTGACGCGTCCGCGAATGCCGTGCTCGGTCAGGAACCCTGCGCATTGAGGCAATAAAACAAGGTGTGAAAAGGCTTCTTCGATGTCTTCGATCTTCGCGCCCGGCACCGCAAGAAGGCTGATGTGAACCCGCACAAAGGCTTCATCAATGATGTGCAACCCGCTTTGAGGCAGCAGGCGGTGGATGTCCGCGACGCGCCCGTAGGTCGAGTTTTCAACCGGCAGCATTGCCAAAGCCGCTTCGCCGTTTTTGACAGCAGCAATGGCCTCTTCAAAGGTCGCACAGGGCAACGCCTCCATGTCTGGACGCGCGTTGCGGCAGGCCTCGTGGCTATAGGCGCCGGGCTCTCCTTGAAAGGCAATGCGTTGGGTCATGTTCAAAATTCCACTTTTTTCGCAAGAAGGGCGATTGGTCGCGGTAAGTATAGCTTGCGCAAGGTAGAAGGAAGCGGATAGATAGCCGTCAAACGCCACGAGACGGATAACGTAGCATGTTCGACACTATGACTTTGACCAAAATTACCGGCGCTTTCTGCGGTGCTCTGCTGATCTACCTTTTGGGTGGTTGGGCTGCGGAAACCATTTACCACATGGGTGGCGGCCACGGGAAGCACGGCGAAGAAGCCAAAGTTGGCTATAAGATCGAAGTTGCCGCGGCGGACAGCACTGCGGTCGTCGAAGAAGGCCCCTCTTTGGAAGAGCTTCTTGCAGCGGCAGATGTCGACAAAGGTGCGAAGGTCTTCGGCAAGTGTAAAGCGTGTCACAAGCTGGATGACGGCGCAAATGGCACCGGTCCTCACTTGTTCAATGTCGTTAACCGCGCGGTTGGTTCCGCAGACGGCTACGCCTACTCCGGGGCGATGGTTGCGGTCGCGGAAACTTGGACCCCAGAAAATCTGGACGCTTTCCTGACTAGCCCGAAAGGCTTCGCGCCTGGCACCAAAATGAGCTTCTCTGGTCTGAAGAAACCTGCAGACCGCGCAAACCTGATTGCCTATCTGCAGGGCGCGGGCAGCTAAGCTCAGCTTTTATAGATTTTCGGGAAAGGTCGGCGCCCTCGGGCTCCGGCCTTTTCTTTTGCGCGATTGGTGGGGGAACTTGGACAATCGCGGCGGCTTTGGGCGACTTAACGCGCAAATGCCGAAGATTTCATCGCAAGTTTATCATTCTCGGCTTGAGTCTGGTCGAGTCTGCAAATTACGTTACATTCCAAGAAATGCATGGAGACAGCCGTAAGCTGGGAGGATTTCGCAGATGACATCAGGTGCCAAAACCAAGGCCGTTTCGTGGGATTGGAAATTCTGGACCGCGAGCGCCAGTTTGATCGGGGTCGTCATGGCGGCCAGTTCTGCTTTCGCAGATGAGAATATCACCATCAGCCACGGCTATAACTTTTTTGGCGACCTGAAATACCCAGCCGACTATCAGCAACTGAACTATGTGAATGCTTCCGCGCCCAAAGGCGGAGAGATCGCGATCTGGGGCATGGGTACCTTTGACAGCTTTAACCCCTATACGCGCAAAGGCCGCGCAGGCGGCAGCCCGACGATTGGTCACGAGGATATCCTCACCACATTTGCCGATGATCCGACCGCCAGCTACTGCTTCCTTTGTGAAACCATGGAATACCCAGAAGACCTAAGCTGGGTCATCTTTAACCTGCGCGATGATGTGACATTCCCAGACGGCAAAGGCTGGAGCGCCGAGGATCTGAAGTTCACCTTCGACCTCTTTATGGAGCAAGGCCTGCCCAGTTTCCGCGCAGCCTTTGGAGCCTTTATCTCGGACGTCGAGATTCTGGACACGCACCGCATCAAATTCTCGTTCAACGCAGACAGCCCGGAACGCGACCGCATTGGTCTTGCCGGTATCTTCCCCGCCTTCTCTAAGGCGTGGTTTGAAGAAACTGGAGCGCGACTGGATGAAAGCTCTTTGGTGCCGATCATGGGCACGGGGATCTATGAGCTCGATAGCTACGAGATCAACCAGCAAGTCGTCTACAAGCGTCGCGATGACTATTGGGCCGAGGATCTGCCGGTGTCCGTCGGGCGCTACAACTTTGATCAGATCCGCGTTGAATATTTCGCAGACAGTGCCGCGGCTTTTGAGGGCTTTAAAGCCGGCGAATACACGTTCCGCAGCGAGAACAGCTCTAAATCTTGGGCGACCAGCTATAATTTCCCAGCGCTTAGCGACGGTCACGTCATCAAAACAGAGCTGCACAACGGCAACCTCGCGCAGGCACAGGGCTATGTGTTCAACCTGCGTCGCGAGAAATTCCAGGACAAACGCGTCCGCGAAGCCATCGGTTTGATGTTCAACTTCGAATGGTCCAATGAGTCTCTGTTCTTTGGCCTTTATGAACGCGTGAACGGATTCTGGGGCAATTCCGATATGGAAGCCCTTGGCACGCCGTCTGACGCAGAAATGGCTTTGTTGAAACCGCTCGTGGACGAAGGCTTGCTAAATGCGTCGATCCTGACGGATGAGGCGATCCTGCCGCCGGTGTCTGGCGCGCGTCAGCTGGATCGTGGCAATTTGCGCAAAGCCTCTGCATTGCTTGACGAAGCTGGTTGGGTTGTCGGCGATGACGGTATGCGTCGCAAAGACGGCGAAGTTCTAAGCGTCGAGATCCTTGATAGCTCGCCCGCCTTTGACCGGATCCACAATCCGTTCATTGAAAACCTGAAACGTCTGGGTGTTGATGCCGTGCTGAACCGTGTGGACCCTGCGCAGGAAACGGACCGCACACGCAGCTATGACTTTGATCTGACCACCCACGTCATGACACAGGGGCTGGAGCCGTCTACCGGCCTTGAGCAATGGTTCGGATCGGAAGCGCGCAACGAAAGCTCGCGCAACCTGATGGGTCTGAATAGTCCAGCTGTTGACCGTTTGATCGAGAACATCGTTGGTGCGACGACCAAAGAGGAAATGCGGGTCGGTGTTCGCGCCCTAGACCGCGTCCTGCGCGCGGAAGTCTTCTGGGTGCCTCAGTGGTTCAAAGACGTCCACACCGTCGCCTTCTATAATCAATACGGCTACCCAGATCCCTTGCCTGACTACGCGCGCGGTGAGCTTGATTTCTGGTGGTTTGAAGCCGACAAAAATGCTGAGCTTGTCGCAGCAGGTGTACTGGCGCGGTAAGACTTAAATGGGCGCGTATATTCTCCGGCGTTTGTTGTTCGTGATCCCGACTCTCTTTGGGATCATGGTCATCAACTTCACTCTTACGCAATTTGTCCCGGGCGGGCCGATCGAGCAGATCATTGCTCAGGCCCAAGGGGGTGGGGATGTGTTTGAAGCGATCTCGGGCGGAGGCTCCGAGGTTGCCGAGAGCGCTGGGAATGACCGCTATGTCGGCGCGCGGGGGCTGCCGCAGGAGTTCATAGACGAGCTCGAGCGTGAGTTCGGCTTTGACAAGCCGCCGGTCGAGCGATTCTTTACGATGATCTGGAACTATATGCAGTTCGATTTTGGCGAGAGTTATTTCCGAAAGATCGGCGTGTTTGAACTGGTGCTGGAAAAGATGCCGGTCTCGATCACGCTGGGCCTCTGGTCGACCTTGATTGCCTATATCGTCTCGATCCCTCTGGGCATCCGCAAGGCGGTCAAAGACGGCACGCCTTTTGATACCTGGACCTCGGGTGCGATCATTATCGGCTATGCGATCCCAGGGTTCCTGTTTGCGATCCTTCTGGTGGTGCTCTTTGCGGGCGGCTCTTATTGGCGCATTTTCCCGCTGCGTGGGCTGGTGAGTTCCGGTTGGGAAGACCTCAGCCTCTATGGCAAGATCATCGACTATTTCTGGCACATCACTTTGCCGGTTTTGGCCAGCACGATCTCTGCTTTTGCGACCCTCACTTTGCTGACCAAAAACTCGTTTTTGGACGAAATCAAAAAGCACTACGTCATGACCGCCCGCGCGAAAGGCCTGTCTGAAAGCCGCGTGCTTTACGGGCATGTTTTCCGCAACGCCATGCTGATCGTAATCGCGGGCTTTCCCGCGGTGTTCATCGGCGTCTTCTTCGGAGGCTCGCTGATCATCGAGACCATCTTCTCGCTGGATGGCCTTGGGCGGCTCGGTTTTGAGGCAGCCGTTGCGCGAGACTATCCGGTGATCTTCGGGACCCTCTTCGTCTTTGGTCTCATCGGTCTTGTGGTCGGGATCCTCAGTGACCTCATGTATGTCTTCATTGACCCGCGTATCGACTTTGAGAGGAGGGAAGGCTGATGTTCAAAATGTCCCCTCTGAACCAACGGCGTTGGCGCAATTTCCGCCGCAACCGCCGCGCCTTTTGGTCGCTGATCATTTTCTGTGTGCTCTTTGGCCTCAGCCTGATGGCCGAGTTCATCGCCAATGAAAAACCGATCCTCGTGCAATATCGCGGCGATCTCTATACGCCGATCTTCAAGTTCTATCCCGAGACGGCCTTTGGCGGGGATTTCCAAACCGAAGCCGGTTATCGCGATCCCGAGGTGAAATGCCTCATCGAGACCGGAGGGCTTGAGCTCTGTTTTGACGATCCCGAAGGCTATATCGAAGACGCCCAAGACGGCGTGATCGACGGCGAAGAGATTGAGAAAGGCTGGATGATCTGGCCGCTGATCCCTTATTCCTATACGTCTTCTGTCGAGCGCCCCGGCGCGGCCCCTCTGCCGCCCAATGCGCAAAACTGGCTTGGCACCGATGACACCAAGCGAGACGTCATGGCGCGGGTGATCTATGGCTTCCGATTGTCGATCTTTTTCACCCTGATCGTAACGACCTGCGCGAGTATCATCGGCATAATCGCCGGTGCGATCCAAGGCTATTTCGGCGGCTGGGTCGACTTAATCTTCCAGCGTGTGATCGAGATCTGGGGCTCTACACCAAGCCTATATATCATCATTATCCTCTTCGCGATTTTGGGACGAAGTTTCTGGCTCTTGGTGTTCTTAACCGTGCTCTTTGGCTGGACGGCTCTTGTTGGCGTCGTACGCGCGGAATTCCTACGTGCAAGGAACCTCGAATACGTCCGCGCCGCCAAAGCCTTGGGCGTCAGCAACTGGACGATCATGTTCCGCCACATGCTGCCTAATGCGATGGTCGCGACGCTGACCATGCTGCCGTTTATCGTAACAGGCACGATCTCGACCCTCGCGGGACTTGATTTCCTCGGCTTTGGTCTGCCGTCCTCGGCGCCCTCGTTAGGTGAACTAACTCTACAAGCGAAACAGAACCTCCAGGCCCCGTGGCTCGGCTTCACCGCCTTCTTCACCTTCGCCGTTATGCTGTCGCTTTTGATCTTCATTTTCGAAGGAGTGCGCGATGCCTTTGACCCACGAAAGACCTTCTCATGAGTATCCTAGAGGTCAAAGATCTGCGTGTTGGCTTCCGTCAGGACGGTCAAACCTTTGAGGCGGTCAAAGGCGTGTCCTTCTCTCTGGATCGCGGAGAGACGGTGGCTTTGGTCGGGGAATCCGGGTCTGGTAAGTCCGTCACCGCGCTGTCGACCGTTGCGATGCTGGGTGAAAGCGCCTCGGTGTCTGGGTCCGTCACCTATGATGGTCAGGAAATGGTCAGTGCTGACGAAAAGCTGCTGCAAAAAGTGCGTGGCAACGACATCAGCTTTATCTTCCAAGAGCCGATGACCTCGCTCAACCCGTTGCACACATTGGAAAAGCAGCTCGGAGAGTCCCTTGCGCTCCACCAAGGTATTGTCGGAGACGACGCACGCAGCCGCATAGTGGATCTGCTTGTAAAAGTCGGAATCAGAGACCCTGAAGAGCGTCTGAAAAGCTATCCGCATCAGCTGAGCGGTGGGCAGCGCCAACGCGTCATGATCGCCATGGCCTTGGCGAATAAACCTGACATCCTGATTGCGGATGAACCGACAACGGCCCTCGATGTGACCATTCAAGCCCAGATCCTCGAGTTGCTCGCAGACCTCAAGAAATCCGAAGGCATGGGGCTGTTGTTCATCACCCACGACCTCGGCATCGTGCGCCAAATTGCCGACCGAGTCTGCGTCATGAAAGACGGAGAGATTGTCGAAGCTGGCCTAGTCTCAGAGATCTTCGCCAACCCGCAACACGACTACACCAAGACGTTGCTGAGTGCCCGAGCAGTCGGTGCGCCTGATCCTGTGTCGGACGATGCTGATGTGGTCGCCCAAACCGACGAGCTGCGCATCTGGTTTCCTATCCAACGCGGCCTTTTGCGTCGCACTGTTGGCCATATCAAAGCAGTCAACTCAGCTTCGGTGACCGTCAGGGCAGGCGAAACGCTCGGCATTGTGGGCGAAAGCGGGTCGGGCAAAACAACGCTCGCGCTTGCGATCATGCGTCTGATCGGCTCGGAAGGTCCAATTCGCTTTCAGGGTAACGACATACGCAACCTGAAAACCCGTGAGCTCCGCGCCTTGCGCAAAGACATGCAGATCGTTTTCCAGGATCCTTTCGGAAGCCTCAGCCCGCGCATGACCTGCGAACAGATCATCGCCGAAGGGCTTGGCGTACACGGAAAACCCGACGGGCGCGACACGCGCGTGTTGGTCGGCGAAGTGATGGAAGAAGTTGGGCTCGATCCCGCCACGATGGATCGCTACCCGCATGAGTTCTCAGGCGGCCAGCGCCAACGCATCGCCATTGCTCGCGCCATGATTTTGCGACCGAAATTGCTGGTGCTGGATGAGCCAACCTCGGCATTGGATATGACGGTGCAGGTTCAGATCGTGGACCTCTTGCGAAACCTGCAAAAGAAGTACGACCTTGCCTATCTCTTCATCAGCCACGACCTCGATGTGGTGCGCGCAATGAGCCACAAGATCATGGTGATGAAACAAGGCGATGTGGTGGAAACCGGCACGGCGTCCGAGATCTTTGAGGCGCCCAAAACCGACTACACCAAAGAGCTTCTCGCGGCGGTGCCAGCCTAGGATTTGAGTACTTGGGACAAGATGAAATCCGCCTCTTTCTCTTGCCAAAAATATCCAAATAGCAACGCGTGGGCGCTCAGCTTGGCCCGATCATGAAGCAAGAAATTTGCCGCGCTTGCAGGCGGCGACAGGCGAGGTCTGCGGTTTCGCGGGACAGGCCCATGAAGTTCGCGTCAAACCCCCGGCTCGACTTGACCACTTTGCGCAGGGATCCATCCAGTGTGTTGATCTCTGACAGGGCCGTCTTGAGCAGCATTTTCTCGGCGGCGTAGCGGCTGGTGTAGCGTCCGACGTTGATACCCCAATGGCGACCGCCAGATGTGGTTAGGCGCGTAACAACCTGAGGCTCCTGATCCTCAACAATAAGCGGAGCAGGGCGTGTTGGTTCTTTGTTCACCAGCGATGCGCTTTTGGCTTCTTGAAGCGCGTCTTCGATGCCTAGGTTGATGGCATTGGGATCCACCTCCGCAATCAGAGGCGCAGCGGCGGGTGTTGCGGCTGATCCGGGGCGCAGCTTAGGGCGCAGGCTTTTCTTGATAGCGGTCGCGACGCGCACGGTTTTGCTACCTACGGATTGGTTCGGGGACCCGTTATAGACCGGCAAAGCGGGCTTGCGCAGGGCGACGCGGCTTGGTGCACGTTTGAAGCCCAGGTCCAGAAGTTCCGCCACGCGAGCATTCCGCGTCGCTGTGGAGCGACCGCCGAAGACCGTCGCGATGATACGCTCACTACCGCGTTCAGCCGAAGCTACTAGGTTGAAGCCAGCCGCGCGGGTGTAGCCTGTCTTGATACCATCAGCACCGCGATAAGAGCCCAGCATGCGACGGTTGGTATTGGCAACTTCGCGCACGCCGGCATAGGTCGAGGTGCGTGAGAAGAGGTTGTAGTACTGCGGATAATCATAGAGCAGATGCCGCCCCATGGTCGTCATGTCACGGGCAGTCGACAGGTGACCGGATTCCGTCAGGCCATGTGCGTTGCGAAATGTGGTGTTGGACATGCCGAGTGCTTTGGCCGTGCGGTTCATCCGGCGGGCAAAAGCCGCTTCAGAGCCGGAAATCGCTTCGCCAATTGCAGTGGCCGCGTCATTTGCCGATTTCACTGCTGCTGCGCGCACCAGATAGCGCAAGGCAATGCGTTGACCGGATTTCAATCCGAGTTTCGAAGGGGGTTCCGCCGCCGCGTGCTTAGACACGCGCACCTTGGTGTCCATGGTGATTTCGCCGTTTTTGACCGCTTCAAAGGCAATGTAGAGCGTCATCATTTTGGTCAGAGAGGCCGGGTGCAGTCGGGTGTCAGCGTTGCGAGAATGCAGGACTTCGCCAGAGCGCGCGTCGATCACCATCGCCGCATAGGGTGCTGCGATAGCTGGGGTCACGAACCCCAAAAACAACAAGAGTGACGCAAGAATCGCCAACCCGCGATGGGTCGGACTGCTGCTCCGATCCTTCACTGCTTCTGCCTTTACTGCCTCGATGCCGTTTCTTCGGCGAATTTTATTGAGATCAATCTACCACAGAGCGAGAATCGAATAAACCCTTTGATTCATTTACTTTTCTGGAAATTAAAGTCCGGTAAATCCATATTTAGTGGTGAGCTTGAAGCCGGATACCATATGGGCGAAATTGCCTTGGCGCGTATTTACGCTTTCGAAATCTCATCAACCAAGGCTGGAAGCCCGTTCAGCGCCTCAATCTGCCGATATCTTGAGTGACCGTCCGGCGGAGTGGCCACTTCGAGAGCCCAGGTTAATCCATGCGGAACATGAATGCCCCATCCGCCTGCGTCGACCATCGGTACAACATCGGATTTCATCGAGTTGCCGACCATCATGCCGAGATCGGCACCGTCTCCGTGACGAGCAAAGATGTCTTCATAGACGGACTGACGTTTGTCCGAGACGATTTCAACACCGTCAAACAGATCGCCAAGGCCTGATTGCGCGAGCTTGCGTTCCTGATCCAAGAGGTCTCCTTTGGTGATCAAAAGAACGCGATGGTTTTCCGCACAATGGGCGACGGCTTCGGCGGCATGGGGCAAAAGATCAATCGGATGGTTAAGCATCTCGCGTCCGGCTTCCATAAGTTCAGCGATCACTGCGGCGGGCACACGTTCTTCTGTGACCTCAATCGCGGTTTCGATCATCGAAAGAACAAAGCCTTTCACGCCAAATCCATAGTGACCTAGATTGCGTTTCTCGGCCTCCAAAAGCCGTTCTTCGAGGTGATCCTGTTCCGCAAAATCCGCCAAAAGCTCTGCGAATCGGTCTTGGGTCATGCGGAAAAACCGCTCGTTGTGCCAAAGCGTATCGTCTGCATCAAAGCCGATAGTTGTGAGTTTTCCGCCCATAATGCCCTGCAATTGCTGCCCAACCTCTTTTCTAAACGGAATGTTAAGCTATATACAGCCTTCATCATCTGGGACGGATAGATTTGACCATGATTTTGGAACCGCTGCGCATGTCTATGAACAGTGACGACGATGCCGATACAGGCGTCGCGGTCAAAACCCGTGCCAAAACCAAACGCCCACCTTTGTATAAGGTGCTGCTGCTCAATGACGACTACACGCCGATGGAGTTTGTGGTTCAGATCCTTGAGCGGTTCTTTGGCCTGACCCACGCCCAAGCGTTTGAGATCATGCTGACGGTTCACAAAAAAGGCGTCGCCGTTGTTGGCGTGTTCAGCCACGAGATTGCGGAAACCAAAGTGACTCAGGTCATGGATTTTGCCCGCCGCCATCAGCACCCGCTGCAATGCACCATGGAAAAGGAGTGATCTGAGCCCGCGCGCTCGGATCAGAGTCGGATGGCAAGTGAACGTCTTACGCTCGCGCTTGAGTCGGGGCAGGTGGTTTTGCCTGATGAAGGTCAGATTGCCGTCTTTGGGCCAAGCAATTTGGCGGATATCGCTGAGATCCCCAAAGACCGTGCTGTGATTTTGCAGCCGTTAAAACCGGCCCATGATGTTTTTGCGGCGGCGGGTTATGACTGTGCCATAGAGCCCGATGGTGATTTTGCAGCGTCAGTTGTTTTCCTGCCGCGTGCCAAGGCGTTGGCGCAGCTGCGGGTTGCGCAGGCCGCCGCGCTGGGTGGGCCTGTTTATGTCGATGGCCAAAAGACCGATGGCATCGACAGCATGTTGAAGGCCTGTAAGAAACGCGCCGATGTCGCCGGAAGTTTTTCCAAGGCGCATGGCAAATTGTTCTGGTTCGCGGGCGGTGATTTTGCGGACTGGCAGAACGACGCCCCTTCTGAAGTCGACCAAGGCTTTCAAACCCGCCCGGGTGTGTTTTCCGCGGATGGGATTGATCCGGCGTCTAAGGCGTTGGCGGCGGCACTGCCTGAAAAGCTTGGCAAACAGGTTGCCGATCTGGGTGCGGGCTGGGGCTATCTGTCTCGCACAATCCTGACACGCGGCGAGGTCGAGGACCTCTATTTGATCGAAGCCGATTACGCGGCCCTCGAGTGTGCCAAGGCCAATGTCACCGACCCGCGCGCTTCATTCCATTGGGCCGATGCGACCACGTGGGAACCCCGAGCGCGGATGAACACGGTGGTTATGAACCCTCCGTTTCACACAGGGCGTGCGGCGGATCCTGATCTGGGCCGCGCCTTTATCGCGGCGGCGGCACGTATGCTCGCGCCGACGGGTCAGCTCTGGGTGGTAGCCAATCGGCACCTGCCCTATGAGGCAACGCTTGAAGCACATTTCGCCAAAGTCGAAGAGGTAACCGGCGACAATCGGTTCAAAATCCTGCGCGCCGAACGGCCCGCTCGCGCGCGGCGCTAATTCCGCGTAAGTTTTCTCAGAATCAGAGGGCGAGGCCATGTCTTTTTCTATCGCGGGTAAGACCGCCATTATCACCGGCGCAGCCAACGGGATCGGCCTCGCGGTGGCGCGGGAATTTGCGGATCGCGGTGCGAATGTCGTGATGGCGGACATGGATGACGAACAATTGTCCAAAGAGGTCGGAGACTTTCCCGACAGCTCCAATGTCATTCACTTCGCCGGCGACCTGCGCGAACGCCTCACCATCGCGAATCTTCTTTCGGCCACCGTCGATGCCTTTGAGCGTGTCGATATTCTGGTCAACGCCAGCCGCCAGATCCTGATGACGGATCCTTTGGACATGGATGACGACTCGGTTGAGACCATGCTGAGCCAAAACCTCATGACCTCGCTGCGGCTGTCACAAGCGGTGGCCAAGCGCATGATCAAGCAAAATGAGGATGAAGAGGGTGCGGCAGGGGCCATTGTGAACCTCTCGTCTATTGCGGCCTGCCGGACGCAGCCCAACCTGATGGGCTATTCCATGGCAACAGCGGCTCTGGATCAGATGACGCGGGGACTGGCGACGGCACTGGCAGAACATCAGATCCGTGTGAATGCGGTGGCAATCGGCTCGGTCATGAGCGCGAGCATGCAAAACACGCTCAAGGAACATCCCGAGTATCGCAAGACCATCGAGGACAACACGCTACTTGGTCGCATTGCCCCTGCCGCCGAAGTCACCGATACCGTGCGCTATCTGGCGTCCGACGCGGCGGGATTTGTCACCGGTCAGGTGATTACGGTCGATGGCGGGCGCACTTTGATTGATCCGGTGCAAACTCCGGTTCACTAACCTAGGAGTCCCCGATGTCTGAGGATCTGTCTCAAGAAAAAGCACGCGCGAGTGCCTGGTTTCGCGAGCTGCGCGATACGATTGTCGCTGCGTTTGAAGGTCTAGAAGACAGCCATTCCGAAGGGCCTTTCGCGGATCAGCCTGCGGGGCGGTTTGAAGTCACTGAAACCAAACGCTCTGCCGAGGATGGCTCGGACGCGGGCGGAGGCCTGATGTCCGTGATGCGCGGCGGTCGCGTGTTTGAAAAGGTTGGTGTGAACGTCTCGACCGTCTACGGCACCTTGGGTGAACGTGCGCAGAACGCGATGGCAGCGCGCAAGGGCATTCCTGGGATGAAAGAGGACCCGCGTTTTTGGGCCAGCGGCATTTCCCTCGTGGCGCATATGCAGAACCCGCATTGTCCGGCGGTTCATATGAACACGCGGATGTTCTGGACTCCGCATGCGTGGTGGTTCGGCGGCGGCTCTGATCTGAATCCTTGCCTTGAGTATGATGAAGACACGGCGCATTTCCACGCGGTGCAAAAGGCCCATTGCGACCAACACGGAGAGGCGCATTACCCGCGTCTCAAGGCCTGGGCGGATGAGTATTTCTTTGTCCCGCATCGCGGTCGCGCGCGGGGTGTTGGCGGGATCTTTTTGGATGACCATTGCACCGGCGATTGGGAAGCTGATTTTAGTTTCATCCAAGACATTGGCCGTGCGTTTTTGCCGGCCTATCAGCCTTTGGTCGAAAAACGTCGGGGCGATGATTTCGGAGAAGCCGAGAAAGATGCGCAGCTTGTGCACCGTGGGCTCTATGCCGAATATAATCTGGTCTATGACCGGGGAACTAAGTTTGGCCTAGAGACGGGTCATGACGCCAATGCGGTGCTCATGAGCCTGCCGCCTTTGGCGAAATGGGTCTAGCGCCAGCTAAAGAAATCTGACGGGGCTTTGGCGAGGATCTCTTCGCCAAGCTTTGTGCCTAAGTCGACGGCACCAGCCACAGGCGCACGACCCTCGGCGGTCAGCCGTTCTGATCCGTCCGGTTGCAAGATCTCTCCGCGCAGTTGGATTTCATCACCTTCAATCACTGACAACGCGGCAATCGGTGTTTCACAGGACCCGTCCAGTTTCGCAAGGAACGCGCGTTCGCAAGTGACGCGGGCTGCGGTTTCGGGGTGGTGGATTGCAGCCAGCATGTTTGCGGCACGTAGATCGTCCGCGCGATGTTCGATCCCAATCGCGCCCTGTGCCACCGCTGGCAACATTTCATCGGGTTCAATTGCGGCGGTCGCGCGGTCTGTCATACCCAGACGGGTCAGCCCGGCCATCGCCAGAAACGAGCAATCCGCCACGCCATCTTCGAGTTTTTTCAAGCGTGTCTGAACATTGCCGCGAAACTCGACCAGCTTCAGATCAGGGCGAATTTGCGACAGCTGCGCACGGCGACGCAATGACGACGTCCCAACAATCGCTCCCTCAGGCAGCTCGGAAATTGATTTATATTTCAGAGAGATAAACGCATCCCGCACGTCCTCTCGTGGCAAAAACACATCTAGCACCAGACCCTCAGGCTGCACCGTCGGCATGTCCTTGGTCGAATGTACCGCGATGTCGATATCACCGCGCAGCATGGCCTCTTCGATCTCCTTGGTGAAAAGTCCCTTGTTGCCGATCTCTTTCAAAGGGCGATCCGCGTCGATCATCTGGCGATTGTCACCGGTGGTTTGAATGACCACGATCTCAAAGGCTTCTGCCCCCAAATCATGCGCAGCCATCAGCCGATCCCGCGTTTCATGGGCCTGTGCCAATGCCAAAGGCGAACCACGGGTGCCGATTTTCAACGGCGCGTCAGAGGAAGGGAGTTTGATCGTCATGGCCGAACCTCTACCCGCGTCCCATTGTCCTGACAAGCACCGCTGCACTTGACATCTTGTCGCTGGCGCTAGACCTAACCAAAGACTTTGCGAGGTGAACTATGGCGCAGCAAAAAACAATTCTACGAGCCCTGGCGGGCGAGACCCTGCCAACCCCTCCAATCTGGATGATGCGTCAAGCTGGGCGTTATCTGCCGGAATACCGCGCGACGCGTGCGCAGGCCGGGGATTTTCTGTCGCTCTGCTATAACTCCGAGCTGGCCGCCGAGGTCACGTTGCAGCCGATCCGTCGCTATGGTTTTGATGCGTCGATCCTCTTCGCGGACATCTTGCTCTTGCCGCAGGCCTTGGGTGCGGACCTTTGGTTTGTGACCGGCGAGGGTCCACGTTTGTCCACGATCGACAGTCAGGCGGACTTCGACAAACTGCTGCCAGTGGATGCAATCCACGATACGCTGAACCCGATCTATGAAACCGTGCGGATCCTGCGCCGGGAATTGCCCACGGAAACAACGCTCATTGGTTTCGCCGGAGCCCCTTGGACCGTTGCGACCTATATGATCGCTGGTCGAGGCACACCGGATCAAGGCCCGGCCCATGCTTTGAAAGACACGAACCCCGCACTGTTTGATCAGGTGATCGACCGCCTGACAGAAGGCACGATCCTCTACCTGTCCGAACAGATCAAAGCAGGCGCCGAAGTGGTGAAGCTCTTTGACAGCTGGGCAGGATCGCTCAAAGGCGCGGATTTTGACAAATACTCGCTGGACCCCATCAAAAAGATCATCGCGGCATTAAAAGCGATGCACCCTGAAACGCCCATCATCGCTTTCCCGCGTGGGGCAGGCGAACGCTATGCGGGCTTTGCCAAAGCCACCGGCGCGGATTGTGTGGCCTTTGATGACGCGGTGACGGCGGAATGGGTTGCGCAGAATGTGCAGACCGACGGCTGCGTGCAAGGCAATCTTCAATCGTCCCATATGGTGACCGGTGGGGATGATCTGGTTTCCGAGACGCGCCGCATCTGTCAGGCGCTGTCCAAGGGGCCACATATTTTCAATCTCGGCCACGGCATCACGCCTGACGCGGACCCCGAGAACGTTCAGCTCATGATCGACACAGTGCGCGCAGGCTAAACCTGCGCCACAACGTACAATGACAGGCATCGCATTTTTGCGGTGTCTTTTTCGTATCGAAGGGGGAAAGTGGTGGCGTGGGGGAGACTTGAACTCCCGACCTAACGATTATGAGTCGTTCGCTCTAACCAACTGAGCTACCGCGCCACGGGTAGCGGGGGATTAAGCCAGCCCAAGGGGAGGGTCAAGAGGGAAATCAGCCTGAAAGTGCGATTGCGCGCGGTTTTTGTTTCCGAGGTCTCTCTTGCCTTTGTGCGCGCATCCATGCAGTTCTGTATATCCGCTATGCGGGGCTTGGTTTGCGACAGGGATACGCCTATGTCGCAGGCAAGAAAGAGGGACAGCCATGACGTCAATTCTTGAAATCAAAGACCTTGTGAAACGATACGACGGGGGCTTTGAGGCCCTTAAGGGCGTATCTCTGAATATCGAAGCAGGCGAGATCCTTGCTTTGCTCGGGCCAAACGGGGCCGGCAAAACGACCCTGATCTCGACTGTCTGCGGAATCACCACAGCGACCTCTGGGTCTGTGTCGGTCGACGGCAACGACATCAACGACAATTTCCGCGCAGCGCGCACGATCATCGGCTTGGTGCCGCAAGAAGTGAACCTTGAGCCGTTTGAGACCGTCCTCAACACGGTGACCTTCTCGCGCGGCCTGTTTGGGAAACGTCGCGATCCGGCCTATATCGAAAAGATCCTGCGGCAATTGTCGCTCTGGGACAAAAAGGACAACGCGATCCGCACGCTGTCCGGCGGTATGAAGCGCCGTGTCCTGATCGCCAAGGCCCTTAGCCACGAACCGAAAGTGCTGTTTCTGGATGAGCCGACTGCAGGTGTCGACGTCGAATTGCGTAAAGACATGTGGGATATCGTGGCGGATCTGAAGGCCAGTGGAGTGACGATCATCCTGACCACCCACTATATCGAAGAAGCCGAAGCCATTGCCGATCGCGTGGGCGTCATCAACCAAGGCGAGCTTCTATTAATCGAAGAAAAGACCGCCCTCATGAAACGTCTGGGCCAAAAGCAACTTAACGTCGAGTTGCAAGAGCCGATCTCAGAGATCCCCGCGGGGCTTGCGTCTTATGACCTCGTTTTGGGCGAGGACGGCAGAACGCTCACCTATTCCTATGACACCAAGGCGGATCGCACTGGTATCACCTCGCTCCTAGGTGACATCGCCGCCGCAGGGCTGACCCTACGCGATCTGCAAACCGAGCAAAGCAGCCTCGAAGACATTTTCGTTGGCCTCGTTCACAAGGAAGACGCCGCATGAACTGGACAGCTATCCGCGCCATCTACATGTTCGAGATGGCCCGCTTTTTCCGCACATTGGCCCAGAGCTTCATCTCACCGGTCATTTCAACGTCGCTCTATTTCGTGGTCTTTGGCGCAGCCATCGGCAGCCGGATCCAGGAAGTCGAAGGCGTGTCCTATGGCGCCTTCATCGTGCCGGGCCTCATCATGCTCTCGATCATTACGCAGAGTATCTCGAACGCCTCTTTCGGGATCTATTTCCCGAAATTCATCGGCACGATCTACGAGCTGCTCTCGGCACCCGTGAATTTCCTCGAGATCGTTGTGGGCTATGTCGGCGCAGCCGCGACCAAGTCGATGTTCATCGGCATCGTGATCCTCGCGACGGCGGCCTTGTTTGTAGACATTCAGATCCAGAACTGGCCTGCGATGATCGCCTTTATGGTGCTGACGTGCCTAAGCTTCTCGCTGTTTGGCTTTATTATCGGTATCTGGGCGAGCAACTTTGAACAGCTTCAATTGGTGCCTTTGCTGATCGTCACGCCTTTGGTGTTCTTGGGCGGCTCGTTCTATTCGATTTCGATGTTGCCGGACTTTTGGCAGATCGTGACTTTGTTTAACCCGGTGGTCTATCTGATCTCTGGTTTCCGCTGGGCCTTCTTTGGGCTTGCGGACGTTCCAATCATGATCAGCCTCTTTGCCATCGCCGGTTTCACCACGCTGTGTTTGGTCGCGATTTGGTGGATCTTTAAGACTGGATGGAAAATTCGGAACTAGTTTCTCGAAAATGTCAAAAAATGGGACTTTGCGTCCCATTTTGGCAGAAAAATTCACGTAAACATCGCGATTTCAAGCGTCAAAAACCTTGTTATCAAAGGAGGCGAACTCTACATGGCTCTCATGGCCCGATTGAACCCATTTTCCAAGCGTCCGAACACTGTCGCCGTTTTGCGACTTTCGGGGGTGATCGCGGCTGGCTCTCGTGGTGGGCTCAGTGATCAAGGTCTCGCGCCTTTGATCGAGAAAGCCTTTCGGCGTGGCAAACCTTCGGCGGTGGCGTTGATCCTGAATTCTCCGGGCGGGTCCCCTGTGCAAAGCGCCCTCATTGGCGCGCGTATCCGGCGTTTGGCCGAGGAAAAGAACGTTCCGGTTTATGCCTTTGTTGAGGATGTGGCAGCTTCTGGGGGCTATTGGCTGGCGGCGGCGGCGGATGAGATCTATGTGGATCGCTCTTCTATCGTGGGCTCGATCGGTGTGATCTCTGCGGGGTTTGGCGCACAGGACTTTATCGCGCGCCACGGTATTGAACGTCGCGTGCATACGGCTGGTAAATCCAAGTCCATGATGGATCCTTTCAAGCCCGAGAAGGAAGAAGACGTCGCGCGGCTGTCCGGCATGCTCGAGCAAATCCACGAGGTCTTTATCGATCACGTCAAAACCCGACGGGGCAGCAAGCTCGCCGAAGGCGAAGACCTGTTCACTGGCGAAATCTGGGTGGGCGAAAAGGCCATTGAGGCCGGTCTCGCGGATGCAGTCGGACATCTGGTGCCAACTATGAAAGAGAAATTCGGCGAGAAGGTCCGTTTCCGCCGCTATGAACAACGCCGCTCGATGTGGCAACGGTTCGGAGCGCGTGTCACTCAAGATGCGCTGGCCGGCCTAGAGGAACGTGCGACCTACGCACGGTTTGGCCTCTGACATGATTTTTAAAGCTGTCTCGATATTCCTCGTTTTCATCGCAGTCCTCGCGATGTTCGGGAAATTCACCATTCCGGGACAGAAACGATTGCAGAGTGCGAGATGCGCCAAATGTGGGCGCTTTAGGATCGGCAAGGGCCCCTGCGCTTGCCAGAGCAAGAAGGGCTAGAACGCATGCTCGTATGGCTGACCGCGGCTTTAGGGCTGGTGATTTTGTTGCTGGCAGGCGATGCGCTGGTGCGTGGAGCTGTAAACATCAGTCTGCGGCTTGGTATCCCCGCTTTGATCGTCAGCCTGACCATCGTGGCTTTTGGCACCTCAGCCCCCGAGCTCTTGATTGCGATCAGCGCGATTGACGATGACGCCCCGGGTTTGGCTTTGGGGAATGTGATCGGGTCTAACACGGCAAATATCCTTTTGGTGCTTGGCATCCCTGCGATCCTCAGTCGGCTGCAAACCAGCGAATGCGACACGCGCAAAAGCTATTTCATTATGATGGCGTCTACCGTGCTGTTCATGGGGCTGGCCTTTGTTGGCATTTTCACTTGGGTGAGCGGCATCATCCTATTGGCGGTGCTTGCCGTCATCCTTTGGGACGCAGCGCGCTCAGCGATCGCGCATCGCAAGTCCGAGGACGGTACCTGTGCAGTCAGCTCTCCAGAGGACGAAGAAGACCTGGAGGGCCTGGATCCAGAAGCCCCTTGGTGGAAGATTTGCGTCTTCTTGGTTCTGGGCCTGATTGGCTTGCCCCTGGGCGCGGATCTATTGGTCGACAGTGGCATCGAAATTGCACGCATGTTCCGCGTCCCCGAGACCGTGATTGGCCTCACGCTGATTGCCATTGGCACAAGTTTGCCCGAGCTCGCGACAACTGTGATGGCGGCCCTGCGCAAACAGGCGGATGTCGCGTTGGGCAATGTAATTGGCTCTAACATGTTCAACCTTTTGGCCATTATCGGAATTGCGAGTTTCGTTGGGCCGATTCCCGTCGCTCCAGGTCTTCTGCATTTCGATCTCTGGGTGATGCTGGGCGCGAGCTTGCTTCTGCTGCCGTTCGTTGTCTTTAGGAAAGACATCACCCGTCGGTGGGGTGTTCTGCTGACGGCGGCCTATGTTGTTTATCTGTTGGCTGTCTTGACCTAAGGCTAGGTAACTCTCCTTATGCGTGTGCATTTGAACGGTACGCAACCAAACCTCTAAACCTTTGTTAATACGCGATTTGTTTAGGGCTTCGCCAAAGTTGTGCACTTTGTCACGCTAAGTCACACCACTGTTACATTTGAGGCTCTGAAAAGAGTAATCTTCAAGAAAGAAAAAAAGTTTTATTTAAAATCAATGGCTTAAAATAGTGCCTATTTTTTAGGCAATTCGTCGAGCCTGCATAAAAACAAGGGAAATCGCTTGGTCAGAGAAAGTTATATCCAGACTTATCCACAGAAATCGTGGACATGTTTTCCCTTGTCAAACCTGTGTGGTCATTGCAGCGAGACACAAAGAATCATATTTCATTAATCCATGACCGAAAGCCCCCAAGTTTCGCCGGACTCCTTAACCGGCCATGCCCGAATTCAGGATTATCTGAAGACGCTGGATGGCTCACCGGGCGTCTATCGCATGCTCGATGCGCAGGCGCGGGTGCTCTATGTGGGCAAGGCGCGCAACTTGCGTGCGCGGGTGTCCAATTATGCGCGACCGGCGGGGCACACAGGGCGGATCGCCCGGATGATCAGTGAAACCGCGTCGATGATGTTTCTGACCACCAAGACAGAAACCGAAGCGCTCCTGCTTGAGCAAAACCTGATCAAACAGCTCAAGCCGAAGTACAATGTGCTGCTGCGCGACGACAAAAGCTTTCCGAATATTCTGGTCAGCAAGGCGCATGAGTTTCCGCGCCTTCAGAAGCACCGAGGCGCCAAGAAAGAAAAGGGAGCCTATTACGGCCCTTTCGCCAGCGCTGGGGCGGTCAATCGTACGCTCAATCAACTGCAAAAAGCCTTCATGCTGCGCGATTGTTCGGATGCAAGCTTTGAGACCCGCACGCGTCCATGTCTGCAGTATCAGATCAAACGCTGCACTGCGCCTTGCGTGGGCAAGATCAGCGCAGAGGATTATGCGGCTTCGGTGGCGGATGCAGAACGCTATCTGTCCGGTCGGTCGACCGACATTCAGGAAAAGCTCGCAAGTGAAATGCAGGCCGCCAGCGCAGAGATGAACTTCGAGCGCGCGGCGGTGTTGCGCGACCGGATCCGCGCCCTCACGCAAGTTCAGAGCGCGCAGGGCATCAACCCCCGCGGTGTTGCCGAGGCCGATGTCATCGCGCTTTATATGGAGAACGGTCAGGCTTGCGTGCAGGTGTTTTTCATCCGCGCCAATCAGAACTGGGGCAACCGCGATTTCTACCCGCGGGCTGGTGCCGATATCGCGCCGTCTGAGGTGTTGCAGGCCTTTGTGGGCCAGTTCTATGACACCAAGGAACCCCCACGACAGTTGATCCTGTCGCATGGGATCGAAGACACGGATCTGATGGTGCAGGCGCTTTCGGAAAAGGCCGGACGTAAGGTCGAGATCGTGGTGCCTCAGCGCGGAGAAAAGGCAGAGCTGATTGCAGGCGCGACCCGCAACGCGCGGGAATCCTTGGGTCGCAAGATGAGCGAAAGCGCCACGCAGGCGAAACTCTTGGCGGGTGTCGCCGAGGCCTTTGATCTGGACGCACCGCCTGAACGGATAGAGGTCTATGACAACTCGCATATTCAGGGCACCAATGCGGTGGGCGCGATGATTGTGGCAGGTCCAGATGGGTTTGCGAAAAACAGCTATCGCAAGTTCAACATCAAGGGCGACAGCCTCACGCCGGGCGATGACTTCGGCATGATGAAAGAGGTTCTCACTCGCCGTTTCAAACGCCTCTTAAAAGAAGATCCCGACCGCGAGAACGGTCAATGGCCTGATTTATTACTGATCGATGGGGGTGCCGGACAGGTTAGCGCCGTGGCCGAGATCATGCGGGAATTTGGCGTCGAGGACGTGCCCATGGTTGGCGTCGCGAAAGGTGTCGACCGCGATCAGGGCAAAGAGGAATTTCACCGCGTCGGCAGCCGACCCTTTGCGTTACGCCGCAACGACCCGGTCCTATACTTCATCCAACGCATGCGAGACGAAGCCCACCGGTTTGCAATTGGGACGCATCGCGCCAAACGCGCGAAATCGGTCGGGGCAACGCCGCTGGACGATGTACCCGGTGTCGGCGCGACGCGAAAACGCGCGCTCTTGGCGCATTTCGGCAGCGCTAAGGCCGTTAGTCGTGCCAACCTCGCGGACCTTAAGGCTGTGGATGGCGTGTCCGACGCATTGGCCGAAACGATCTATGGGTTCTTTCACGAGGGGGGCTGAAAATAAGGGACTAATGCCCCGAGCCCTGCCGTCTTTCAAAGCCAAGGTTAACGAATAAGTGCGCACCTATCCGTTCGGGTAGCCAATAAGCCGAAAGTGATCTGGGTTTATCCCTCATTCCCTTATTTCCTTGAGTAGATTCAATCTAGAATGAATCGACGGAGAAACACCTATCGTCTTGGGTTTGCATTTCGAAAGCACGCGTCCCAGATTGCTGGAAGAAATGCCGCCAAAACCCAGGCCTTTTTGAGATCTAACAAGTCTTTAGGCATTGTGGGAAGGTCGAGCATATCCCAGTGCTCGGCCTTTCGTCATTTTGATGTGTTTTACCAAAACCGCGCTTTTCCTGACGGGCGGGACAGGCTAGGGATGTGGCATGAACTGGAACGTCCCCAATCTACTGACCGTCCTGCGCCTTCTCGCGGCGCCAGCGATCGCTGTTTTCTTTTTGTTGATGCCGCGGCCTTTCGCAGATTGGGCTGCTTTGGCGGTGTTTATCTGCGCGTCGCTGACGGATTATCTTGATGGCTATTTGGCACGGCGCTGGAAGCAGGTTTCAAAGCTGGGCGCCATGATGGACCCGATTGCGGATAAGGCGATGGTGGTGATCGCTCTGGCTGTGATGGTGGTCTTTTCATCCCTATCTTTGTGGATCCTCTTTCCAGCGACCTTGATCCTGTTTCGCGAAGTTTTCGTCTCTGGGTTGCGCGAATTTCTGGGCGATGTCGCAGGGACTTTGAAAGTCACGAAACTGGCGAAATGGAAAACAGCGACCCAGATGGTCGCGATCTCTGTTTTGATCATTCAGGGGCTGTTTGAGCATTATTTCGGCATGTGGACCTGGGGCATGGATTACCAGATCGTGCAGGATATCCTGGCCGGAAACGGAGAGGATCCGCTGGGTGTGCGTCACCTCTACAACGGGATGATCTGGTCGACCTATGGCGCGATTGGCCTAATGTGGATCGCGGCGGTTCTGACGGTGATCACCGGTTTTGACTATTTCCGCAAAGCCGCGCCGCATTTGAGGGATTGATCATGCAGGTTCTTTATTTCGCATGGGTGCGCGAACGCATTGGCCTTCCGAAAGAGGTGGTCGACACCACCGCTGTTTCAGTTATGGATCTGGTGGAGGAACTGCGCGAGCGAGAAGAGCGTTATGCCTTGGCATTCTCAGATCTCGGTGCGCTTCGCGTGGCGTTGGATCAAGAGCTGTCTGATTTTGATGCGCCACTAGAGGGCGTGCGCGAAGTGGCGTTTTTCCCTCCAATGACCGGAGGCTAACCATGCGCATTCTTGTGCAATCAGAGTCCTTTGATGTGGGCGCGGAAACTGCCCAGTTTGCCCAAGGCCATGAAAACGTTGGCGCTCTGGTGACTTTCACAGGCATCGTGCGCAACAACGACGCCGGCACGCTGACCGAGATGCAAATCGAGCATTATCCCGGCATGACCGAGAAGGCTTTGACGACGATTGCCACCGAGGCGCAGACGCGGTGGAAGTTGCAGGATGTGCTGGTGATCCACCGCCATGGCGATCTTGCGCCGGGTGAGATGATTATGATGGTGGCCACAGCTGCGCGCCATCGCAAGGCCGCCTTTGAAGCGGCGGATTTCCTAATGGATTACCTGAAGTCCCGCGCGCCGTTCTGGAAGCGCGAGATCACGTCAGAGGGCGCGGAATGGGTGGCCGCCAAAGATGACGACGAAGAAGCGCTAAAACGCTGGTAGATCAGCCCAGCTGCGCCCGCGCGTCCCGCAAACCTTCCATCGCTGCGGCGAGTTCCGCTTCGGTCTGGCTAAGCTGATTGGTCAGCTCGGCTTCGCGCTGCTGCAGGTAGACAATCGCTTGATCGCGGGTCTCTTCGGCCTCATGCAATTCCTGGCTCATGCGTTCCAGTTCATCCACGTCAGACTGTGCCACGCGCGTAAAGCGATGCACCAGCCAATTGGCGAACCATCCAAGGCTGAATGCGATAAAGAGAACGATCGCGGTGGCGATGATAAACTCAGTTCTGGACATTCTCAGTCTCCTCTTCGGTGGTCTCGCCTTCGGCGGCCTCGTCGGTGTCCTCAGTGGCCTCAGTCGATCCCTCCTCGGTCTCTTCTTCGGCCTCTTCTTCCTCTAGGATCACGAATTCGATCCGGCGATTGGCCTCTCGGCCCTCTGCGGTTTCATTGTCCGCAATGGGCTGGCTCTCGCCAAAGCCTACCGCTTCGAAATTGCCCGTCAGAACGCGACGCTCGCGCAGGGCGGCTAGAACCGATTGCGCGCGGTTTTGGCTGAGCGCCTGGTTCATGCTTTCGCGGCCCTGACTGTCGGTATGACCCTGGATTTGCAGGCGGATGCCGCCGCAGGCTTTTAGGATCTCTGCGATTTGATCCAGAATCGGACCCGCGGTTTTGTCCAAAGTGCCAGAGCCTGACTCAAACAGGATTTTGCTATCAGATTGCGTCGCCTGAATATCCGCCAGACATTCCTCTGGCGTCGGAAGATTGGCCAGCGGATTAAGCGCGTCGTTGTAAGCAATATTCAGGGCAAAGAGTTGGGATTCGCCGAGTTTGGTGTTCAAAACCTGACTGATGCGCGTGCCCGCGTCCTGACGCCCGGATTGGCCGCGCACATCCACCACATCTGGGGTCACCGTCATCGATCCATTGTGCAACTCAGACAGCGCATCCAGCCCCGCCATCACGCGATTGGCCCAACCCACCGGCAGTGTGTCTGTCAAACGGGTCGCATCATAGATGCTGTCGCTGCCAAAGCGCGCCTGCGCATAGCTGCGGATCGTTGTGCGGCTGAGCTCGGATCCCAGTTTGCCACGCAGTTGCACCAAGCCTTCTGGGCTGAGCGTTGCGCTGAACTCGGGGATCTGTACTTCGCCGTCTTCGATAATCGGCAAAGTGGCATGCAGCGTAAAGACCTCTGGCAGAGCCTTTTTGGTTTCCGCAACCACACGGTCAAACCGAGCAGCATCCATGTTCGGCAAGGAAATCAGCGAAATATCCGCGTCCGTAATGGTGACCGAGCCACCGCCCAGATCCTTGACCGCTTTGATGGCGACCTCAGCGGCGTCCGCCCATTTCGGTGTTGGAACTCCCAAGCCAATGGTGCAATCTGCGTCACCAACCATGCCCGCGGCACGTCCCGCGTCCAAAATCCTGTCACGCGCCTGAACCGTGTCTGCGGAACAGGCGTCAAACTCAAAGCTTTCGCCTTCAAAGGTCGCGCGCAGCGTGAAGGGCGTGATCACCGGCAGCGGCGATGAGATCGTAAGGTCGACATCA
This sequence comes from Cognatishimia coralii, assembly GCF_037478305.1. Lineage (NCBI taxonomy): Bacteria > Pseudomonadati > Pseudomonadota > Alphaproteobacteria > Rhodobacterales > Paracoccaceae > Cognatishimia > Cognatishimia coralii. The sequence continues at coordinate 113,005 of NZ_JBBGAZ010000006.1, forward strand.
ACACTCGACGGCGCATTGCGCATGATCCGCGATTGCAGGGTGATTTTCTCTTCGGGGCTGTCGGCCATCGCGGTGATGGTCACCTGACCACTTTCCACCGAGACTTTTGCGCGCGGCAGGTCTTCGAGGCTTTCAATCGCAAAACCCAGCGCTTGTGACCAGCCGCTTGGAACAGGGTGTTCGGCAACTTCCATAAAATCGCTGAGGTTCTCGGCCCCACCGGCGATCTTTGTCATGCTACGCAGAATGACCTGACGGTTGTTTTCCTCTGGCACCAGGCCGATCAAGGAAATGCCCGCATCATTGCGCAGGATCTCAATCGAGAATTTAGGCGGTGCCAAAGCAACCGAGGCCTGAACGTCCATATTGTCGATCACGCGCGCCGCATCCACGACGGTGCCCGCGACGCTGAGCGCAATAAAGCGGTCTGATTCCTGTGGCGCGATGCCAGTCAAAAATACATTGAGGCCTTCTGCGTGGACCTCGACCCAATCCATGTTCTTGGCTTCGAGCGCCTCAAGGACACCGTCCTCTGACACGTCTTCGACTGCCAAGGCCGTGAAAAACGCGGCCACGACGCTGAGGGCAGCGGCTAAGAGGAAAGTTCCAACCATCGGCAGGTTGAACGGAAGATTCACAGGCAAACGCATTGAAGAGATCGTGGATCGTGAGTTTGCCAAGGTGTTACGCCAATTCATGGTGTTCTTTCAATCAGACGAAATAGGCGATGGCAAAAAACAGCAAAGGGATGAGCCCGGCATCCCTATTGGCGCGAAACAGTTTCAGCAGGTTGTCAGGATTGTCCATCTCCATAACCCTAAGCTGCCACGTCAAATGCCACCCCATCGCCCAAGGGCCTGCCAAAGCGATCACCAAGGACAGCGGGCTGCGATCCAGCGTGACCAGAATTACGGCGGCTCCCATCAGGGAGACCGTTGCAATCAGGAAGCCCAGCATCCATTTCGGCGTGGCCTCCATAAACAGCCGCGCCGTGGATTTCACGCCAATCAGCGCATCGTCTTCTTTGTCCTGATGGGCGTAGATCGTGTCGTAAAAGAGCGTCCATGTGATCCCAGATACGTAAAGCACCAGGGCAGGCCAGGCCAAAGATCCGGTGTGCGCGGTCCAACCCAGCAAAGCGCCCCAGTTAAAGGCGATGCCCAAAAAGACCTGCGGCCACCAAGTGAAGCGTTTTGCGAACGGGTAAACGAGCACGGGCACCAAGGCCACAGCGCCTAGGATGATCGCGTTTGTGTAGAATGTGAGCAGGATCGCAAAGGCCAAAAGCGCTTGGATCAGCATCCAGATCACCGCGCCGCGCACGCTGACTTGTCCTGACGGGATTGGACGCGACTTGGTGCGTTCGACCTGCCCGTCGAAATTTCTATCCGTGATGTCATTCCACGTGCATCCCGCGCCGCGCATCAGGAAAGCTCCGGCAAAGCAGGCGACAGCTGTCCATAGGTCATGCAACGTCAGAATATTGTCGCTGAGGATCGCAAGTGAAAGCCCCATAAGGCATGGCAGGAACAAGAGCCACGTGCCAATCGGACGATCCGCGCGGGAAAGTCTGAGGTAAGGACGGGACCAAGCAGGCGCAGTGTGATCCACCCAATTGCCTTTGACGGCGTCAGAAACCTGACCTTCTGGCTCTGGTGCTCGCGGCGACTCGCCCATATGTAAGTCCTCATGAAGGATGCAAAAGTCAGACTGTATGTAGATCACCCTTTGGGGGCAGGGCAATCGGTTCCTCTGGATCGTGATCAGGCGCATTATCTTTTCGGCGTAATGCGGCTGACGGTCGGGGCGCAGGTCTTGCTGTTTAATGGCGTGGATGACGAGTTTCGGGCCGAAGTTGCGAGCGCGGGTAAGCGCGCAGGGGAACTGATCTGCCTTGAGCTGACGAAGCCGCTGCAGCTGCCGCCAGATCTTTGGCTTGTGTTCGCGCCGATCAAAAAAGCCCGCACGGATTTCATCGTTGAGAAAGCCGCCGAAATGGGTGCTGCGCGGATCGTGCCTGTACAGACCGAGTTCACCAATTCCGAACGCGTGCGGCAGGATCGCTTGCAAGCCCATGCGGTCGAAGCCGCAGAGCAATGCGGCGGGACTTTTGTGCCTGAGGTGGCAGATCTGCAGAAGTTTGATCGCCTACTTGCGGACTGGCCTTCTGATCGACGGATCATGTTTTGTGATGAAGCAGAGGTGGGACGCGCGTCGCTGTCGCTCATCACTGCTGGGGCCGAGGACGGGCCGGACGGGACCGGACGAGGTACGCCTTGGGCGATCTTTATTGGTCCTGAAGGTGGGTTCTCTGATCGGGAACGTGAACGGTTGAAAGCCATGGAGGGCTCTGTGACCGTGTCGCTCGGACCGCGTATTCTACGGGCGGATACGGCGGCAGTCGCAGCGATGGCTTTGTGGCAGAAAACGCTTGGGGATTGGGCATGAGCTTTATCCGTCCCGAGGCTCAGCTTGTCCTAGCCCGATGGCGCGAGGCGATCCTAGGTGTGCTTGTCACGATGCTTGGGCTCTATTGGACGACCATTCCGGGCCTACTTCAATGGGTCGGCGTGGCCGTTGCCCTAGCAGGTGCACTCCTAGCCTTTACAGGCTTGCAACGCGCACGATTTCGCACCGGAGCAGGCGGTGCTGGCGTCGTGACTGTTGATGAAAGCGAAATCAGCTATTTCGGTCCATTCAACGGAGGGTCAATGTCGGTTCGGGAGCTCTCGATGCTAAGCCTTGATCCCCGGTCCAAACCACCAGTTTGGGTGCTCAGCCAGTCGGGGCAGGCGGACCTTTATATCCCTGTCAACGCCGAAGGGTCTGACCAATTGTTTGACGCCTTCGCAGCCTTGCCGGGGATCCGCACAGATCACCTTTTGGCTGCCTTGAACAACGGTGCTGATGACGTGGTCGTGATCTGGGCAAAACGGCCGACTGCGCTGCATTGACACTGCCGCCGACTCGCGTCACAGCTTGTGACCCAAGCGTTAGCGATTTCAGCCGGAGCGCCATATGTCGATACCTCAATCCGGTGGCGGACCCATCGAAAGCCACGATCAACTCGCGGAATATCTGGCCTCGGGCTGTAAGCCCAAGGAAGATTGGCGCATCGGCACGGAACACGAGAAATTCGGCTATTGCAAAGACACGCTGAAGCCTCTGCCCTATGACGGAGAGCGTTCGATCTTGGCGATTTTAGAAGGGCTGCGTGATCGGCATGGGTGGTCTCCGGTGATGGAGGCGGACAAGCTGATCGGCCTGGAAAAAGAAGGCGCGAATGTCAGTTTGGAACCCGGCGGGGCACTTGAGCTTTCCGGCGCCGCACTGGAGACAATCCATCAGACTTGTGACGAGGTGAACGTCCACCTGCGCGAGGTCCAGGATATTGCCGATGAGATCGGGGCGAAGTTCATCGGTCTGGGTGCGGCTCCGATCTGGTCGCATGACGAGATGCCGTTGATGCCGAAAGGCCGCTATCGGTTGATGAACGACTATATGGAGAAAGTCGGCACGATGGGCCGCGCCATGATGCGTCGGACCTGTACAGTGCAGGTGAACCTGGATTTCGGATCTGAGGCCGATATGGTGCAAAAACTGCGTGTCGCTTTGGCGTTGCAGCCGGTTGCTGTTGCGCTGTTTGCGAACTCGCCCTTCTTTGAGGGCAAGGTCAACAATCACAAATCCTGGCGCAGCTATATCTGGCGTCATCTGGATGACGCGCGCACCGGCATGTTGCCGTTTGTCTTTGAGGACGGCATGGGGTTTGAACGCTATGTGGACTATGCGCTCGATGTACCGATGTATTTTGTCTATCGCGATGGCAAATATATCAATGCTTTAGGTCAGTCCTTCCGTGACTTCCTGAATGGTCAGCTGCCTGCGTTGCCGGGCGAAGTGCCGACCCTGTCAGATTGGGCAGACCACCTAACGACAGCCTTCCCCGAGGCGCGTATTAAGAAATACATGGAGATGCGCGGCGCGGATGGCGGCCCGTGGCGGCGGCTCTGTGCTCTACCTGCGTTTTGGGTCGGGCTGATGTATAATCAGAGCTCGCTGGATGCTGCGTGGGACCTCGTGAAAGGCTGGGATGCCGAAACACGCGAAGCGCTGCGCGTTGAAGCGAGCGTTCACGGCCTGCAAGCCAAAGTCGGTGACATCAACATGCACGACCTCGCGCGCGAGGTTCTGACAATCAGCGAAGCAGGACTAAAGGCGCGCGCGCAAGCGGGTGCGGGTGGGCTGGTGCCGGATGAGACACACTTCCTAAATGCACTGCAAGAAAGCATCGACAGCGGTATGGTTCCGGCAGATGAACTCTTGGCGAAATACCACGGTGATTGGGCAGGGGATCTGACCAAGATCTACGGAGAGTTTAGTTACTAAGGTCTAAGCTGTCCCAACCGCAGGCGCTTTGGATCGGAGCAATAGCGTTCGACAGCCCAGTCGTGTCGAAAAACGCAACGAATGGCTCGTCTGAATAAGGTTTGATTTTGGCCGCCAGAAGCTCGCTATTCATCAAAGATTGGATGAAGGGAACAGAATCTTCTGACTCCCACAGCCCCATTGATCTGTTGTCATCGCTTTCTGAAAACCGCAGCGTTTTCACGTCGGATTTGTCGACGCGATACGTCACATCGCCATAGTCATCGTAGACACTAGTGGAAATCCGACAATGTGTTTCGAACCGCGCGATCGTTTTATTATCGCGACATTCCATAACCAATTTGGGGATCTTGGTTCCCCAGCGGCATTTCACCGGTTTGGACGCTGGGGTCGAGACCGAAACAAGCACTTGATCGGAAAACACATCCTGTGTTGCCGTGACGGTCCAGTGCGGCAATGGTTTCTTCGAATTCGCCTTCCTGTTTGGGGAACTTTCTTGTGCGACAGCGGCAATGATCACGTCGTCTTGGCTTGCGTCACATTGCGCTGATCCGCAGTCCAATGCCTGGGACGCGCTCGCAAGCATTAGCAATACGGCATGTAAGAAGACGAGTTTCATAGGTGCCCCGTTCTACAATCCAACGCATTGCCTTTGACGAGCACGGCAAAACGAAAATGAGTTTGATGTAAGGAAAGTACCTAATGATTTATAAATGATTTACGGGAGTATAAAATAAACCTTCGGTCTATTTGCGTCCGATACGCGACTCTTTCCCAACGGCAATACGCGCAACATTGTCCTTGTGGCGCCAAAAGATCACCAAAGTCATCAAAATCGCAGCCGCGATGAGCGAAGGTTGACCCAAAAGGCTCAACCAAATCGCAGAACTAAACGCCGACACCAAAGCCGAGAGGGACGATATCCGCGACACAACTGCCGTCGCGAGCCAAGTCAAACAACAGGCGATGCCCACAGGCCAGTAAAGCGCCAGCATAAGGCCAAGGAACGTGGCGACTCCCTTGCCACCCTGAAACCGCAGCCACACCGGAAAACAATGGCCGAAAAAAGCCATCACTCCGGCAATCTGAGCCGCGTCTTCTCCGATCCATGCCCGTACGGCGAAAACAGCGGCAGCCCCTTTGCCTCCGTCCAAGATCAACGTCAGAGCCGCTGCGGTTTTGGATCCGGTACGCAAAACATTGGTCGCTCCGATGTTGCCTGATCCGATGTCGCGCAGGTTGCCCAAGCCCATCACCCGCGCAAGCACCATGCCAAAGGGGATCGACCCAAGCAGATAGCCAAGCAGGGCGGCAAGGGCCAAAAGCGAAGGGGCTGTGGTGAAGTCTGGCATTGTCATGCTCCGTCTTAGGGGCGTCAGTTCTGATAAACCGCCTGTCCGCCAACATAGGTCGCGCGTGTCTTGCCCTGCAATCGTTGTCCGTCAAACGGCGTATTTTTGGATTTGGATTTCAATTTGAAACGATCCAGCACGAAGGGGGCATCCGGATCAAACAGCACCAGATCGGCAGGGGCTCCGGCCTCAAGGCGGCCGCTAGCAAGCCCAAGTCTCTGGGCGGGATTGAAGGACATCGAGCGGAACAATTCTTGCAGCGTCATCAGGTCAGAATGATACAAACGCAGCGCCGCGGGCAGGAGTGTCTCTAACGCGACGGCCCCGGAGGCGGCTTCTTCAAATGGAAGGCGCTTGCTCTCTTCGTCTTGTGGCGTGTGCATCGAACTGATCACATCGATCAAGCCTGATTTCACAGCGGCAATAATGGCTTGCCTGTCGTCCTCGCTCCGCAGAGGTGGTTTGACCTTAAAGAAGGTCCGATAGTCGGCAACGTCCAGCTCGTTCAACGTCAAATGATGGATCGAGGTGCCCGCTGTAATGTCCAACCCATTGGCCTTGGCGCGCTCCAACGCAGGAAGCGCACGCGCGGCAGTGATCTGATCCGCGTGGTATTTCGCGCCGGTGACTTCTACCAAGGCGATGTCGCGATCAAGCCCCATGCGCTCGGCAATTGGGGACACCGCTGGCAGACCGCGCAAAGACGCGAATTTGCCCGACGTCGCAGCAGCCCCTTTGGACAGACCCGGATCCTGAGGATGCGCAATGACCAGCGCCCCGAGGCTGCGCGCATATGTCAGCGCGCGGGAAAAGACTTTGGTGTCGACCACAACATGGTCGCAATCGGTGAAGGCCACAGCGCCTGCGTCCATCAGAAAGCCGATCTCTGTCATTTCGCGGCCCGCGCGGTCTTTGGTCAGCGCTGCCATCGGGACAACATTTACCGGAGCGGCTTCATTGGCACGGCGGGTGGCAAATTCCAGCGTTTCGGGCGTGTCAATCGCCGGGCTCGTGTCCGGGCGCGTGACGATCGTGGTGACCCCGCCTGCCGCCGCCGCAAGCCCTGCCGATCGATAGCTTTCTTTGTGACGCTCACCCGGTTCGCAAACCTTTACGCCGATGTCGACGATGCCCGGGGCAAGGCAGAGTCCCTCACAATCCACAACCTCTGCCGCGTCGGGTACCGAAATATCCGCCCCAATCGCCGAGATCACGCCGTCTTCGACCAGAAGGCTGCCGACAAGGTCTTGCTCTGATGTGGGGTCAATCAGCCGTGCATTGATGAAAATTGTCTTCATGTCATCTCTTTCTGCAGGTCTTGGCGCGTTTGACGCGACATGCCCTCTCTGGCTTCGGGCGTCAACAAATTTGCTTGGGCGTGGCTGGTCATCGCATCAGGCCCCATAGCACTGCGCCGAGGATCAGCGCCAAGATCGGCAAAGCCAATATCGCCACCAGAACTGTCAGATGCGGGCTTTGCGAGGCAGGCGCTGAGGTGCCCAAAGTGCCCTCGGAGGCTTGGCTTTTTAGGGGTTCAAAATGGACCGGCGTCGTTGCTTCCGACAGATACAGGACCGGCGTTACATTTGCCGCGGGCCTCAAGTTTTCGGTGTCACTTGCGAACCCACGCGCAAAGACGATCAAAAGAGTACCTTTTAGGCCATCAAGCAAAGCGCGATGCGGCATTAGGTCTTTTTCAGAAACGCCCGCCCCTTGGCCGAGAAAGCCCACAAGGCCCAAATCATCCAAGTCCGAGACATCAAAAAGCTCCGCGTGATCCGGATCGATCCAGTCAATTCCCAGCAAGGCACCAAGCGCCGCCCCCGTGGGCGCTGTATCAGGCTTGGGATGAAGGATCTTGTGTCGCGCGCTTGCGTCCATGTCGACCGAGAATATCCGGATAGTCCCCCGCTCGCCCGGTGCAATGTGCAAAAGATCAGCCATCTGCATTGCCGTCTTTCGCGTTCATTATGCGATCCCTCAGTCTACGATCTGGTCGCACGTAGCTCATGACGGTCGCCCGCCCGTCACGCGCCCTGATCCGAAGGCTCCACCAAAAGACAGGCCGTACCGACTGAATATCAGACAGGTTCCACCAGCTGACGCTATCGTCCTCTCGCAGATTAACCAAAAACAATCGATGGTTGGTCAGGATCCACAGATCGTCGCCACGATCACGCCACTCTTGCCATTCGTCAAAGACAAAGAACCAGAGCACCACGACGATCAGAGCCAACACCACCTGCGCGGCGAAACTGATCGAGAGGCCTGGCACAAGGGCGAACCCCAAGGTGGTTAAAATCCCGATCACCAGACTACGTTGCAGGAAGGACAGGAAATTCGGGCGAAAGGCATCCAAAACCTCTTCGCCGCCATGAAGATCAAACCCCTGATCCATCAGCGCCTTGATCCCAATGTCCCGATCCTGCGCCACAACCGATCCTTTATCCGCCAACCCAGACCATAAGGCCCACAATGGCAAACATCACCAAAAGGGCGACGGTGGCCACGCGGCCGCTCATTTTCGGATCTTTCGGGTCTTCCATCTATACCTCCACCGGAGCATTGGCGCGGGCCTCACGCAGGTTGCGCGCCAAAAGGTCCATCGCGGCCATGCGCACGGCGACCCCCATCTCGACTTGTTCCTGAATGACCGAGCGGTTGATATCGTCCGCAATCTCTCCGTCAATCTCGACGCCGCGGTTCATGGGGCCTGGGTGCATGACAATCGCATCATCTTTGGCGTGGCTCAACTTTGCAGCGTCCAGACCATAGCGATGATAATATTCGCGTTCCGATGGGATAAAACCGCCATCCATCCGCTCGCGCTGCAACCTAAGCATCATGACAACGTCGACGTCCTTCAGCCCCTCAGCCATATCCTCATAGACCTCAACGCCAAATTCGCCAATTTGGCTTGGCATCAGGGTCGGAGGGCCGACCAAGCGCACACGGTTCTCCATTTTGCCAAGCAAAATCAGGTTGCTGCGCGCCACGCGGCTATGGGCGATGTCACCACATATCGCGATGTTCAACCGATGCAAACGGCCCTTCGCTCGGCGGATCGTCAAGGCATCCAGCAAGGCCTGCGTCGGATGTTCATGCTTGCCGTCGCCCGCATTCAACACGGCACAATTCACCTTCTGCGCCAGCAGGTCGACCGCGCCAGAATGCGGGTGCCGCACCACCAGCAAATCCGGATGCATCGCATTCAGCGTCATCGCCGTATCAATCAGCGTCTCGCCCTTTTTGATCGAGCTCGCCTGCATCGCCATGTTCATCACATCAGCCCCCAGACGCTTGCCCGCGAGCTCAAAACTCGCCTGCGTGCGGGTCGAGTTCTCGAAGAACATATTGATCTGGGTCAGCCCGGTCAGCGCGTCGGAATGTTTCACATCGCGCCGGTTCAGATCGACATATTGATCGGCAAGATCCAACAGGCTTGTGATCTCGTCAGGCCGCAACGCCTCGATCCCCAAAAGATGCTTTTGGCGAAAACTCATGGACGGCTCCCTTGTGGTGATCTTCGCCGCTTATAGAAACCTTGGTGCAGCACGACAAGCCACCCTGTTTCTCTTGCTGAAAATATCCCCACCGGAGGCGCACGCTTATGTGGTTTCCGAAGGGTGCCGCAAAGGATAGGCTCGCAGTCATGGAATCAGCGATGGATTATCATACGGCGCGCGCATTGTTGGAATGGCAGGTCGAGCTTGGCGCGACCGAGGCCATTCTGGATGCGCCGGTCAATCGCTATGAGGCCCCTGCGCAAAAGCCAAAACCTCAGGCTGAGGCGCCTGTCGTGCCTGTCAAAAAGCCCGAGGTCGATCCGGTGCAGGTCGCGCGATCCTTGGCGCAGGCCGCGGGTGATCTTGCGGCGTTGAAATCCGCACTCGAAAGCTTTGACCATTGCGACCTTAAACGCGGCGCGCAGTCTCTGGTCTTCTCAGACGGCAACGCTGAGGCAAAACTCATGATTATTGGCGAAGCGCCAGGCCGTGACGAAGACCGCGAGGGCCGTCCTTTCGTGGGACGTGCAGGCCATCTGTTGGACCGGATGCTCGCGGCCATCGAGTTGTCGCGCGGATCTGAGTCTCCTCAGGACAGTGTCTATATCACCAATATCCTGCCGTGGCGTCCTCCGCAGAACCGCGATCCAAAGCCCGATGAAATCGCCATGCTGATGCCCTTCGTGCAGCGCCATGTGGAACTCGCGAACCCAGATATTCTAGTTCTCATGGGCAATATCGCCTGCCAGGGCGTGCTTGGAAAACGCGGCATTACCCGACTGCGGGGTGAATGGGCGGAAGCCTTCGGTAAACCTGCGCTTCCCATGTTCCACCCCGCCTATCTCTTGCGCAGCCCACATGCCAAACGCGAGGCCTGGGCGGACCTTTTGGAGTTGAAATCTCGTCTCAGAGACAAAGAGTGACCCGATGGATTTCTATCTGTTTCTCGCCTTCATTCCGGCCGCGATTGCGCTGAACCTCACCCCCGGGGCGGATATGTTGTTCTGTCTGGGGCAGGGGCTGCGCTCTGGACCCAAACAAGCCTTTGCCGCCAGCGCGGGCGTCTCGATGGGGTCGATGACCCATGTGACAATCGCCGGCTTGGGCCTTGGCGCTGCGATGTCCGCTTTTCCTTGGATTTTTGATGTGATCCGCTGGATCGGTGTGGGCTATCTTTTGTATTTGGCTGTCACCGCCTTGCGGTCCAGCACGCAGTCCGGTGAATCGGTCCGGCTGACCTCGCTGCAGGCCTTTCGGCAGGGGTATTTTGTGAACCTCAGCAATCCCAAGGTGATCCTCTTCGTGCTCGCCTTCATCCCGCAATTCGTAGACCCAACGCAGGGCAGCGTTTTCGTGCAATTTCTCATGTATGGTGCGATCATTGCCATTAACGGCTTCCTCGTGAATGGCCTTGTCGGAGCCTTCGCAAGCGGGCTCGGCCAAGCCATGGCGGGGTCTAACAAATTCCAACGCGGCATTGGCTATGTCATCGCCACTATCTTCACCGCCCTCGCGTTGCGACTGGCCATTCTGGAGAAAAGCTGATGGGCCGCATTGACGACACTCGCCCGTTTATTCCGGTTAATATCGCCGTCCTCACCGTCAGCGACACCCGCAAAGCCGCCGATGACAAAAGCGGAGACACTTTGGCGAAGCGTATTGAAGAGGCGGGTCACAAAATCGCGGATCGCATGATCCTGCAGGACGAACGCGCCGAGATTGCCGATCAATTGCGGGCGTGGTGCGCGCGTGAGGACGTCGACGTGGTGATCTCGACCGGCGGGACGGGCCTTACCGGTCGGGACGTGACTGTTGAGGCACATCGTGACGTCTATGAAAAAGAGATCGATGCCTTTGGCACCGTCTTTACGATGGTCTCGATGCAGAAAATCGGCACGTCCGCGGTGCAAAGCCGCGCGACAGGCGGCGTGGCGCAGGGGACATATCTGTTCGCGCTGCCGGGTAGTCCGGGGGCCTGCAAGGATGCCTGGGATGAGATCCTGAAGTATCAGCTCGATTACCGCCATATGCCGTGTAATTTCGTGGAAATCCTGCCGAGACTCGACGAACATCTGGCGCGGAGCAAAGGGTAAATCCCGCAACATTTCACGAAAAAATCGATTTTTTCTTGAAATTTCGCCGCGCTGCACAATTTCTCAAACTAGTTTAGACGGAAATGCTGACCACGACCGTATAACTTACGGGTGATTGGTAAATGTGCCCCATCTGAGCGATAATTCATCGCTGTTTGAGTGGGATAGCCGCACAAGGAAGGGTTAGGATGCGATTTCTGAGACAAAGTCTGGCTGGGCTGTTCCTCTTAAGCGCGACGGTTGCGCTTTTGATGATGGCAGGCAATCTGATCCGTGGTGCGGTCGAAGAACGCATGTCGCAGGAACCGCGCACACCACCGCAGCGGGAACGCGTCTTTACCGTCAATGTTGTACCCGCAACGCCCGCTGATATCGCGCCTGTTCTGACAGTGTTTGGCGAAATCCAAAGCCGCCGCACGCTTGAACTCCGGACCGCTGCGGGAGGTGCGATTGTAGAGCTTTCTGAGGACTTCGAAGAAGGTGGGCAAGTCGCGGCTGGCGATCTGTTGCTGCGGATCGATGATGCCGATGCACGCGACGCTTTGGCTCGCGCCCAAACAGAATGGCGCGAAGCGGAGGCCGAGGTACGCGACGCGGATCGCGGATTGCTCTTGGCGCAGGACGATGTGTCCGCTGCGATGGAGCAGGCAGAACTGCGCGCCAAAGCGCTAGCGCGTCAGCAGGATCTTGAGGCGCGCGGCGTTGGTACAGCGGCAGCGATTGAAGCCGCTGAGTTGAACCTCGCCTCGGCCCGCCAATCTACCTTGTCCCGTCGGCAGGCGCTTGCAAATGCCGAAGCCCGCGTTGATCAGGCCGCGACCTCGCTCGAGCGCGCAGGCATCGCTGTGGCCGAAGCCGAACGCAATCTCGAGGATCGCATGATCCGCGCCGATTTCACGGGCACGCTCGCCGAGGTCTCTGTCGTGACCGGAGGCTTGGTGACAGCCAATGAACGCATCGCCCAGCTTATCGATCCAAACGCCCTCGAAGTGGCCTTTCGGGTGTCCACAGCGCAGTATGCAAGGCTTCTGGATGAGAATGGCCGCCTCAATGCCTCGGACGTGACCGTTGCGCTGAATGTCAGTGGCATCGATCTGACTGCGACAGGTAAAATCAGCCGCGACAGTGCAGCCGTGGGTGAGGGTCAAACCGGACGTCTGGTCTTTGCCACTCTGGATGCGCCTAGGGGTCTTAAGCCCGATGACTTCGTGCAAGTCTCGGTTCAGGAGCCTGTCCTGAACAACGTGATTGCCATCCCATCATCAGCCCTGACGCCGCAAGGCGATGTCTTGGTGCTGGGCGAAGGGGATCGCCTCGAAGCCCTGCCCGTGCGCATGTTGCGTCGACAAGAAGATCAGATCATCGTGCGCGGTCGCGAGCTCGCGGGCCGCGAAGTCGTCGCCCGCCTGTCTCCGGTTTTGGGTGTTGGGATCAAGGTGAAGCCGATCCGCGAAGGGGCCAAGATCGAAGCGCCTCAGGCGCCGGAAATGGTTGCCCTAACGGATGAGCGCCGCGCAAAACTGGTGGCCTTTGTCGAAGCCAACAACCGGATGCCCGCCGAGGCCAAACAACGGGTTCTGGGTCAGCTTCAGGGCAATGAGGTACCCGCGCGGCTGGTCAATCGCCTCGAACAGAGAATGGGGGGCTAAGCCATGGCGTCCCGCGTATCTGACTCAGCCAAAGGCATCCTGTCGTATTTCGTGCGCCACGGCACAGCAGCAAACCTTCTTCTGGTCATCCTGATCATGGCTGGCTTTTCGGCTGCGCCGCAGATGCGGGCGCAATTCTTTCCGGATGTGATCATCGACAATGTGACCGTATCCGTAAACTGGGATGGGGCAGGGGCCGAGGACGTCGATAGCGCCATTGTGCAGGTGCTGGAACCGGTATTGCTAAGCGTCGAAGGCGTGGAAAGCACCGAGGCGCGGTCGACAGAAGGGCGCGCCTCGATCACGATGGACTTTGAGCCCGGTTGGGACATGGCGCGTGCAGCGGATGATGTGCAGACCTCGGTGGATGCGATTTCCACGCTACCTGAGGATGCGGACGATCCGAATGTCCGGCGCGGCGCGTGGCGAGATCGTGTGACCGATGTGGTCATCAGCGGCCCGCTTGATGCGGAACAACTCGGGCGTTTTGCGGATGAATTCGTGACGCGGCTGTTTGCCGAAGGCGTCACGCGCACCACGATCCGAGGCGTTGCCGCGCCGCGCACCGTGATCGAAGTTCCCTCGGCCAATTTGATCACCCATGACATCTCGATGGCCCAAATCGCCGAAGCGATTGCGCAAGAGGTCGATGCAGACCCTGCCGGAGACGTTGCAGGCGCGAATGCGCGCGTGCGTACAGGCGTGGCAAAACGCAGCGCCGCGCAGATTTCCGATATCGTTTTGCGCAGCAATGCGGATGGGTCTTCGCTGACTGTGGGTGACATTGGCACGGTGATTGTCGAAGGCGCCGACCGCACCCGCAGCTATTTTGTCGGAGACCTCGCGGCGATTTCCGTCCGCGTGGACCGGTCTGAAAAAGGCGACGCGATTGCCATTCAAGAGCAGGTGCAAACCGTGGCCGATGCTCTGCAAGCCACTCTGCCGCAAGGCGCGAGCATCGAGTTGATCCGCACCCGCGCTGAAGCGATCAGCGGGCGTTTGAACCTCTTGTTGGACAATGGATTAATGGGGCTCGGCCTTGTTTTGATGCTGTTGTTCCTGTTCTTGAATGCGCGCATCGCCTTTTGGGTCGCAGCCGGGATCCCCGTCGCCATGTGTGCCGCTGTGGCATTGATGTATTTGGCAGGCATCACGATCAATATGATCTCTTTGTTCGGGCTGATTATCACGCTCGGCATTGTGGTGGATGACGCTATCGTGGTCGGAGAACACGCCGACGCGCGCGCCAGACGGCTGGGCGAAGCCCCCGCCGTCGCCGCCGAGAATGCGGCACGTCGGATGTTCATGCCGGTCTTTGCGGCGACGCTCACCACTGTCATCGCCTTCTTTGGCCTGACAGCCGTTGGCGGGCGTTTCGGCGATCTGATCATCGATATCCCCTTCACCGTGATCGTGGTGCTGATCGCCTCGCTTGTTGAGTGTTTCCTGATCCTGCCCAACCACATGCGCCACGCGCTTGTGCATAGCGCGAAAGAGCATTGGTACGATTGGCCAAGCCGAGTCGTGAACCACGGCTTCCGCTGGTTCCGCGATACGATATTCCGCCGTATTATGGCCTTTGTAATCTGGGCCCGTTACCCGGTTCTGGCGGGGACGATCACGCTTTTGGCCACTCAGATCAGCGTTTTCATGACGGGTGAAGTGCAATGGCGTTTCTTTAACGCCCCGGAACGGGGATCGGTCACGGGCAACTTCCTGATGTCCTCAGATGCGACCCGCGAGGATTCGCTGGCCATGATGCGTGAAATGCAGCGGGCGACAGAGGCCTTGGGCAAGGAATACGAAGAACGTCACGGTCGTAACCCGCTAGCCTTTGTGATCGCCGAGGTCGGAGGCAACTCTGGCCGAGGTTTGGCAGGCGCGGATCAGCGGACGGCGGATCAGCTGGGCGCGATTTCGATTGAATTGATTGACGCGGATCTGCGGCCCTATTCCAGTTTCGCCTTTGTGGCCGACCTGCAGGATCGCGTGAACCGGCATCCTTTGGCTGAGACGATCAGCTTCCGTGGTTGGCGATCTGGTCCCGGTGGGGACGCCTTGGATGTGATGTTCTACGGCGCCGATGCGGAAACGCTCAAAGCTGCCTCTGAGCAGTTGCAAACAGCGCTTTTGCGGTACCCCGAGGTGTCTGCGGTCGAAGACACGCTGCCTTATGACAAAGAAGAGTTGATCCTCGAGCTTACCCCACAAGGGCAGGCGCTTGGCTTTACGATTGACGGGCTTGGGCGCGTCCTACGTCATCGTCTAAACGGGCTTGAGGCAGCGACCTATCCTGACGGGGTGCGGACGGCCTCAATCCAGATCGAACTGCCGGACGGAGAACTGACGTCCGATTTCCTTGAGCGTTCCATGATGCGCACGCCGGACGGGAACTATGTCCCCTTGGCCGATATCGTCAGCGTGGACCGCCGCACCGGCTTTTCGACCGTGCGGCGCGAGAACGGCATCCGCGTGATCTCGGTGACCGGCGACATTTCCGAGGACAACGCAGATCAAGCGACGGAGATCCAACGCGCCTTGCAAGAAGAGATCTTGCCCGAAATCGCCAGTGTACAGCAGGTGGAATGGCGTCTGTCAGGTCTGGCAGAGCAGGAAAACGAGTTCCTCAACGACGCGCGTACCGGCCTGATCCTGTGCCTGTCTGCGATATATCTGGTTTTGGCCTGGGTCTTTAGCAGTTGGACGCGGCCTCTGGTTGTGATGGCGATCATTCCGTTTGGCTTGGTCGGCACGATTTGGGGCCACAATTACTGGGATGTGCCTCTGTCGATGTTCACCGTGGTGGGCCTTTTGGGCATGACGGGGATCATCATCAATGACTCGATTGTTTTGGTGACGACGATTGATGAACACGCCAAAGAGCGCGGATTGGTGCCCTCGATCATCGAAGGCACAGCGGATCGGTTGCGGCCCGTGATGTTGACCACATTGACGACGGTTTTGGGTCTGACGCCTTTGTTGTTTGAACGCTCTGTTCAGGCTCAGTTCCTGAAGCCGACGGTGATCACGCTGGTCTATGGCCTTGGGTTTGGCGTTCTGCTTGTGTTGATCGTGGTGCCAGCGCTTTTGGCGATGCAGCAGGATGTGGCACGCCAGTTCACCGCGCTGCGACACGCGATGAAGGCACGCGCGACTCAGTTAGTGATGGTACCGTTGAGTTTGGCGATCGCGGGGTGGCTGGTTTTGACGCTCGGGTGGTCACTGGTCTACCAAACCCTGCACCCGCTTGTTGCGAATGCTTTGCCAGGCTGGGTTCCTCAGGACGGAGATTTCGCGGCGATGGGACTTTTCTTGGCAGGCGTTCTGGTGCTGGTGATTGTCAGCTACGCGATTGCTGGTCTTGTTCTGGCGCTGCGCAGGCGGGGGCGTCAGCCCGCCTGACACCCTTCAATTTCGACCGCATAGTCCGTGCCGATCACGGTGATCGTCATGTCACTGCGCTGCAAAAAGAACGGCGCTTGCTCGACATGGATCACATCGCTGGACACCGTCAACTGAGACCCGTCGCGGGTGACAACGGCCTCTTGCACCCAAAGCTCTGGGTTCGTCGTTTCAATGATCGCAAACTCGCGGCCACCTGTGGATGGCATGTCGATGAGGGCACTGACCGCCAGCCCATCATCTGACGGAGCAATACGGCAGCTGACCTTGCTGACCTGAGCTTCTTTTGGGGAATAGGGCTGTTCAGCCATCGCCGCGGCAATGGGTGCGACGATCTTGGTTTGAGATGGGTCCAGAGATCCGCTGACATCCAGCGAATATGGGATACAAACCTCTTTGCAGACTCCAATCTGCAAAAACCCGTTCAGTTCGACATCACGACCATCTTTGCGAGGCGTGACAATCAGCGGGAGCATCAACTCGTCGACAAACCCAAAGGACGTCATACCGTTATCAACGAAAACCTCTGGTGCAGGCCAAACCGCCGACATGCCCTTCAAGTTCCGCGATTGAGACCAGTCCATGCGAGGCGGAATGCCGCCATCGCCCGGCGTGCGCCAATAGGTCTTCCAACCGCCTGCCATCGAAATACGCAATGCGCCGATCATACTGCCGTCAGCACGGGTCCAGCCCTGCACGATTTCCGCCGTGATATCAGGCAGGTGCAAATCCGAGCCCTGCGCCGCAATCGGAGCAGACAAAAGGACTGTCATAAATGAGGCGCTAAGCGCAAAACGTGTGGTTTTCATACATAGAGACATGCGCGAGTGCGTGGTAAATGCCAACTCACTTTCAAGCGATTGCGTGTTACATTTGTAAACTAAAGGAAATTGCGCTTGAACCTTTGAGCGTCAGACTCCACTTTAGAAATCAGATATTTTAAGTTTCCGGACCTTTTCGTGCCTTTTGATGAAAATTCTGACCTTACCGGCAAGTTGTTAGTGGCTATGCCGAGCATGGCAGACCCTCGTTTTTCCCGTTCCGTCGTCTTTATGTGTGCGCATAGCGAGGAGGGGGCGATGGGTTTGATCGTGAACAAATTCCTCGGATTTATGAAGCTGTCCGAGATTTTGGCCAAGCAGGATGATAATCAGCCCGATGATTCCCATCGTTTGCCCGTGCATTTTGGCGGACCGGTCGAGCGGGGGCGCGGGTTTGTGTTGCATTCGTCAGACTACAATTCTGAGGGGGCGTCCCTTAAGGTGACGGACTCGTTTTCGATGACAGCCACCTTGGATGTTCTAGAAGAAATCAATCGCGGGTCTGGACCAGAATTTGCCATCCTTAGCCTTGGTTACGCTGGATGGGGGCCGGGCCAGCTTGAAGATGAAATCAAAGAAAACAGCTGGCTGATTGCGGAACCGGATCAACATCTGATCTTCGTCGAAGAGGACGAACACAAATGGGACGGTGCGCTGAAACAGATCGGCGTTGATCCGCAGCTTTTGTCGGGAACAGCCGGACGGGCCTAAAGATCGCGTGGTGCAGCGGCGCGGCTTAGGCGATCATTTATGGCAAGGCCAAGCCCATGATTAGGCACCGGCGCCACTGCGATCCCTTGTGCGCCCATTTTGTCCAAACGATGCAAGTGGTGAAAAAGATTGGCCGCCGCCTCTCGAAGGTCGCCAGAGGCTGAGAGTGTCAGATCTCCGGCGATATCGCCAAAGCCCAACATGACTTCGCCGTCATGGGCCTGAGTTGCGTTCAAGCGCACCTGCGCACCGGGCGCATAGTGAGAGGCCAGTTGCCCGGGCGCTGTCAGGTCATCATTTGCGATTTGGCCTGAAAGCGTCTTGAGGGGAGTGCCAATCGCGGCCTCTATAGCCTCAAGAGGCAATCCACCGGGGCGCAATAAAGTCGGGGCGTCAAACAGGCCAACGATTGTGCTTTCGACACCCACATCACAGGCGCCGCCGTCCACGATACCATTAACGCGCGTGCCCAGCCCTTCGGCGACATGTGTGGCCTCGGTTGGGCTGATCCGTCCTGATGGGTTTGCCGAGGGTGCGGCGATTGGGCCCTGGAAGGCCGCCAGCAAAGCCTGCGCGACCGGATGGGCTGGCATACGCACAGCAAGCGTGTCTTTTCCCGCCGTCACCAGTGGCGAAATGCCCGCCGAGTCTTTCAACGGTAAAACCAAAGTCAGAGGTCCGGGCCAAAAGGCCTGCGCCAGCCGATCCGCGTCGTCGTTCCAATGAACCAGTTCCTGCGCGGCGGCGATCGACGCGACATGTACGATCAAAGGGTTGAAGGTCGGGCGCTCTTTGGCTTCAAAGATCTTTGCAACCGCCAAATCCTTGCGCGCATCCGCGCCAAGCCCATAGACCGTTTCGGTGGGAAACGCGACCAAACCGCACGATTTCCAAAGGTCCGCAGCCCGCGCAAACCCGGTTTCATCCGCCGAAAGCATGATTTTCGTAAGGTCACTCATCGTCCTGACGCCGCGTTTTAATGGCTGGTTTCCCGTTGCCGATTTACCTTTGGGATCAAAGCCCAATACAAGCCCCGCTAGCTAAAGCCAACCGAATAGAGACCGAAATGCCGTATCGCTCCCCTGTTTCCGACTATGAATACATCTTTGAGAACGTCGTGCCTTTGACTCAGGTCACGAGCACTGAGAAGTTCTCCGAAGCGGATGCTGATACCGTTTCTGCTGTTCTCACCGAGGCGGGGCGCATGTGTGATGAGATCATGGCGCCGGTCCAACGCAATGGGGATCTGACGCCAGCCTATCTGGAAAACGGCAAGGTGCGCACCTCGCCGGGCTTTGGCGACGCGTATAAGGCAATTGCGGAAGGCGGCTGGGTGTCCAGTTCCGCCAGCCCAGAGTTCGGCGGTATGGGCTTGCCTCTGTCGGTCACCCACGCCGTGAACGAGATGATGGCGGGCGCATGTTTGTCCTTGCAGTTGAACCCTCTGATGACCCAAGGCCAGGTCGAAGCTCTTGAGGCGCACGCAAGCGATGAACTGAAGGCGACATACCTGCCGAAATTAGTGTCTGGCGAATGGTGCGGCACCATGAACTTGACAGAGCCGCATGCGGGATCGGACGTGGGTGCTTTGTCCTCTAAAGCGGAACCAAATGGCGACGGAACTTACTCTGTCACAGGTCAAAAGATCTATATCAGCTGGGCGGACAATGATTTCACCGAAAACGTGGTTCACCTTGTTTTGGCGCGATTGCCCGATGGAGGGCCTGGCACAAAAGGCATCAGCCTCTTTGTCGTGCCGCGCAACATCCCTGATGAAAACGGCGACCCCGGCATCGCCAACAGCCTTAAGGTCGTGAGTCTTGAGCACAAAATGGGCCTGCATGGCTCTCCGACCGCTGTAATGCAGTTTGACGGCGCGAAGGGCTGGCTCGTTGGCCAAGAACATGACGGTATGAAATGCATGTTCACCATGATGAACAACGCGCGTTTGGGTGTCGGAGCCCAAGGGATCGGGGCCGCCGAAGGGGCCTATCAGCACGCTTTGGCCTATGCGCTTGACCGCAAGCAGGGTCGCAGCCCGATTGAGGGCGGCACTGGCACTATTCTGGATCATGCGGACGTGCGCCGCATGCTGACCTCTATGAAGGCAGACATCTTTGCAGCGCGTTCCATCGCGGCAGATTGCGCGCTGTCCATCGACATGGGCCACGCAACCGGCGAAGCAGAATGGAAAGCCCGCGCGGCCTTCCTGACGCCGATTGCCAAAGCGTTCGGGACGGATGTTGGTATCGATGTTGCCAATTCTGGAGTGCAGATCCATGGCGGCATGGGCTTTATCGAAGAAACCGGCGCAGCCCAATATTCCCGTGATGTGCGCGTGACCGCGATTTACGAAGGTACCAATGGCATTCAGTCTATGGACCTCGTGGCGCGCAAGCTGATGGATGGCGGCGAAGCGGCCTATCGGTTGGTCGATGATATCGAAAGCTTTGCTGAAAGCATCAAAAGCTCTCACCCAGAGCTGGCGGAACCTGTGTGGCAGGCGTCCGAGACACTGCGCGAGGCGACCGAATGGATGGTGGGTCAAGGTGAGCTGAATGAACGTTTCGCAGGCGCGGTTCCGTTCCTGCGCGGCTTTGCCCGCGTTCTTGGCGCGCATTACCACTTGAAGGCTGCGGTGGCCGAAGCTACCGATGGTCCTCGTACGAAAATGGCGCGGTTTTATATCAAACGCTTGCTGCCGGAACATGTGGGGCTCTTCGCCCACGCTATGGCGGGCGCAGCGGATCTCTACGCGCTGAGTGAGGAAGACTTAGCGTCATGAATGCACCAACCGGACTAAGGTACCCCTGGCCCGAGCCTCCTGCCGAAGGAGAGGCCATCGAAGTCGCAGAAGGGGTGCTTTGGATCCGGTTGCCTTTGCCGATGGCGCTGGATCATGTGAATGTCTATGCGCTGGATGATGGTGACAGCTGGACCATTGTCGATACCGGGTTCGCCTCCAAACGATCCCGCGCGATCTGGGATAAGGTTTTGGCTGGCCCATTGGCTGGAAAACCTGTTGGGCGCGTGATTGTCACCCACCACCATCCAGATCACGTAGGCTTGGCGGGTTGGTTTCAGTCCGAGCATGGCGCGACGCTTTGGGCCACCCGCACCGCTTGGCTGTTTTCACGTATGTTGCAGTTGGACGAACAGGCGGTGCCCGCGCAGGAAACCGTGGCCTTTTATCAATCCGCTGGCATGGATCCCCAGATCCTTGAAGCCCGCCGCAACGAGCGGCCCTTCAACTTTGCTGATGTCGTCCACCCCATGCCGCTTGGGTTCAAACGCATCAAAGAAGGCGATGTGATCCGCATTGGTGGTCGCGACTGGGACGTCCACATCGGCAACGGCCACGCGCCCGAACACGCGACCTTCTGGAGCCGCGATGACAATCTGGTGCTGTCAGGCGATCAGATCCTGCCTTCGATCAGCTCAAACATTGGTGTTTATGCCACCGAACCCGAAGCTGATCCGGTGGGCGATTGGATGGAGGCCTGTGAACGGCTCAGCCAATATGCGCGCGAAGATCATCTGGTCTTGGGCGGACATAAAACACCATTCACAGGTCTGCCGCTGCGCATGCGCCAGTTGATCGACAACCATCACGGTGCGCTCAAACGCCTTGAGGATTTCATTGCAGAACCCCGGGTCGCAGGCGACTGCTTCCCGCCGCTGTTCAAGCGAAAAATCGGTGCCGGCGAATATGGGCTTGCTTTGGTGGAAGCATTTGCCCATCTCAATCACCTGTATCAAACTGGCAAAGCCAGCCGCACCATGCGCGAGGACGGCGCTTGGGTCTGGCAAGCCAAGGCTTAGTGAAAAGGGTGACGCGACATGAACAACGATATCAAAACCTCTGCAGAGGCTTTGGAAGCCGCGGCCCTGCCCAAGCGCTATGAGGCGCATGCCAACGGTGAGGCCGAGACGGATCTGCCAACCACCGTCGCCGAGAAACCGCTCGAACAGAAAAGCGCGGCCGAATGGGCCTATGAGCGTCTGATCCTCTATATCCAGAATTTCGAGAAGCAGCTCGACAATGAACACGAAGTCGCCATGGGCTTTGCCGGCGGCGATGTCGGTGTTCTGCGCATCGAAGGCATGGGCTATTTCGATCCGGACATCGTGACCTTTTACGGCACAGACGACATCGGCGCGAAAACCCAATTGGTGCAACACGTCAGCCAGCTCAACGTGATGCTGCGTGCGTTACCCAAGCCCAAAGAGCTGCCAGAGCCCAACCGCATAGGGTTTCGGCTGGCCCAAGACTTGCAGAAAAACACCTAAAGCGCGATTCTTCGCCGCGCTGACACGAAGGTGTGGTGACAGTATCTCGGGAATCCAGTATCCAGCCCCTAACACCAGATACAAGGACATCTCTCATGGCTGAACATGAACACGGTTCGATGAACATTGAAGTACAGGAAAAAGCTTTCGCGGGCTTTATCAAAGGCTCGACCTGGGTCGCAGCTGTTTCCGTCGCGCTTCTGATCTTTATCGCGATTGTAAACGGCTAAACCCGTTTCAGGAGTAAGTGGTATGGCGCGTTTTTTTAAGGCCGTAATTCTTCTTGTGTTCCCGCTTTTGCTAAGCGCCTGTACGGTGCCCAATCAAGGCGGAGCAACGCTCGAAGAGGTCCAGCGTGCTGCCTATACCCATAATGGGCCACCCAAGCTGACGCTGTTTACAATGTTGTCAAACCGCAGCGGTTCTGGGGCACATACCTCTATTTTGATCAACGGCAGCCAACGGGTTGCCTTTGATCCGGCGGGCTCTTTCCGCCACCCTCAGATCGTGTCGCGTAATGATACGGTCTATGGAATGACCCCTTATCTCGTTGATCAATACACCCGTTTCCACGCACGCGAGACTTATCACGTCGTGATTCAGGAACTGGTCGTCTCGCCTGAAGTGGCTGAAATGGCATTGCAATTGGCGGTCAATCATCCTGCTGTGCAGCAATCCTATTGTGCAAAATCCACCTCGGCTCTGGTCGGTCAACTGCCCGGATTTGAGGATGCACCACAGTCGTTCTATCCGCGCAAGCTTATGGATTATTTCGCCGAGAAAGGCGCCACCTTTGAGCGTCTCTACGAATACGACGGCGACGACAAATCAAAAGTGCTCGCAGAATTCGTCCCTGAATACGAACGCTGATTTAAGCGATCAGATACAGCATCAAAAACAACGTGCCAGCTCCGGTCACGATGGCCAAGAGCACGCGTTTAAAGATCATCGCGACGCCCAAAGTGACCACTGCAGCCGTCAGGCGGGCCGGATCGATCTGCCCGTCCGTTGCACTGGGCCACAGAACCAGCGGCGCGACCAGTCCCGGCAAGACAGCCACCGCCGCATAGCGCAGATGCCGCAGGATGATTGCGGGCATCGACCAGGATCCCAAAAGCCCCGTGAACATGAAGCGCAGGCCAAAGCTGCCTAGCCCAAGGGCCACTATGATCAGCCAGAGATCCGGATGTTCGCTCATGTTTTAGATCTCCGCTCAAGAAAGGATTCGCATTGCACAGCCGCGACCATAGCGAGGAATGCGGCGATCAAGAGGCCAAGGTTGAACGGAACCCAGGCAAAGCCGAGTGCCGCTGCAATGGACACCAGCGCTGCCGTCAAATGGGGCAGGGTGCGCAACATCGGCCCGATCATGGCTAGGAAACACAGTGGCACCGCGAAATCGAGTGCCCATGAGTCAGGTACGGCCTTGCCACCCAAAGCACCGACGACAGTGAACCCATACCAAAGCGGTAGCACTGGTACCAAACAGCCCGAAAAATAGGCCAGACGTTGGGCCGTGGTCATGTCAGGTTCGTTCTCGTATTTCGCGGCTGACAACGCATAGCTTTGATCGACCGTACCATAGGCCACCAGCGCGCGTTGCCAGATCTTGGCATCACGTAGATAGGGCGCAAGCGAGGCGGAATAGATCGCCATCCTGAGGTTCACAGCCAAGGCCGAGAGGATCACAATGATGGTCGGCGTATTGTCCATCATCAGTTGCACCGCGGTGAACTGCGCAGCGCCTGCGATCACGACAACTGAGAAGGCCAGCGTTTCATAAACGTTCAATCCAGCCTCGGTCGCGACCACTCCGAAGAGCGCCGAAAACGGGACGATCACCAGAATAAACGGCAGCCCGTCGCGCAATCCTTGCCAAAATGACGATTTCGTGGTGGTCGTACTCATCCAAAATGCCTAGTTTTACCAACGCATAACGCCTAATCCCGCTCAGTGAGTCTTGCAATTGGCAAAGTTAAATGACCACACGTATCTAATCGCGCCGAACCCCTCGGGGGCTGGCTTGTCGCGGTCTGTCGCCGGTGTGGATCACAACGGTCAGCCGGTGGACACGTCGGTGGTCGAAGAACGCCCTCTGACGATCTACCTCAACAGCCAAGAGATCGTGACCGCGATGACCATCGGGGATTACCCCGAGTATCTGGCGCTTGGTTTTCTGCGCAATCAACGGATGTTGTCTGACACGGACCAGGTCACAGCCGTGCAATTTGACGAGGAACTCGAAACCGTCGTCGTGCGCACCGCGCAGGAAACCAACCACGAAGATAAGCTCAAGAAAAAGACCCGCACCAGCGGCTGCGCCGTGGGCACGGTTTTTGGCGACATGATGGAAGGGCTTGAGGATCTTGAGCTGCCGTTGCTGTCCATCCGTACAAGCGACCTTTATCAACTGTCCTCCATCATCAACCGAACGCCGTCGCTCTACCTTGAGGCGGGCGCGATTCACGGCACCGTGCTCTGCGAAGGCAACCGCCCGTTGGTCTATATGGAGGACGTGGGCCGCCACAACGCCGTCGACAAAATCGCTGGATGGATGCTCGAGACGCGCACATCTCCGGACAATAAGCTGCTTTATACAACCGGTCGTCTGACCTCGGAAATGGTGATCAAATGCGCCCTCATGGGCATCCCTGCGCTGGCTAGTCGTTCTGGGTTTACGGCATGGGGCGTGGAAATCGCTCAGCAGGTTGGTTTGACGCTGATTGGCCGCCTGCGCGGCGCGCGGTTTATCTGCCTGTCGGGGCAAGAACGTCTGACCTATGACGCGGACCCTTCCTCGGTCGCCGACGACCCCAAGAAAAGCCGCCGCAAAGGGGCAATCACATGAGTGCCCCGCTCGGAGTGATCCTCGCCGGCGGACGTGCCACGCGCATGGGCGGCGGCGACAAGGGGCGGCTGATGCTCGGCGATCAAAGCCTTCTGGATCTGGTCATCGCGCGGCTCACACCGCAAGTCAGGGGTATTGCTCTGAACGCGAATGGCGATGCCGCCCGTTTCGCAGATACAGGGTTGTCCGTGCTTCCCGATAGCCTCGCAGGCCATCCGGGCCCCTTGGCGGGTGTGCTGGCGGGTCTCGACTGGGCCGCAGAGCAGGGTGCCGACAGCATCGTCAGCGTGGCCGCCGACACGCCGTTTTTCCCAGAGAATTTGGTTGGCAAACTTCAGGCCGCTTCAGGGAGCATGCCGCTCGCACTGGCCGCAAGCCGCGACGATGACGGCAAGCTCTGGCGCCAGCCAACATTCGGACTTTGGCCAGTTGCCTTGCGCGAAGAGCTACGCCAAGCTTTGACCGACGGGCTGCGCAAAGTGGTTATGTGGACCGACACGCATGATGCGGCCACGGCCGAATTCCCGAACACCGATTTCAATCCGTTCTTCAACGTGAATACTCCCGAGGACCTTGAAGCCGCTCGTGCGATCTATGAGGCGATGGCATGAAACGCTTTGGGATCACCGGCTGGAAGAACGCGGGCAAAACCACGCTGACACAACGTCTTGTCGCAGAGCTCACTGCCAAAGGGATCACGGTCTCTACCGTCAAACGCACCCATCATTCGGTGGATCTGGACCCCAAAGGCACCGACACCCATAAACATCGCATGGCCGGAGCCTCACAGGTCATGCTTGCCTCAGATGCGCGCTATGCGATCCTGAAAGAGCACCGTGGCGCGCCGCCGACACTGGACGATCTGATCGCCCGTCTCGCGCCGGTGGATCTGGTTCTGATCGAGGGCTTCAAGGCCGAAGACCATCCGAAAATCGAGGCGCATCGGGCCGAAACCAGCCAAGGGCTTATCGCAGCCAACACGCCCTCCGTTGTGGCTTTGGCAACTGACGCACCCGTCTCACTGGATCGCTTCATTCCGCAGTTTGACCTCGATGATATCGCAGCGATTGCGAAATTCATCACGCGCCATTTGGATCTTGAAAAATGACCAGGCCGCCGCCCTTAAAGAACGACTGTTTTGCCTTGCCACCCGGGGTGCATTGGACACCGGTGGATGAGGCCTTGGCGCTTTTGCAGTCTCGTATGTCAGGCGTCACCGAAACAGAGGTTTTGCCAGTTGCGGACGCGCTTGATCGGATCTTGGCAGAGCCTGCGGTGGCCGAGCGGTCCCATCCACCTCATGCGAATTGCGCAGTAGATGGCTATGCGCTGACCGGCGCGCAGTACAAAGAGGGCGTGCATCGCGTGCCATTATGCGAAGGCCGTTCTGCGGCAGGGCAGCCTTTTGACGGCAGAGTGCCAGACAGCCACGCTTTGCGCGTTTTAACCGGTGCAAATTTGCCTGCGGGTACGGATACGGTCATCCTGCAAGAAGACGTCCAACTCGAAGACGGCCATATCGCTTTTCACGGCCCCCTCAAAATTGGGGCCAATGCGCGCAAAGCGGGCGAAGATGTGCAAGCGGGCGAGACGCTCTTCCCGGCCGGTCATCGCTTAACCCCCGCCGACCTCGGGCTTCTGTCAGCCACGGGCGTTGGGCGCGTGACGTTTCACAAGCCTCTGCGTGTGGCCGTGATCTCAACCGGGGATGAGTTGACCGAGGCGGGGGCTGCCGCCAGCGATGATCAGATCTACGACGCCAATCGCCCCATGCTTTTGGCGGCAATCAAGAAGCTTGGCCACGAACCCATCGACATGGGACGCATGCCTGACCAGCGCGACGTTCTGAAGGATGGCCTCACCCGTGCGGCCCAAGAGGCGGATGTTATCCTCACCTCAGGCGGGGCCTCTGCCGGAGACGAGGACCACATGTCCGCGCTTCTGAATGAAACCGGCACCATGGCGCTTTGGCGGATCGCGATCAAACCGGGCCGGCCTTTGGCGCTGGGTGTGTGGGAAGGAACTCCTGTATTTGGTCTTCCGGGCAATCCGGTCGCTGCGATGGTTTGTACTTTGATCCTTGCGCGCCCTGTGATGCGCTTGATGGCCGGGCAAAGCTGGGACATTCCCCAGGGCCTTATGCTGCCGGCTGCTTTCTCCAAATCCAAAAAGGCAGGGCGTCGCGAATACCTGCGCGCGCGCGTGAGGCAAGGACAGGTCGAAGTCTTCCCCTCTGAAGGATCCGGCCGCATCTCGGGTCTAAGTTGGGCGGAAGGGCTTGTTGAGCTGTCCGACGAAGCGCAGGACATCACGCCTGGAACCCCAGTGCGCTATATCTCCTACGCGGATTTCGGGCTCTGACGCCCAATTCATCTTGCCAGAAATACTCAATCTTCGGGCGCAGCCCCAATCAATCAAAGATGCCCGCCACACGGCCTAACAGCATAAAGGCCCGAGCTGTCCGTGTGTCGCCCAAAGCGGCAATATCCGCGTCACTAGCGGTTTTCTCAAAATCCACGAAAGACTGATCAAACCGGCGCAGGAAATGATGTACCGCGTCGCGGAAAATCGGATCCTGTTTCATCCGTCCAGCTGCAAGCGCCAGCGAGGAACGATCCCGCACGCCGCCAAGCGAAGCGATCTCGCGCCCGCGTTTACCTTCCGCAAACATGCGCCAAATCTCGGGGCGCGCCAGATCAGGGCGCAGGTCATCCATATAGATGCCGTCCTGACTAAGCAGCGTCAGCACATCCTGCGCCGCTTGCACAAGCTGCGAGACCTGACGATCTTTCAGAGCACGCCGCAGAGCATTGAAGCCCGACTGGTCCTCCGCATTCTCAGGGAAATGCAAAGCGCGGATAAAGTCGTCTTTCTCAAGCGGCGGCGTGATATCTTCCGCGGTCGTCCCCAAAGCCAGAAACCCCTGATCTTCTAGATCCACTTCAGGCGCAGTCTCTGCAATCGGACGCGCCGCCTGAACTGCATCCCGCGACGTCGAGAACATCGCAATGGCCGATTCCGTCTTGCGTTGCGCCGCGGCGATTTCATCGAGCTTCTTGGCGATCGAAGGCTCTAACCCGCGTCCAGACGCCTGAACCTGCCCCGTGTAATTCTGCCGAAGCGCGTCAATCGACACCTGCAAACGACGTCCCTCTTCGCGCATCACGCGGCTAGAGCGCGCAACAAAGGCCGCAACCCAGATCATCGCAACCGGCATGAAAACCGCGAGCATCGTCATCACGAAACGCAGCGAATCCAATCCGGAGGCGTCGGGGTCGAGAACCACAAAGAACACCACGCAGGCGGCGATCCAAACCACCGTCAAAGCAACGGCGACAAGTTCCACCCCCGTCACGCTCGGTGCGTTTGGACGGCTATACAGGCCAATCGGTGTTGGCTGGCTGTCTTGATCATCGGCCATGAGGCCCCCGGTTCACCCTGTGCCGAGCTTACACGTAGGCAATCTCGACGATCTCGTAACTTTTCACACCACCCGGCGTGCGCACTTCTACACTGTCGCCTTCTTCCTTGCCGATCAAGGCACGGGCGATGGGGGATTTGATATTCAAAAGACCCTGTTCCACATTGGCCTCATACTCGCCAACGATCTGCCAGGTTTTTTCTTCGTCGGTGTCTTCATCGGCGACGGTGACAGTCGCGCCGAATTTGACAGAGCCAGAAAGGGACGCAGGGTCGATGACCTCGGCCAGCGAAATGATGCCCTCAAGCTCTTTGATGCGACCTTCGATAAAGCCCTGCTTTTCGCGCGCAGAGTGATATTCCGCGTTTTCTTTGAGGTCGCCCAATTCGCGGGCCTCGGCGATGGCTTCGATAATCGCGGGGCGTTCCACGGATTTCAGCTGCTTCAGCTCTGTTTCCAGCGCGTTAAATCCCTTGCGCGTGGTGGGGATCTTGTCCATCGGTCGTCCTCAGAAAGTCTCAGGGGGCAGGCCAGCGGCGTGCCCAGTGATTTGGGGTTAAAATAAGTGACCCAAATGGGTAAGGGAATGCAAGCCAAACCGAGCAACAGGGCATGTTTTCCTGAAGTTTAGGGCAATCCGTTTCGGCCAAGGCCTAAAAATCAGAAAATCCATTCGTAACACTACGTTTCTGAGCTAATTCCCGTCGGGTTCTGATTGACGTTTTCTGTAAACTCGGGCTAGCAACGGCGAAACATTATTACTCTAGCCACGCAAGGAGTGAGCCAGATGGCGGAAATCGAACGCGAAGCAATGGAATATGACGTTGTCATCGTCGGCGCAGGCCCAGCGGGTCTGTCTGCAGCGATCCGTCTGAAGCAGCTGAATGCAGACCTTGACGTGGTCGTGCTGGAAAAAGGCTCAGAGGTCGGCGCGCATATTCTGTCAGGGGCTGTTCTGGACCCTGTTGGTCTGAACAAACTGATCCCGGATTGGAAAGAAAAAGGCGCGCCGCTGAACGTGCCGGTCAAAGAAGACAACTTCTATATGCTGGGCGAAGCGGGCGAGATCCGTATCCCGAACGCGCCGATGCCGCCTTTGATGAACAACCACGGCAACTACATCGTCTCGATGGGCAACGTCTGCCGCTGGATGGCCGAGCAAGCCGAAGAGCTGGGCGTCGAGATCTTCCCCGGCATGGCATGTTCCGAGCTGGTTTACGGCGATAACGGCGAAGTCAAAGGCGTTGTGGCTGGTGTCTTTGGCCTAGAGGCGGACGGATCCTATGGCGAGAACACCGAGCCTGGCATGGAGCTGCACGGCAAATATGTCTTCCTGTCCGAAGGTGTGCGCGGCTCGCTCGCGAAAGAAGTGATCGCGAAATACGACCTGCAGCAGGGCAAAGAGCCGCAAAAGTTCGGCGTCGGCATGAAAGAGATCTGGGAGATCGACCCAGCCAAGCACAACGAAGGCGAAGTGACCCACACCATGGGCTGGCCTCTGGGCAGCAACGCGGGCGGCGGATCGTTCGTCTATCACCTGGACAACAATCAAGTGTACGTCGGTTTCGTGGTTCACTTGAACTACAAGAACCCGCATCTTTTCCCCTACATGGAATTCCAGCGCTTTAAGCATCATCCAAAGATCGCCGAACTGCTAAAGGGCGGCAAACGCGTGGCCTATGGTGCGCGGGCGATTTCCGAGGGTGGCTATCAGTCTATGCCCAAGATGGTCGCACCAGGTGTGGCCCTGTTGGGCTGTTCTGTTGGCATGGTCAACGTGCCGCGCATCAAGGGTAACCACAATGCGATGCTCTCTGGCATGGCGGCGGCTGAGGCTGCTTATGCGGCGATTCAGGATGGCCGCGCCTCTGATGAGCTGAACGATTACGAAACCGAAGTTCGCAATGGCGCGATTGGCAAAGACCTCAAGAAGGTCCGCAACGTCAAGCCAATGTGGTCCAAATGGGGTCTCACCGCCTCGCTGGCGCTGGGCGGCTTCGATATGTGGTGCCAGACGCTCACTGGGTTCTCGCTGTTTGGGACGCTCAAGCATGGCAAAAACGATGCGGACGCAACCGAGTCTGCGGATAAGCACAAGCCGATTGACTATCCAAAGCCCGACGGCACCCTGTCTTTTGACCGTCTGACCAACGTCAGCTTTGCAGCGACCAACCACGAAGAAAGCCAGCCGTGTCACCTGCGTCTGGCCGATCCAAACCTGCCGATTGCGACCAACCTGCCGAAGTTTGACGAACCTGCGCAGCGCTATTGCCCGGCCGGCGTTTATGAGGTCGTGGAAAAAGACGGCAAGCCAGAGTTCGTGGTCAACTTCCAGAACTGCGTGCACTGCAAAACCTGCGATATCAAAGACCCAAGCCAGAACATCACCTGGGTCACGCCGCAAGGCGGAGACGGGCCGAATTACCCGAATATGTAAATCAAAAAAGCCCGCCGATCTGGCGGGCTTTTTTTTTGGACAGTCAGCGACGGAAACTTCTGAGCCACTCGTAGTACCACAAACAAGATATGTGGGACGTGTCGATGGTTCAGAAAATACTTCCAGTCGGTTTTCTCGTGGGGCTTTCCTGCCTGCTGGTTTCAGCGGCGGCTACGTCTGAAACGCTTTGGGGAACTTGCGGTCTTTTTTGACGCCTGTTGTGCTAAAAGATGTACCCACCGCCATTTCATACAAACTACGGTGGGTGCCTCTGTAAGGTTTTATGGCTCGAAAGGCAGCGAAGAGTGGTGCAGGACAATGCGCACAGAACCCTCTTCGTCTTTCTTATAGCCAAAGGTTTTGTTCACGGTAACGACGTTGCCGTCTTTGTCCGTGAATTTCGCCCAGCCCATCCACATGCCGACATCGCCATCGATGAAAAAGGCAGAGCTGTCGTAGTCGACCGAACGCCAACCCTTGATGCCAAAACCGCCATCCAGCGGGTAGTTCTCGTCATGGCCAACAAAATAGGCCAAAGCGCCGTCTTTTGTCGGGCGGAACGTCTTTTCGCCGCTTGCCAAAGTGGGTTTGAACAACACTGGGCCAAGGTTATATCCATAGGCCGCATCCAGAATATCACTGGCAAGTGCGCGCGCTGCGTCGATACCGTCATCTTCATAGGTTTTAGAGATCGAAATAAGCGCGTCACCCCAAGCGGTGCGCGCCTGCAAAAGGTCTGCTTCAGTAATAGACATCCAGTTTTCCCTTCTAACAGCACACGGGCTACGCCAGACGGTGTCATAGCCTTTTAACGTCCACGTCCTCTCGTCAAGTTAACCGAAAGTCAACTTGAAACCGGACGTTCAAAGTTTGGAAACGCGACGAAACACTACCAAAGCCGCGTTTGCGCGTACTCAGGGTAGCTTTTGTCGTAGCCTTCGGCGTCAAAGTCCTCTTTGACTTCGCGCAGGAAATCTCCGGCGCTCGGGGTCTTGTCGCTC
The DNA here is from genome assembly GCF_037478305.1 of Cognatishimia coralii. NCBI lineage: Bacteria > Pseudomonadati > Pseudomonadota > Alphaproteobacteria > Rhodobacterales > Paracoccaceae > Cognatishimia > Cognatishimia coralii. The sequence continues at coordinate 144,925 of NZ_JBBGAZ010000006.1, forward strand.
TCGTCTTCACCTGCCCAAAGCCGGGACCGCATCAACGCTTTGGCGCATTGGAAATAGGCCTCGCCGACCTTCATCACGATGACCGAGCGGGGCAGGATGTTCTTCTTTTCAAACCGCGCGCAAAGCGTTTCATCGGCTGTCACGATGGCTGTGCCATTGACGCGTACAACATTGGTGCAGCCAGGTACCATGAACATGAGGCTGACGCGCTCGTCCCGTACAATGTTCTTCAGCGAATCCAGCCGGTTGTTCCCGCGCCAATCCGGCATCATGATCGTGCCGGGGTCTGCGATATGCACCACGGGATCCACGTCCCCGCGTGGGCTGGCATCCGTGCCTTCTGGTCCGACCGTGGACAGCACCACGAAACGCGAGGCATTGATCCATTGCTGGTACAAGGGCGTCAACTGTCGTGCGACTTTCTCGATGGAAAGCGGGTTCACCACGTCATAAAGGGCTTCGAGATCGGAAATCGAGGAAATAGCCTGCATAAGGGGGCTCCATATCGCAGAGAATGAGCAAATATGCGCCACCTCTAGCAAGATCGCAGCGACAAAGCCACGGCTCACGCGAATGCGAGCCGCCGCCCATTGCCCCCTTGCGTTCTGCCCGATAGGCTACCTCTGCTGAATGGATCAAGGACATCTCGTGCGTTTCACCCTGCTAAAGTCATTTGTCATCGCGACCAGCCTACTGGTCACTTCGGTTCCGGCCTCAGCCCAAGGGCTTGCAGGCAGCTATCTTGCAGGGCGCGCAGCGGCCAGTAGCTATGATTATGAGGCCGCATCGATCTATTACACGCGGCTCTTGGTTGCCAATCCTAGCGATCCGTTTCTGCTGGAAAGTCTGGTTCTGGCCAATCTGTCTTTGGGCAATATGGACAAAGCCATTCCGATCGCGCGTCGTTTAGATGCGATCGATGATGTGTCCAGCCAACTGGCCAATATGGCGTTGATTGCGGATCTCAGTGCGCGTGGCCGTTTTGATGAGGTCATGACACGTATTCAGGCCGAAGAGGGTATTGGCCCCTTAGTCGACGGGCTGATCCTGGCTTGGGCCGCATTGGGGGATGGCGATATGAACGCCACCGTGGCGGGCTTTGATGCTGTGGCTCAGGAACCGGGCCTCGCGGGGTTTGCTCTCTATCACAAAGCGCTGGCGATGGCCTCTGTGGGAGATTTCGCTGGGGCCGAGGATATCTATTCCTCCGAAGGCGCGCTGGGCATGCAACTGACCCGGCGCGGGGCCATGGCGCAGATCGAGATCCTCAGCCAGCTTGATCGCAATGACGACGGCCTCGAAATTCTGGACGCGCTTTTTGGTAAAGATCTGGATCCCCAGCTGCGCCAAGTGCGCGCGGATCTGGCCGATGGAAAACGCCTGCCTTTCACCCATGTGCGCAGCGCGAGTGAAGGTATTGCCGAAGTCTTCTATTCCCTCGCCGACGCGTTGCGAGGCGAAGCGGATCCCGATTATGCATTGCTGTACACCCGCACTGCAGAGTTCCTGCGCCCCGATCACGTAGACGCGCTTTTGCTGTCTGCGGAACTCTTGGAAGACCTGGAGCAATATGAACTCGCGACGCAGGCTTATCGGTCTGTCCCGGCCGATCATATCTCTTTCCATGCCGCAGAACTTGGCCGCGCAGAGGCGCTGCGTCACAGCGGCCGCATCGACGCCGCCATCGAAGTTCTGGAACAACTCGCCCGCACCCACGGAGACCTGCCAATCGTTCACAACACATTGGGCGATGTCTTCCGCCAGCAACAGGACTACGCACGGGCGGCTGAGGCCTATGACAAGGCGCTGTCGATGATGACGGATCCAAGCGACGGCAAATGGTTCACACTCTATGCGCGCGGGATCACCAATGAACGCCTGGGCGATTGGCCTGCTGCCGAAGCGGATTTCCGTGCGGCGTTGGAGCTCAATCCGGACCAACCGCAGGTGCTGAACTACCTTGGCTATTCCTTGGTCGAAAAACGCATCAAGCTGGATGAAGCGCTTGGCATGATCGAACGCGCCGTCGAAGCGCGCCCTGACTCAGGCTATATCGTCGACAGCCTTGGCTGGGTGCTCTATCGCCTTGGCCGTTTTGACGAGGCCGTAGATCCAATGGAACGCGCCGCCGCCCTGATGCCAGTCGATCCGATTGTGAACGATCACCTTGGGGACGTCTATTGGAAGGTGGGCCGCAAAACCGAAGCCCGTTTCCAATGGCACCGCGCCTTGTCCTTTATCGACGAAGACAGCGCACCCGAAGCCGATCCTGACCGCATTCGCCAGAAGCTGGATGTCGGATTGGACGCTGTTCTGGAAGCCGAAGGCAACGACCCGGTTCAGGTGGCCAATGACGGCTAAGGTCACGGCCTTCGCCCCGGCGAAAATCAATCTGACATTGCATGTGACCGGACAACGCACCGACTGCTATCACCTGCTCGATTCTCTGGTTGCTTTTGCGGATATTGGCGACGAGATCGAAGCGCGTGCTGCACCCCAGTTATCGCTGACTGTTTCAGGCCCGATGTCCGAGGGCGTCCCTTCAGACAGTCGCAACCTCATGCTCAAGGCCGCAAAGCTTTTTGACCCCTCGGGAACGGCAGCTCTGTCTTTGACAAAACACCTGCCAGCCGCCTCCGGGATCGGAGGGGGATCGTCAGATGCAGCCGCCACCCTACGTGCCTTGGCTGAACTCTGGGACCTGCCGCTGTCGCAAACCGAAGACGTTCTCCCTTTGGGCGCAGATCTTCCGGTCTGTCTCTACCCAGCACCGCAGCGCATGTCCGGCATCGGCGAAAAGCTGGAACGCCTCCCTGCGCTCCCACCTTGCGATATTTTGCTGGTCAATCCGGGTATCGAGGTGGCAACCTCTAGCATTTTCAAGGCTCTGACATCTCGCGACAATGCGCCAATGCCGGACGTCTTGCCCAATTGGCACTCTGCCAAGGATCTTGCCAATTGGCTTCACACACAACGCAATGACCTAGAACCACCGGCCTGCGGTCTCGCCCCCGAGATATCCGAAGTCCTGACCGCCCTTGAGGCAACCAACCCACTGATCGCGCGCATGTCAGGATCCGGCGCGACCTGTTTCGCGCTCTTTCCCGCAAACAGCGCCAAAACAGACACCGCTCTTGATGCCATCCAACAAGCCCACCCCAATTGGTGGGTAAAATCAGGCGCGTTCTTTTCTCTTGTCGAAAATATCCCGGGGTGAATGGGAGGGATTGCGCGCAATCCCGCACAGAAGGGCAGCGCCCCTACGCCTTAGCTAATCCGTGCAACGACGTAATCGGCCAGATCAATCAACAGCGTTTTGATCTCGTGGTCTGGCAAATCGGCCAAAGCATCCTTCGCGTCTTGAGCCCATTTCAAAGCGTCCTGACGGGTGTCCTCTAGCGCGCCATGCCGATTGAGCAGCTCAAGCGCGGTCTCGAGGTCTCCGTCCTCTTGCTTGCCCTTTTCAATCGTGCGCACCCAAAAGGCCCGCTCTTCGGTGTCCGCTTTGGCCACGGCTTTGATCAGCGGAAGAGTCAGCTTGCGTTCACGAAAATCATCGCCGACGTTCTTGCCAGTCGCAGCGGTATCGCCTTGATAATCCAGCAGGTCATCAACGATCTGGAAAGCAATCCCCAGCGCATCCCCATAATCAAACAGGGCTTTGACGTGGGCTTCATCCGCCCTCGCGATCACGCCACCAACTTCGGTGGCCGCTGAAAACAAAGCTGCTGTCTTGCCACGCACAACCTGCAGATAAATACTCTCATCCGTCGCCAGATCCTGCGCCGCCGTCAGCTGCAGGACTTCGCCCTCGGCAATCGTCGCCGAGGCGTTGGCCAGAATGTCCAAGACCCGCAGCGATCCAGTTTCGACCATCAACTGGAAAGCGCGGGAAAACAGATAGTCGCCCACCAAAACCGAGCTTTTGTTGTCCCACAAAAGATTGGCCGTCGGACGTCCACGTCGCTGCGCGCTCTCGTCGACCACATCATCATGCAGCAAGGTCGCCGTGTGAATGAACTCGACCGTCGCGGCCAGATGGACGTGATAGGGACCCTCGTAGCCGCAAAGCTGTGCTGTCGCCAAAGTCAGCAACGGTCGCAACCGCTTGCCGCCCGCACCAACCAGATGCGCTGTGACTTCAGGAATGCGAGGCGCATGCTCGCTTGCCATGCGCGCCGCAATCAGGTCGTTCACACGACCCATGTCGTCCGCCAAGAGCGCCGCCAGCGCTTCATGTGGTTTATGTGCTGCCTGATCCAGACTCATAACGTTCCCGTCACTAGGGTCGACAAACCCCGGCCCTTGGCCTTACATCGCTCGTATGAAAGAGCTTTTACGGACCACGGATCCAACGATCATCGCTTTCGCCTCGGCCCTTCTTCAGGGGGAGGGTATAGACTGCTTTGAAATGGACGTAAATATGAGCGTTCTTGAGGGCGGTATTGGTATTTTCCCGCGCCGTTTGATGGTGCGCGACGACATGATCGAGCGCGCCGAACGGGTGATGCGCGACAATGAGATCCCTTTGGGGCGCCCGTGACTGCAAAAATCTCGGAGAATGAATACCTTGGCGGCCGTGTGCGGATCTGCCAGCCGGTGAAAGGGTATCGCGCTGGCGTTGATCCTGTGCTCTTGGCGGCCTCGGTGCCTGCGCGATCCGGGCAGACAGTTTTGGAGCTTGGGATCGGCGTGGGGACGGCGGCACTTTGTCTCAATGCTCGTGTGCCGGATCTGAGTCTCACGGGGGTGGAAATCCAGCCGGATTATGCGGATTTGGCGCGCGAGAACGGCGCGCTCAATGAAGCGGATCTTAAAGTGATCGAGGCGGATCTTGAGGCGCTGCCGGATCAGGTGAAATCAACACGATTTGACCACGTTATCGCCAATCCGCCCTATTTTGACCGCGCCGCAGGCCATGCAGCAACCGACTTAGGGCGCGAAACGGCCATGGGCGAAGCCACCCCTTTGAAAACATGGCTCGAAGTCGCCGCTCGGCGGGTTGCGCCAAAAGGCTATGTCAGCTTCATCCATCGGGCGGAGCGCATACAGGATCTGCTAAGGTATTTGCCCAGAACACTAGGTTCTGTTCAGGTTCAACCGCTTCAGCCGCGCGTAGGGCGCGATGCACATCTGGTTATTTTGCGCGCGCGCCACTCTGGCAAGGCGCCTTTAAGGATGCATGCGCCGATTCTGATGCATGAAGGGCACGCGCATACAAGCGATGCCGAGAGTTACACCGCTGAAATCAAAGCGGTTCTACGGGATGGCGCATCGCTAGGAATGCCGGACTAACCCCGCTCTGCGGGCTTGCCTTCGGCGAGAGTATTTTAGGCAAGATGAATGGGGGCCGCGTGCCGGATCGGCGGAAACTGACTTTCTTGTGAGTTTTTCGCACCTGCAGCGTGACAGGTGACCGTATCTGTGCTGCACTCTGAGGCCTACATATACATCAAGAGAGGAGGGCTGCCATGAGTGTGAGCTCGCATTTGGAAGAACTGAAACGGAAACACGAAACCCTCTCCCAACAGGTCGAACAAGAGCAACGCTCCCCCGGCTCCAGCGATTTTTCCATCGCGGAAATGAAGAAACAAAAACTTAAGCTAAAAGAAGAAATTACACGGCTTCAGGCGTAAGCCGATTTCCCATAGGGCGACGGGCCCTCTGGGCCCGGACGCCTAAGTGTTCGCGCGGGCGGCGATAATGGCGCCTCCTGTGATCAAAAGTGCTGCGGCACCAAGTGACCAGCTAGGTTCTGCAACCCCTGCGAGAATCAGCACGACGGTCGACAGCAGCGGTGCGGCATAAGAGCTGGTGCCCAAAAGCTGTATATCCCCCTGTTTGACCCCAATGTCCCAAACATAAAAGGCCGCGCCCACGGGGCCGAAGCCAAGGGCGAGCACCGAAACCCATCCAATTTGCGTTGTCGGCCATTGCGTCGTCTCTAGGCTCAGATGCAAGCCGAACGATAGCACTGCGCTGGCGAGGCAAAAGACGGCGACGGAGGCCGTTGGCACTGATCCCAGGCGTCGTGACAACACCGAATAGCTGGACCAAGTCAAAGCACAGGCGATGGCGAGAGCAAAGCCGGGCAGGTTCTCTGGTGAGAAATTTGCGCCGCCTCCGAGAATGATCAGAGCAGCTCCGGCAAACCCCAGCACACCTCCGAGCATATGGCCGCGGCGCAGGTGCTCTCCGGGCAAGAGGCCAGAGAAGAGCACAATCAAGAGCGGCCAGAGATAGGCAATGAGGCCTGCTTCGGCAGCGGGGGCGAGGCGGAGTGCCGAAAAATAGAGGGCGTGATAGCCAAAGATGCCCAGCGTGCCAAAGGCGTAAACGGTCCAGCGAATTTTTCGCAGCTGGCCAAGGCCTCCGTTAAAATGGGTCCAGATGAGGCCGAGGCCGCCGCCAATGCCAAAGCAGATTGCGTTCAGTTGCAAGGGCGGGACAGGCGCTGAGCCAACCGTGAAGAGCGCCAGAAAACTCCAGAGCAGCACGGCGATAAATCCAATTGCGGTGGCGCGTTGGCGGGTCATTCAAAGCTCCGTCACGGGGGTGATTTGCATGTCGCCCCAAATATGCGCGGTCTTTTCGATTTCGGCGAGGTACCAATCCCTGAAATCGCGAATATGAGGTCGTTTTTCTGCCCCTTTCAGACAGACAAAGTGAAAGCGGGCGTCGGTCTCGATAGCTTGTTTGAAAGGGACAACGAGTCGGCCGTCGAGCACATCTTTGATCATCAATGGGCGGCGGCCCAAAACCACTCCAACGCCAGTGCAGGCGGCTTCGATGGCGTGATCTGCATTGGAAAACGTGATGGTGCGGCTGGGTGTGTAGTCGATACCGATCGATTTAAACCAATTGTTCCAATCGCAAGGCGGTGACAGGAATTCAATCGAGCTGTCCACAATCAGAGGCGCGTCTTTCAGGCTTTCGGGCGTTGGGTAATCTTCGGCCATGGCGGGCGTCATGGCGGGGGACATCCATTCCTTGCGGGCCGGTACGGAATAGAAATCTTCGCCACTGTCATAGCCAAAGCGTAGGGCCACATCGACTTGATCACGCCTGAGGTCGATCCGCTTAAGGGTTGCTGAAATGCGCAGATCGATGTCCGGATGGCTGCGCGCAAAGTCCAGCAAACGGGGTGCGAGCCATTTGGCGGTAAGGGAAGGGCCTGCTGATACCGTAAGCGTGGTATCGTCGCTCAGACGGCGCGTTGAAGTCCAAGCTGCAATCAAGGCTTGAAACCCTTCGGTGGCCCCGGGTGCGAGGGTTTTGCCCGCGGGGGTCAGCTCTACGGCGCGGTTTAGACGGATGAACAGGGGCTGACCCAGATGCTCTTCCAGTGACTTGATCTGAAACGACAGCGCGGCTGGCGTCACATTCAATTCATCCGCGGCCTTGGCAAAAGACATATGGCGGGCGGCGGCCTCAAAGGCACGTAGGGCAGTTAAGGGGGGTAGGCGATCACTCATGTCAGTTAAATAAAACTAAATTGAAGCTATGAGAAGTCTCGTTTGTCACCATATCTGGAAAGGCGCATATTGGCATCAGTTCAGAAATGCTTAGCCCAAAGGAGGCCGAAATGATTGAGACAGCAACCACTCCCCGCCAGCGTCAGGCCTTTGACGCAGCCCATGAAGCGCGTGGCGCAGTGTTGCGTGATGGGTTGCGCTGGGTTTTCTCTCACCTCTATGTGCCGCTGCGTTTTGATGCGTTCAGAACACTTACGGCACCGTCCCGCTGACCCTTTCCACCAAGGGACTTACGAGACGCAAAAAGGGCTGGTCGCAGGACCAGCCCTTTCGTTTTTCGGTCTGAAAACCGGCTTAGACGAAGAATTGTGCGCCGTTTGCAGAGATTGTAGAGCCATTGACAAAGCCCGCGTCATCAGACGCCAGGAAGGCCACGCAGCGCGCGATCTCTTCTGGCTCGCCCAAACGGCCCGCTGGGATCTGAGCGATGATGGATTCGCGCACCTTCTCAGGGACCGCCATAACCATTTCGGTCGCGATATAGCCCGGGCAGACTGCGTTGGCGGTGATGCCCGCACGTGCGCCTTCTTGCGCCAAGGATTTCACGATACCCAGATCGCCCGCCTTAGTCGCTGCATAGTTGACCTGTGCGAACTGACCTTTCTGACCGTTGATCGAAGAGATCACGACGATGCGGCCGAACTTGCGCTCGCGCATGCCTGGCCAGACAGGGTGGATCGTGTTGAACACGCCGGTCAGGTTGGTGTTGATCACGTCGTTCCACATGTCTGGTGTCATCTTGTGGAATGGTGCGTCGCGGGTGATGCCAGCGTTTGCGACCACGATGTCGATCGGGCCGAGGTCTGCTTCGACCTGAGCGATGCCTGCTGCAGAGGCCTCGTAGTCAGCAACGTTCCATTTATACGTCTTGATGCCGGTTTCAGCGGTGAATGCCGCTGCTTTTTCGTCGTTGCCAGCGTAGGTTGCTGCGACGGTGCAGCCCTGTGCTTGCAATGCTTTAGAGATCGCTTCGCCGATGCCGCGGGAGCCGCCGGTGACAAGTGCAACTCTTCCCATGATAGTCCTCCAGTAGTCTTTACTTGGTAATGCTGTTACAATTTGGGTTCAGGATTTGCAATATTATTTCGTGACAAATCCGTGTGTGACGCGGTGTTTCGCAACACCCGCAGGTCCTGTTGGTATTAAAAAAGGCGCCCCCGTTCGGGAGCGCCTGATATGTGTGCATTCTGCACATTGTACTTAAGGGCGCTCAACGCAGAGGGCGACGCCCATGCCGCCGCCGATGCAGAGCGTGGCGAGGCCTTTTTTCGCGTCGCGGCGCTTCATTTCAAACAGCAGAGTGTTCAGAACGCGGCAACCGGATGCGCCGATTGGGTGACCAATTGCAATCGCGCCGCCGTTGACGTTCACGATGGATGGATCCCAGCCCATGTCTTTGTTCACAGCGCAGGCTTGCGCAGCAAAGGCTTCGTTTGCTTCGACCAGATCCAGATCGGAGACAGACCAGCCTGCTTTGTCCAGCGCCTTGCGGGACGCATAGATCGGGCCAACACCCATGACGGATGGGTCCAGACCTGCGGTCGCGTAAGATGCGATGCGGGCCAGCGGTTCGATGCCGCGCTTTTCGGCTTCGTCTGCGGACATCAGCAACGCTGCGGCTGCGCCGTCGTTGAGACCAGAGGCGTTTGCCGCTGTCACGGTACCGCCGTCACGCACGAATGCTGGGCGCAGTTTCTGCATGCTTTCGATGGTCGCGCCGTGGCGGATGTATTCATCTTTGTCGACCACGATGTCGCCCTTGCGGGTTTTCACAGTGAAGGGTGTGATCTCATCGTCGAACTTGCCGGCCTTCTGTGCGGCTTCGGCTTTGTTCTGGGATGCCAGAGCAAATTCGTCCTGCATGTCGCGCGAAATCTGCCACTGTTCAGCAACGTTTTCAGCGGTCTGACCCATGTGATAGCCGTTGAAAGCATCCCACAGACCGTCGCGGATCATAGAGTCGATGTATTTCATGTCGCCCATTTTGTGACCTGCACGCAGGTGTGCCACATGGGGAGAGAGGGTCATGTTTTCTTGACCGCCGGCCGCGACGATGGAGGCATCACCCAGTTGGATGTGCTGAGCGGCCAGAGCGACCGCGCGCAAGCCAGAGCCGCACACTTGGTTGATGCCCCAGGCAGAGCTTTCTTTTGGCAGGCCTGCATTGATATGCGCTTGGCGAGCTGGGTTTTGGCCCTGACCTGCGGTCAGAACTTGGCCAAGAATGGTTTCAGAAACCTCTTCTTTGGCGACGCCCGCGCGCTCTACGACGGCTTCGAGGACAGTTGCACCCAAGTCGTGGGCCGCGGTGTTGGCAAAAGACCCACCGAAAGACCCGACAGCGGTACGGGCGGCGGATGCGATAACTACATTTGTCATGTGATCTCCCTCAAATGCATTCGTCGATGAGGCTGCATGGCAAAAGTAGTGCCCAAAGCTTATGCAGCGCTGCAGCAATTGCTTATAAGATTTGCCGCATTGCGGCAAGCGATGCAATGTCGCGGGTAGTATTACTTATGGGAGTTGGCGTGTTTTCAATTAAGCCATCGTAGGGGAGGGCTGCACCGGATCCCAGGGTGGAGAAACGGTTGGCGCAGAGAAATAGAAACCTTGAAGATAGCTGAATCCGAGGCTTCTCATCATGCGCGCTTCTAATTCAGATTCAACTTTCGTCGCGACGCTATGAATACCCAAACGTCCCAACATGGTCGCGACTGTATTTGCGAGGATTTGCTTTTCCTGGCTTTCGTGGACCCGCTGCGTGTAGCTGCCATCCAGCTTCACAAACTCAAAATACCGGTCGTACAATATCTTAAATGACGTATGCTGAGAGCCATAGTCGTCCAAACAGAATGACACGCCGCGATTTTGCAGGTCCGGCATGAAATCCGCGACGAGTTCTGGCATTTCGACGACCGAACCCTCTGAAATTTCGAGGATAAGTCGTTTGTTGATATCTGGATAGACGCGCAGCGCGTTGTTCAGAGTATCCATCCAAGGGCGATATCCGATCGAGCGCGCCGACATGTTGACCGACAAACAGAGGTTCGGGTGTTTGACCAGACGCTCCAAGCTGAGTTTAAGCGCAAGGCGGTCAAGCTCTCGCGCGATTTCGCCATGCTGAACGAAGGGTAGAAATTGCGCGGCCGGGATGATGCGGCCGGTTTCATCTAGAACCCTGATGAGGCTTTCATAAAAACTGGGCTGCTTCGGGTTTTTTCGCCCAAAGATTGGCTGAAAAGCCAGCGTGACTTCTTGATGGAAGACGGCCGCTCGCACCATTTCAAGAATGGACATGTCGCGAAGCTTCACCGCTTCGTCCAGAGGGTTGCTGAGCCTTTCGGCCCTGAATGCCTTGGTTCGGATATCCATCACTGCCTCCTTTGTCGCAAAAGGAAGCATTCAGCGAATCTCTGAAGATCCGGTTAAGTCAAAGCGATTCAGCTGCCCTCGGCACCGGCGCCGATCAATGTAGACAGCACAGCCTTCGCACTGTCGCTTGACCAATCCGCATCGCCTTGCAGTCGCGCGATCTCACGGCCTTCGGGATCAATGATCACAGTTACGGGCAGACCAAAGACGCTCATGTCCCGCGCGACATCCATTTTCGGATCGCGATGTTTGGGCAGGTTGTCGACCTCGATATCCTTGAAGAACTTGTCGATCGCGACGGGCATGTTGCGCCCTGTTGCGATGGTCACGACCTCGAAATCATCACCGCCCAATTCTGTTTGCAGCTCTGACAACATCGGCATTTCTTTGCGGCATGGAGCACACCATGTGGCCCAGAAGTTCAAAAGCACATGTTTGCCTTCGAGGGCGTCCAAGGTCATGTCGCCCTCGGCTGTCACAAAGGTCGCGTCACTGATGTCGCGGGCCTCGTTGTGAAAGACGAGCTTCTTCATGTCGCCTTCACGCAGGCCATTCGCGGTTTCGATATCTGCGAAAGCTGTATTTGCGCTTAGGGCCAAGGCCATATAAAGCACGCTAGAACGTAAAATACCCATAGATCCTCCAAGGGCGACGACATGACTGACAAGACCTCGAACCAGATGTGGGGCGGCCGTTTCGCCGCTGGACCTGACGCGATCATGGAGGCGATCAATGCCTCGATCGGGTTCGATCAGCGGATGGCGGCGCAGGATATTGCCGGTTCAAGGGCCCACGCGGCGATGCTGGCCAAGGCGGGCATCATTACGGATAGTGATGCCGAGGCCATTCGGGAAGGGCTGCTCACGGTCTTGTCAGAGATTGATAGCGGAAGTTTCAATTTTTCTACGGCTTTGGAAGACATTCACATGAATGTCGAGGCGCGGCTGAAAGAAATCATCGGAGAGCCCGCAGGGCGTTTGCACACAGGTCGGTCGCGGAACGATCAGGTCGCGACGGACTTTAAATTGTGGGTGCGGGATCAGTTGGATGCCACCGACGGGGCGCTCGTCGCTCTTATTAAAGCGCTTCTTGCTCAGGCAGAGCAGGGCGCGGATTGGGTGATGCCGGGGTTCACGCATTTGCAGACAGCGCAGCCGGTGACTTGGGGCCATCACATGATGGCCTATGTGGAGATGTTCGGCCGCGACCTCAGCCGCATCCGCGATGCGCGCAAGCGGATGAACGAATCGCCTCTGGGCGCGGCGGCGCTGGCGGGCACGTCTTTCCCGATTGATCGGGATATGACCGCAGAGGCGCTGGGCTTTGATCGCCCGGCCGCGAATTCGCTGGATGCAGTGGCGGATCGTGACTTCGCACTAGAATTCCTAGGAGCGGCCTCGATTTGCGCGATGCACCTCAGCCGTCTTTCCGAGGAACTGGTGATCTGGTCTTCGGCGCAGTTCCGTTTTGTGACCCTGTCGGATCGATTCTCCACGGGCTCTTCGATCATGCCACAGAAGAAGAACCCCGATGCAGCGGAATTGATCCGGGCCAAAGTGGGCCGGATCTTTGGCGCGAATACGGGCCTGATGATGGTCATGAAGGGTCTGCCTTTGACCTATTCCAAAGACATGCAGGAAGACAAAGAGCAGGTCTTTGATGCGGCCGACAACCTGATGCTGGCCCTGGCCGCGATGGAAGGTATGGTCAAAGACATGACCGGCAACCGCGAGAGCCTTGCGGCTGCGGCGGGCAGCGGATTCTCGACCGCAACCGATCTGGCCGATTGGTGCGTGCGCGCGCTGAATATGCCGTTCCGCGATGCGCACCATGTCACGGGGTCTCTGGTGGCGATGGCGGAATCTCGCGGCTGTGATTTGCCGGATCTTTCCCTTGAGGATATGCAATCGGTACATTGTGACATAACTGACGACGTCTTTAGCGTTCTGACTGTGGAAAATTCCGTGGCCTCGCGCACCTCATACGGGGGCACCGCGCCAAGCCAGGTTCGCAGCCAGATCGCTCGCTGGAAGGACATATTGGCATGAGAGTGATCGCGGCCCTGACCACATTAGCATTCCTCGCCGCTTGCGGCGTGGACGGCGCGCCTTTGCGCCCAAGCGCGAATGTTGGGATCGGGATCGGATCCAATGGTGTCAGCCTTGGCGGTAAGGCAAGCGTCGGCAAGGGGCCGGTGACTGTCTCGGTTGGGCTTTAAGTCGCGAAAACTTCCCCTTGCTTGACGGCTTTGCCTTTTGTCTCATGTTCTGAGCAAAAGGGAGGACCTCAATGCGGGATCGTTTCACATTTATGGGTGTCATCTTTTTGGGTCTCGCCATTTGGGGCGCGATCCATCCGATGGCTTATTTCCTGAGCTGGTTTGAGGAACATGGCTACGACCTGAGCCTCATGATTGATGCGTGGTATGTGAATGATGCGACGTCGGGGCTGGTCTGGGACCTGACGATTGCGGCGATTGCGTTGACGGTTTGGATTTTAGCGGAATGCATCTACGAGCGCCGCTGGCTTGGCCTCTTGGCGATTCCCGCGACATTCATGATCGGGGTCAGCTGTGGCTTGCCGCTCTTCCTGTTTCTGCGCGGCCCGCGGCAGGCAGGCCTTAGATTCTGAGTATTTTGGGCAAGATGAATGCCCTTTGATTGCAAGCGCTCTCGCTTCTGCCTATGAGAGGCGAAACTGTTTTGATGCGAGGGCGCTGGCATGGATCATTTTCTCTATCGCGACGGCAAACTTTTTGCCGAAGACGTGCCGGTTTCTGAAATCGCGGCTGCGGTGGGGACGCCGTTTTATTGCTATTCCACAGCGACATTCGAGCGTCACTTCCGGCTATTTGATGAGGCTTTGGAAGGGACCGAGCATCTTGTTTGCTATGCGATGAAGGCCGCGAGCAATCAGGCGATCCTGAAAACCCTTGCGGCGCTAGGCGCGGGCATGGATGTGGTTTCGGGTGGTGAGTACGCGCGGGCGAAGGCCGCAGGTGTTCCGGGCGAGCGGATCGTGTTTTCCGGTGTTGGTAAGACACGGGATGAGATCCACGCGGCGCTGACCGGTGGTCTGCGGCAGTTCAACGTGGAATCAGAGCCTGAAATGGCGGTGATTAACGACGTCGCGCTGGAACTGGGCGTGGTGGCTCCGATTACAGTGCGCGTCAATCCGGATGTGGACGCGAAAACCCATGCCAAGATCGCGACGGGCAAGTCCGAGAATAAGTTCGGCATTCCGATCAGCCGTGCGCGCGAGGTTTATGCGCATGCTGCGTCCCTGCCGGGTCTGAAAGTCATTGGCATCGACGTGCATATCGGCAGCCAGTTGACCCAGTTAGAACCTTTCCGTCTGGCCTATCGCAAGGTGGCAGAGCTGACCGAGACGCTGCGTGCCGACGGGCATGACATCCAACGTCTGGATCTGGGCGGCGGTCTGGGCATCCCTTATGAGCGGTCGAATGAGGCTCCGCCGCTGCCTGTCGAATATGGCGCCATGATCAAAGAAGAGCTTGGCCACCTGGGATGCGAGATCGAAATCGAACCGGGCCGCCTGATTGCAGGCAACGCGGGGATCATGGTCAGCAAGGTGATCTACGTCAAAGAAGGCGAAGACCGCGAGTTCATGATTGTGGATGGCGCGATGAACGACCTGATCCGCCCTGCTATGTATGAGGCACATCACGACATCATTCCGGTCGTTGAACCAACTCCGGGCGAAGAGCCTGCGGCCTATGACATCGTCGGTCCCGTCTGTGAAACCGGCGATACATTTGCGAAATCTCGCACCATGGCCAAGGTTGAGGCAGGCGATCTGATCGCCTTCCGCTCGGCGGGGGCTTATGGGGCGGTGATGTCCAGCGAATACAACACACGGCCGCTCATTCCTGAGGTTCTCGTTAATGGCGATCAATTTGCGGTTATCCGCCGACGTCCGACCTTTGACGAAATGATAAATCGAGATACCATTCCAGAGTGGCTCTAGGGCAATCCCGCCCGCGATCTTCGCAAGAGCCACCGGATTGAGAGCATGACCGCACCAACCGGGCCAATGGCGAACCAACCTGCCAGACTGCGTTGGGTCCTCGCGCTAACGCGTTTGGGCCTTGCGTCTGAACGGCTTGTGCGCGCGTTCTGGCCGCTTTGGACTTTGGGGTTTGTCGTGCTCGCCAGCCTCTTGATGGGGCTTCAGGACATATTGCAACTTGAGTCGCTTTGGGCGCTGGCCGTGGGGTCGGTTCTCTTTGCGTTGTGGCTCGTGGTGCGCGGAATTTGGCGCATGCGCTGGCCCAGTCAGGCCGAAGCGCTGGCGCGATTGGACGAAACTTTGCCCGGACGCCCTGTGCAGGCGCTGATGGACGCGCCTGCGATGGGGGATCAGGATCCCGCGACGCAGGCGCTCTGGGAGGCGCATCAGGCGCGGATGGCAGAAAAAGCCGCCGAGGCGCGGCCTCCAAAGCCAGACCTGCGAGTTGCGACGCTTGATCCCTATGGCTTGCGCTTTGTGGCGGCGGTCTTTCTGTCCATCGCGCTGTTGTTTGGCAGTTTCGGACGCCTCAGCAGCCTGTCTGACATGGCCCCGGGCCCTATCGCGCCCAGCATCGTGGGAGCGAGCTGGGAGGGATGGGTTGAGCCGCCAAGCTATACCGGGCTGCCCACACTGTATCTGAACGACCAAGAAGCTGGCGCTCTGCGCGTGCCGATCAACAGCCGCGTGATCCTGCGCCTTTATGGCGAGATTGGCGCGCTGACGGTGCAAGAAACCGTATCCGCTCGTGTCGGCGAGCTGCCAAGCACCACAGAGGCGGCGCAGGAATTTCAGTTGCGCCAGAGTGGGACCCTAGAAGTTGCCGGACCGAACGGGCGTCTGTGGCAGGTCGATTTGATCCCAGACGCGGTGCCAGAGGTCGCAGCAACTGGTGCTGCAACAGTGTCGGGACGCGGCGAGATGAGCCTGCCGTTTGAAGCACGCGATGACTATGACCTCTTGGGGGGCACCGCGCAGATCACATTGAACTTGGATCAACTTGATCGGCGCTATGGTCTGGCTGCCGCGCCCGAGCCGCGCGAGGCAATTGGGCTGACATTGCCTCTGCCTGTCAGCGGCCCGCGCGATGCCTTTGAAGAAACCTTGATCGAAGATTTCAGCGCAGATCTTTGGGCGCATCTTCCGGTGACGCTTACCTTGCAGGTCGAGGACGCGGCGGGTCAGAAAAGCGCGCCGGTTGATGTGACCATGGACCTGCCTGCACGACGGTTCTTTGACCCGCTGGCACATGCCTTGGTCGAACAACGGCGAGACCTTTTGTGGACGCGCGACAATGCACGACGCGTCGCGCAGATTTTGCGTGCGATCAGCCATCGCCCGGACGACTCTCTGTTCCGCAAGAACGCCGATTACCTGCGCCTGCGCACCATCTTAAGGCGGTTGGAATTCCAGACGCGCCAGGGGCTTTCGCTTGAGCAGCGCGACGAGATTGCGCAAGAGCTTTGGGAACTGGCCCTAGCAATTGAGGATGGCGATCTGGACGACGCGCTTGCCCGTATGCAACGCGCGCAGGAACGCCTGTCTGAGGCCATGAAGAACGGCGCAAGCGATCAGGAAATCGCCCAGCTGATGCAAGAGCTGCGTGAAGCCACACAGGACTACATACGCCAGCTTGCTCAGCAACAACGTCAGAATGGCGATGAGAACCAAGAGTTCTCGCGCGATCAGCAAAACACGATGGAGCTGTCTCAGAACGATCTGCAACGCATGATGGACCGCATTCAGGAACTTATGGAACAGGGCCGGATGGCCGAAGCCCAGCAGGCGTTGCAAGAGTTCCAGGAAATGATGGAAAACATGCAGGTCGCTCAAGGGGGTGAGGGCGGAGAATCCCCAGGGCAGCAGGCCATGAACGAACTTGGCGAAACCCTGCGGGAACAGCAGGGCCTCTCGGATCAGGCCTTCCGCGACTTGCAGGAACAGTTCAACCCGAATGCGCAAGCGGGTGAGTCTCAGGGCAACGAGGGCCGCTCTGGCGGCGCAGGGCGCGGTCAGTCGCATGATGGTACCGGCGGCCAAGGAAACGCCGAGGGCGAGGGCGGAGGTGAGTCCGGTGAAGGGCTTGAGGGCGCATTGGCCGACCGCCAGCAGGCTCTGCGCCAAGAGTTGGGCCGCCAGGCACAGAACCTGCCAGGACAGGGCACACCTGAGGGCGATGCCGCGCGCGAGGCGCTAGGGCGTGCTGGCGAGGCCATGGATCAGGCGGAAGATGCTCTGCGTCAGAACGAATTGGCCGAGGCGATTGACCGACAGGCCGATGCGATGAACGCCCTACGCGAAGGCATGCGCAATCTCGGCGAAGCGCTGGCGCAGAACGAGCAACAGGGCGGCGAGGGCAACCAACAGAGCGGCATTACGCCAAGCCAAGACCCTCTGGGGCGCAATCCTGGCAGCACGGGGCGCGTTGGCAGCGATGAGCAACTCTTGCAAGGCGAGGACGTCTATCGCAGGGCACGAGATTTACTGGACGAGATCCGCAAGCGTTCGGGTGAAGCGGATCGCCCGGAACAGGAACGCAACTATCTGCGCCGTTTGCTGGACCGGTTCTGATTACGTATCGGCGGTGCCGTCATCTGACGCCATGCTATCCAGCCAGAGCATCAGTTTTGTCATCTGAACATCCAACCAGATCCGACCGTCATCCACAGTGTTAACGTAGCCCGAAACCGCCGGTGCGAACTGAGGGAATTGCGCCGTGACCGCTCCGGGGCGGGCATAGACAAACATCAAACCCGCAATCAGGATCAGAGCCGCGCCAAATCCAAGCCGGCTCGCGCCTCGGCGGCGTTGGGTTTGCGTAGGGCGGCCGTCGGGCAGTTCTTCCGGTGTGCGATCCTCTGTGGCGCGCAGGGTGGAATTGATTTCCTCGATATCCGGTAAAAGATTGCGGCGAGATCCCCCGACATCGGGGTCTGGCTCTGCGGAAACCTGAGGATCCGCAGACAGCCCCCGCATTCGCGCCATACGCGCGCGGGCCTGACCGGCGCGACGTGCGGATTCGTCTTCTTCGGGGGTTTCGAGACCGAATTCTTGCTGGGTCTCGATTGAGGTTTCTTCGGCTCGGCGGGCTTCGGCTTCGTGGTTGGCCTCTTCGCGCAGGATATCGGCAACCGCGGGGTCCACCTCGCGGCGACGCCGCGCACGACCGCGGGCCGGATCAGCGGCAGCGGGGGCAAATAGCGGATCTGACTCATCCTGGGCTGCTTCTGCTTCAAATTGTGGCTCTGGGTCCGGTTCCGGCGCATAGAAGGGTTCTGGTTCTGGTGCGGCCATGGGCTCCGGTTCGGGCGCGGATTCAGGCTCTGAAACCTCGGCTTCGGGCTCTGCGTCCCAGCTCACGTCTTCCGCAGTTGCCAATTGCGCATCAAGCTCTGCTTCAAAATCCCCGAGCGGGCTTTCGTCGAGCCGGGATTCCACCTCTTCGGCAATAACCTCTTCGACCTCTTCGGGCATCTGCGCCCGCACAGCTTCCTTCAGGGTCTCTTGCAGCGATTCCGAGGACTCAGCCGCAGCGGGTTCCTCAGTTTCGGCAGGCGCAACCCATTGGTCTTCGGCCTCTGGAATATTCAGTTCCAGATCCGGTTCCGCGTCATGATCCGGATGCGCCTGAAACCAGGTGATCCCGCAAGAGGAACACTGGACATCGCGGCCCTCGGCCGGAATCACATCGATGGGTACTTCGTATTGCGCTCCGCAATTCGGGCAGTTCAGCCTCATTCGCCCCTCAAACCTCAAGAAAGCATGCTCTGGGGACAACATATGGTGTTTAGGGCGTTCATGAAAGGGCAAAGCTTGCGTCTGAAAGATTGCAACTAGGACGTGCCTGCGGCACAAGAGTGCAAATGACCGGATGAGGCCCAACCCGTGATCGAGCTCGACAATGTTGCCTATAGTTATGGCGGTGGAGAATTGCTGTCCGAGGTCAGCCTTGCGCTGCAGCCTGGCAGCTTTCATTTCCTGACCGGGCCGTCGGGGTCGGGCAAGACGACTTTCCTTAAGCTGTGCTACGGCGCATTGACGCCGACGGCGGGGCACGCGCGTCTGTTTGGGCAAGACGTGCGCGGGATGAGCCGTGACGAGGCGGCGGTGATGCGCCGCCGGATTGGCGTGGTGCATCAGGATTGCCAGTTTCTGGATCACCTACCGGTTGCTGATAATGTGGCTCTGCCCCTGACGGTCTCCGGGCGGGACAGTCTGGAGCAGGTGTCTAATCTGAAAGAGCTGTTGAACTGGGTGGGCCTGCGGGATCGCGCCAAGGCTTTGCCGCCGGAATTGTCTGGTGGCGAACGTCAGCGTGCGGCCGTGGCACGCGCGGTGATTATGTCACCCGACATCGTTTTGGCCGATGAACCGACGGGGAATGTCGATTGGGAGATGTCCCAGCGGGTTCTGCAATTGCTGATCGAGCTCAACAAAATGGGCAAGACCGTGATGATCGCGACCCATGATATGAATCTGATCCGAGCGGCGAAAACCAAAGTGCAGACGCGCGTTCTGCGGATCGCGAACCGGCGGGTTCAGGCCGCGGGGGCGGATCTATGAACCGGC
This sequence comes from Cognatishimia coralii, assembly GCF_037478305.1. Lineage (NCBI taxonomy): Bacteria > Pseudomonadati > Pseudomonadota > Alphaproteobacteria > Rhodobacterales > Paracoccaceae > Cognatishimia > Cognatishimia coralii. The sequence goes on from NZ_JBBGAZ010000006.1 coordinate 164,430, forward strand.
TGCTTGGTAATTTCTTGTCTCTGTTTTCGCGCGACGCACAAGCAGATCGCATGGTGCCGCCAACAGGGTTCACTGCGCGGTTAACCTTGTTTTCGGCAGCTGCGATGGCCTTTCTGGTGGTTTTTGCCTTGGCATTGTCCATGGCCACTGGCCGCTTGGCGCAGCGGTGGGGTGAAGAACTGGCGAACGGCTCAACCTTGCGGATTTCGGCACCTTTAGCGCAGCTTGAGCAACAGACCGCCGCGGCTCTGAATGTGTTGGAAACCACACCTGGCATCGTGGGCGCGCGGGCTCTGACCGCGGATGAGCAACGCGCGCTCTTGTCGCCTTGGTTTGGGCCGGACTTGCCGATCGAAGATCTTCCGATCCCTCAACTGATCGAGATTTCCGAGACCGAAGAGGGCTATGACGCTGCCGGTCTGCGTCTGCGTCTGCAAGCTGAGGTACCAGGCGCCATTCTTGACGATCACAGCCGTTGGCGGAAGCCTCTACAACAAGCCGCGACGCGGCTGCGGATGCTCGGCTGGCTCGCGATTGGCGTCATCGCAGCCGTCACCGGCACAATGATCACGCTGGCTGCAAACGCAGCGCTTGCGGCGAATTCCCAGGTGATCGCGGTCATGCGTCTTGTAGGCGCGCAGGACGAATATATCGCCCGCGCCTTTGTCCGCCGTTTCACCCTACGCGCCCTGATGGGCGCGGCCGCCGGCACGGTGGCGGGATATGGCGCAGTGTTGCTCTTGCCGTCGGCACAGGGCGCAGGTGGCTTCCTGACCGGGCTCGGGTTTCAAGGCTATGGCGCGCTTTGGCTGGCTCTGGTGCCATTTGCCGCTGCAGCGGTTGCCTTCGTGGCGACCGGCGTCGCCGCCCGTAAATCTCTGTCGGAGTTGAGCTGATGGGATATGCCCTGCAATGGATCCGCTCGCTGCTGTTCAGCATTCAGATGTATGTGATGATGTTCCTCATGTCGCTCTATTTCACGCCGCTGGCGGTGTTGGATCGCAAATGGGCCTATGCGGGCGTGCGCACCTATTGCCGCTATGTGCGCTGGTCTGCGGCCTGGATGATCGGGCTGAAATCTGAAATTCGCGGCGAAGTTCCTCAGGAAGAGGTGCTGGTCGCGGCCAAGCACCAGAGCTTCTTTGACATCATTATGCTTGTGAGTGTGCTGCCAAAGCCCAAGTTCATCATGAAAGCGATCCTGCGCTATGCGCCCATTCTGGGCTGGTATGGCATGCGAATTGGCTGTGTGCCTGTGAACCGGGGAAAGCGCTCTGAGGCGATCAAGAGCATGATGAAAGCGGTCAAGGATGGCGATGCACCCGCGGGCCAATTGATCATCTATCCGCAAGGCACGCGCGTCGCGTGGGATGGGTATCTGCCCTATAAAATCGGCATCAACGTACTTTATCGCGAGACCGGCCAAACGGTTGTGCCTGTGTCTGCCAATGTCGGCGTTTTCTGGCCACGTCGCGGGGTCTATCGCAAGCCCGGATTGGCCGTGATGGAGTTCCTCGACCCGATTGAACCGGGCCGTTCAACGGAGGCCTTCATGCAGGACCTTGAAACGCGGGTTGAGGCTGAGTCCATCGCCCTCATGCGCGACGCGGGTTTCGATCCGGTTTCGGGCATCGAAGCGGCCAAAGCCGCCGGCAAGACACGCCGTTAACACATCATCTACACATAGCCGTGAACGCCTCTGGCAGTGCGCAGGGTGCGCACATAGGTGGAGTTCGTAAGCAAGAGACTTGCCACACTCACCCCATGTGACGTGCCCAACGTCACCCCCGTGACGGCGCAGCGGCCAGTACCCCCGATCCCCCTCAAGGCCTCTGCGCTGTCACGAAAAAAGCGGCCCCGAAAAGGGCCGCTTTTAATTTTCCGTGTCGGTGAATCCTTACGCGTGGATCGGACCGTCGCCGCAGGCCAAAGCTGCCTCGCGGACCGCTTCCGAATAGGTCGGGTGTGCGTGGCATGTGAGAGCGATATCTTGGGCCGAGGCACCAAATTCCATCGCCACACAGATCTCGTGGATCATGTCGCCCGCCGCCGGACCGATGATGGCCGCACCAAGCACACGGTCGGTTTCCTTATCTGCGATCAGCTTCACAAAACCATCCGCCTGACCTACGGCTTTCGCGCGGCCATTGCCCATGAACGAGAACTTGCCGACCTTGATCTTGTGACCTGCGGCTTTCAGAGCATCCTCGGTTTGGCCCACGGTCGCCACTTCCGGCGTCGTGTAAACCACGCCCGGAATGACGCCATAGTTCACGTGGCCATGGTTGCCCGCGATCACATCCGCGACCGCCATGCCTTCGTCTTCGGCTTTATGCGCCAGCATCGGGCCTTCGATCACGTCGCCGATGGCATAGATGCCCGGCACGTTGGTGGCCCAATGGGCGTCGGTTGCGATCTGGCCGCGCTCGGTCAGTTTCACGCCTAGGGCGTCGAGGCCCAGACCTTCGGCATAGGGCTTGCGGCCTGTCGCCACGAGGACCACATCGGCGTCAATGGTTTCGGTCGCATCAGGCGCTTTCTTAAGCGCGTAGCTGACCTTGGCTTTGGTCTTGGTGGTCTCAACACCCGACACCGCCGCGCCCATCACAAAGTTCAGACCCTGCTTCTCAAGAATCCGCTTGAAGGTACGCTGCACGTCTTTGTCCATGCCCGGGCAGACCGCGTCCATATATTCGACCACAGTCACCTCAGAGCCCAGACGCGCGTAAACGGAGCCCAGTTCCAGACCGATAACGCCCGCGCCAATCACGACCATCTTTTTCGGGATTTTGCCCAGTTCCAGTGCGCCTGTGCTGTCGACCACGAGGCCTCCTTTGTCGTTGTCGACCTCAACACCTGGCAGGGAGGACGGCACAGAGCCTGACGCGATCACGATGTTCTTGGTTTCATAGGTGGTGTCGCCCACGGTGACTTTGCCCTCAGCAGGGATAGTCGCCCAACCCTTGAGCCAGTCGATCTTGTTCTTTTTCATCAGGAATTCAACGCCGCCAGTGTTCTGGCCGATGACCTCGTCTTTGTAGGTCAGCATCTGTTTCCAATCGACCGAGGGGCTTTTGCCCGTAAGGCCCATAGACGCAAAGTTATGTTCTGCTTCATGCAGCATATGCGTCGCGTGCAAGAGCGCTTTGGACGGGATACAGCCCACGTTGAGGCAGGTGCCGCCAAGGGTCTCGCGGCCTTCGACGATGGCGGTTTTCAGACCCAGCTGGGCGCAGCGCACGGCGCTGACATAGCCGCCGGGGCCGGCTCCGATGATGATGACGTCATATTGGGACATTGGGGTGTCTCCTGAAATTTCGGGTGAGGCGGGCTGAAGCCCGCCCTACAGGGTTGTCCGTAGGTCGGGCTTCAGCCCGACACCGCATTACAGATCCATCAACAGGCGACGTGGATCCTCAAGCGCTTCTTTCACGCGCACGAGGAAGGTCACCGCGCCTTTGCCGTCTACGATCCGGTGGTCATAGGACAGCGCCAGATACATCATCGGACGGATCTCGACCTTGCCGTTGATCGCCATCGGGCGGTCCTGGATCTTGTGCATGCCGAGGATGCCAGACTGTGGTGGGTTGAGGATCGGGCTGGACATCAGAGAGCCATAGACACCCCCGTTCGAGATGGTGAACGAGCCGCCCTGCATTTCCGCCATGGACAGTTTGCCGTCCCGCGCGCGCGCGCCTTTTTCGGCAATCGCTTTTTCGATGGCCGCAAAGCTCATCGCGTCCGCGTCGCGGATCACAGGGACCACGAGGCCGGTTGGTGTGCCCGCCGCGATGCCCATGTGGACGTAGTTTTTGTAGACGATGTCGGTGCCGTCGATCTCGGCGTTGACCTCAGGCACTTCTTTCAGCGCATGGACACAGGCCTTGGTGAAGAAGGACATAAAGCCCAGTTTGACGCCGTGTTTCTTCAGGAACAGGTCTTTGTACTCGTTCCTAAGCGCCATCACCTCGGTCATGTCGACCTCGTTGTAGGTGGTCAGCATCGCGGCGGTGTTCTGAGAATCTTTAAGACGTTTCGCGATGGTCTGACGCAGACGGGTCATCTTCACGCGCTCTTCGCGAGACGCATCCTCTGCGGCCACTGGGGCGCGAGGGGCTGCGGCCGGAGCAGCAGGGGCCGCTGCCGGAGCGATAGCCGCTTTCAGCACGTCTTCCTTCATGATGCGACCATCGCGGCCAGAGCCTGCGACATTTGCCGGGTCGATACCCTTTTCGGCCATCAGCTTGTTGGCGGATGGGGCGTTCTCAACGTCTTTAGACGCCGCTGGGGCAGGTGCCGCTGCGGCCGCTGCAGGCGCTGGGGCTGCTGCGCCGCCAGAGCCGGAAATCACCGCAAGTTTCGCGTTTGCGTCTACGGTTGTGCCTTCTGGTGCAATGATCTCGGCCAGAACACCTGATGCAGGGGCAGGGACCTCGACAGACACTTTGTCTGTTTCCAGCTCACAGAGCATCTCGTCCTGCGCGACGGTATCACCAACCGCTTTGAACCATGTTGAAACAGTCGCCTCGGTCACAGATTCACCCAGCGTTGGCACCATCACGTCGGTGCTACCCGCGTCAGCATCTGCAGCCGCCGCAGGAGCCGCGCTTGCCGCAGGCGCTGGGGCCGGGGCGGCGCCTTCGCCGGCCACGATGGTCGCGAGCAAAGCGTCAACACCCACGGAGTCGCCTTCGGCTGCGACGATCTCGCCCATGACGCCCGCTGCGGGGGCAGGGACTTCGACCGTCACCTTATCGGTTTCCAGTTCGCAGAGCATTTCATCCACGGCGACCGCATCGCCTGGTTTTTTGAACCAGGTCGCGACGGTGGCTTCGGTCACGCTTTCACCAAGTGTAGGGACACGTACTTCGGTCGTCATTTCATTCACCCTTCAATGGTCAGCGCTGCATCCACGAGCGCCGCTTGTTGTGCTTTGTGTTGGCTTGCAAGTCCGGTCGCCGGGCTGGCAGATGCCGCGCGGCCCGCATAGATCGGACGAGTGTGTTTTGCTTTGATGCGGCTGAGGCACCATTCGATGTTTGGCTCAATGAAGGACCAAGCACCCTGGTTCTTGGGTTCTTCCTGACACCAGACCATCTCGGCGCCCTTAAAGCGCTCCAGTTCCTTGACCAGAGAGATCGCCGGGAACGGATAGAATTGCTCGATCCGCATCAGGTAGACATCGTCGATGCCGCGCGCGTCGCGTTCTTCGAGCAGGTCGTAGTACACCTTACCCGAGCACATCACGACCCGTTTGATCTTGTCATCCGCCACCAGTTGCGTGTCGGAATTGCCGTGTTGCGCATCATCCCAAAGAACGCGGTGGAAGCTCGATCCCGTCGTGAACTCTTCGGTCTTGCTGATCGCCAGCTTGTGGCGCAACAGGGATTTCGGGGTCATCAGGATCAGCGGCTTACGGAAGGTCCGGTGCAGCTGACGGCGCAGGATGTGGAAGTAGTTGGCCGGCGTTGTACAATTCGCCACGATCCAGTTGTCGCCACCGCACATCTGCAAGAAGCGTTCCAGTCGCGCAGAAGAGTGCTCTGGGCCTTGGCCCTCGAACCCGTGCGGCAAAAGCACGGTCAGACCGGACATCCGCAGCCATTTACTTTCGCCAGAGCTGATGAACTGGTCAAACATGATCTGCGCGCCGTTGGCAAAGTCGCCAAACTGCGCTTCCCACAAGGTCAGCGCGTTCGGTTCCGCCAGCGAGTAGCCATATTCAAAACCCAGAACCGCATATTCAGACAGGGCCGAGTCTATGACTTCGTATTGTGCCTGACCCGCGCGGATGTTGTTCAGCGGGTAATAGCGGCCCTCAGAGTCTTGGTTCACAATACCCGAATGACGCTGTGAGAAGGTCCCGCGTGTGGAGTCCTGACCCGCCAGACGTACCGGATAGCCTTCGGTCAAAAGCGAGCCGAAGGCGAGCGCCTCGCCGGTGGCCCAGTCGATACCTTCGCCGGTTTCAAACATCTTTTTGCGTGTCTCAAGGAAGCGACCAATGGTCTTATGCACCGGATAGCCTTCGGGCAGGGTGGTCAAACCACGGCCGACCTCGTCAAAGGTCTCGGGCTTAATCGCAGTCGCGCCGCGCTGATAGTCTTCGTCCTGTTTGTCCAGATGAGACCACTTGCCATCCAGCCAGTCTGCTTTGTTCGGCTTGAACTCTTTACCGGCCTCGAACTCTTCGTTCATCTTGGCCTGGAAGGCGGCTTTCATATCCTCGATCTCGCCTTCTGGGATCAGACCGTCTTTGACGAGGCGATCTGTGTAGAGGGTCAGAGTCGTTTTGTGACCCTTGATCTTTTTGTACATCATCGGGTTGGTGAACATGGGCTCGTCGCCCTCGTTGTGACCAAAACGGCGATAGCAGAAGATGTCGATGACCACGTCTTTGTGGAACTTCTGGCGGAACTCGGTCGCAACTTTCGCTGCGTGCACCACAGCCTCGGGATCGTCGCCATTCACGTGGAAGATCGGGGCCTCAACCACCAGAGCGTTGTCTGTCGGATATGGGCTCGAGCGGCTGAAGTGTGGCGCAGTTGTGAAGCCGATCTGGTTGTTCACAACGATATGCACCGTGCCGCCCGCTTTATGGCCGCGCAGACCGGACAGGGCGAAACATTCTGCAACCACGCCTTGGCCCGCAAAGGCCGCATCGCCGTGCAAGAGGATTGGCATGACCCTAGAGCGGTCTTCGTCCTTGATTTGGTCCTGCTTCGCGCGGACCTTGCCCAGAACCACAGGGTTCACGGCCTCAAGGTGGCTTGGGTTTGCAGTCAGCGACAGGTGCACGTTGTTGCCGTCAAACTCACGGTCACTGGACGCGCCCAGGTGATATTTCACGTCGCCCGAGCCATCCACGTCCTCTGGTTTGAACGAGCCGCCCTGGAATTCGTTAAAGATCGCGCGATACGGTTTTTGCATCACATTGGCGAGGATGTTCAGACGTCCACGGTGCGGCATGCCGATCACGATGTCCTGCACACCCAACGCGCCGCCGCGTTTGATGATTTGCTCCATCGCAGGGATCAAGGCTTCGCCGCCATCAAGGCCGAACCGCTTTGTTCCCATGTATTTTACATGCAGGAATTTCTCAAAGCCCTCGGCCTCGACCATCTTATTGAGGATCGCCTTCCGGCCTTCGCGGGTGAACTGGATTTCCTTACCAAAGCCCTCGATGCGCTCTTTCAGCCAGCTCGCTTCTTCGGGGTTGGAAATGTGCATGTATTGCAGCGCGAAGGTGCCGCAATAGGTGCGCTTCACAATGTCCACGATCTGGCGCATGGTTGCGATCTGCAGGCCCAGAACGTTGTCGATAAAGATCGGGCGATCCATGTCAGCAGATGAGAAGCCATAAGACGCCGGATCCAGTTCCGGATGCGGCTCCTGGCTGCGCATGCCCAGCGGGTCGAGGTCCGCTGCAAGGTGACCGCGGATACGATACGCCCGGATCAGCATCAGCGCGCGGATCGAATCCAGCACCGCCTGTTTGACCGCCTCATCCGAGACCTCAACCCCTTTTTCGGCCGCTTTCGCTTTGATCTTGTCACCAGCACCTTTGGCTTCCGCAGGTGCAGGCCATTCCCCGGTCAGCGCCGCCGTAAGATCTCCGCCCGGCACTGGAGGCCAGTCATTGCGCGCCCAGCTCGGGCCAGCGGCCTCGGCTTTGACGTCCAGCTCCGCATCGCCCAGCTGGCGGAAGAAGTCCTGCCAGACCTCATCGACCGCGTTGGGGTCATTGGCATAACGCGCATAGAGCTGTTCCAGATACTCTGCGTTATGTCCCTGCATAAAGCTGGATGCATGGAAGATGTCGTTAGGGGACTGATCGGTCATTGGTGCACCTCATTTGGGTTGGGACCGGATGAATTGAGACCTGTGTGATAAGTAAACAAAGCCGCTTCGTCGTCGCAGAGATTGACCCTGCGGCACTTGAAAGGGGCGGGACATTTCATCCCGAGTTTTTTCTCGCTCACGATCACTTTGGTCTTCTTGTTGTTAAAGCGTCGGGAAAAACTGCGCGCATGCAGCTTGTCGCGAGGCTTTAAGGCGGGCCGTTTCCAGCCCGCCTCAAAATTCGTTTAGCCGATCTCGATCGCTTTCAGCACGGCTTCACCCAGACCTGCTGGGCTGTCCGCCACGATGATGCCCGCAGACTTCATCGCTTCGATCTTATCGTCCGCGCCACCTTTGCCGCCGGCAACGATTGCGCCGGCGTGGCCCATGCGGCGGCCTGGAGGGGCTGTACGGCCCGCGATGAAGCCAGCAGTTGGCTTCCAGCGGCCCTTTTTCTTTTGCTCAGCAAGGAACTCGGCTGCTTCTTCTTCTGCGGAACCGCCGATTTCGCCGATCATGATGATGGACTGGGTCTCGTCGTCATCCAGGAACATGTCCAGCACGTCGATGTGCTCGGTGCCTTTGATCGGGTCGCCGCCGATGCCCACAGCTGTGGACTGGCCCAGACCTGCGTCTGCAGTCTGTTTCACCGCTTCATAGGTCAGCGTACCAGAACGGGACACAACGCCCACAGAGCCACGCTTGTGGATGTGACCTGGCATAATGCCGATCTTACACGCGTCAGGCGTGATGATGCCCGGGCAGTTTGGGCCGATCAAACGGCTGGAAGAGTTTTCCAGCGCGCGCTTTACTGCCATCATGTCCAGCACTGGGATGCCTTCGGTGATACAGACGATCAGTTCCATCTCTGCGTCGATGGCTTCCAGGATGGAATCCGCCGCGAAGGGAGGAGGCACATAGATCACAGAAGCATTGGCTTCGGTCTTGGCCTTGGCTTCATGCACTGAGTTAAAGACCGGCAGGCCGAGGTGCTCGGAACCGCCTTTGCCGGGGGTCACGCCGCCGACCATCTGTGTGCCGTATGCAATCGCTTGCTCGGAGTGGAAGGTACCTTGAGAGCCGGTCAGACCCTGACAGATGACCTTGGTGTTTTCATCTACGAGAATGGCCATTATCTTATCCTTTAACCGCTTTAACGATTTTCTCGGCGCCGTCAGACAGGTTGTCCGCAGCAATCACGTTCAGGCCAGAGGTGTTGATGATCTCTTTGCCTTTTTCGACGTTTGTGCCTTCCAGACGCACGACCAGAGGAACCTCGAGGCCGACTTCTTTCACCGCCGCCACAACGCCCTCTGCGATCACGTCACAGCGCATGATGCCGCCGAAAATGTTCACGAGGATGCCTTTGACGTTTGGATCAGAGGTGATGATTTTGAACGCCTCGGTCACTTTCTCTTTGGTCGCGCCGCCGCCGACGTCGAGGAAGTTGGCTGGCTCTGCGCCGTAGAGTTTGATGATGTCCATTGTGGCCATCGCCAGACCCGCGCCGTTCACCATACAGCCGATTTCGCCGTCCAGAGCGATGTAGTTGAGGTCGTATTTGGAGGCCTCAAGCTCTTTGGGGTCTTCTTCGGTGGTGTCGCGCAGTTCTGCAACATCCGCGTGGCGGTAAACCGCGTTGCCGTCAAAGCCGACTTTCGCATCCAGAACTTTGAGGTTGCCGTCGTCCGCTACGATCAGCGGGTTGATTTCCAGCATCTCCATATCTTTCTCGATGAAGGCTTTGTAGAGCTGACCCATCAGCTTGACGCATTGCTTCACCTGCGCGCCGGTCAGGCCGAGGGAGAATGCGATGCGGCGACCGTGGTAGGCTTGGTAGCCGGTCGCTGGATCGACAGAGAAAGACAGGATCTTTTCAGGGGTCGCGGCTGCAACCTCTTCGATGTCCATGCCGCCCTCGGTGGAGCAGACGAAAGACACGCGGGATGTTACGCGATCTACGAGCAGCGCGAGGTAAAGTTCACGCTCGATGCCGGAGCCCGCTTCGATATAGATGCGGTTTACTTGCTTGCCCGCTGGGCCGGTCTGGTGCGTCACCAGCGTACGGCCGAGCATCTTCTTGGCTTCTTCTGCGGCTTCTTCCACAGATTTTGTCAGACGAACGCCGCCTTTCTCGCCAGCATCGGCTTCTTTGAAAGAGCCTTTGCCGCGTCCACCTGCGTGGATCTGAGCCTTAACGACCCAAAGAGGCCCGTCCAGTTCACCGGCTGCAGTCTTGGCATCTTCTGCCTTCAGAACTGCACGACCTTCGGAAACTGGGGCGCCGTAAGAGCGAAGCAAAGCCTTCGCCTGATACTCATGGATGTTCATGAAGCTGTCCCGTGTTAGATACGATTGCGAATGTTATAGACGCACAGATTCCATAAAACTAAGCGCTTTTTGTCCGTTTGCCGTATTTCTACGGAAAATTCCGACATTTGTGATCACACGAAAAAATACTGTGATCACAAATTAAAGAAATGTTCTTTTCCTAAATCGAGTCGCATGTGGAATCCGACTCGTCGCGCCTGATAGAAGTTTGCGCAAACATTCATGAAGCAATAAAAAAGGCCCGCGAAATGCGGGCCCTTCTGAAACTCTTGAGGTGACTTAAGCCAGCGAGCTGTCGATGCCTTTGCAGGCCTCAACCAGGCCTTTGACCGCATTCACAGAGGTGTCGAACATCTCTTGTTCTTCGGCGTTCAGCTTGATGTTGACGATTCGCTCGATGCCACCGGCACCGATCACGGTTGGAACGCCCACATACATACCGTCCAGACCCAGAGCACCATCAACGTATGCCGCACATGGCAGAACGCGCTTTTGGTCTTTGAGGTAGGCTTCTGCCATTTCGATCGCAGAAGTGGCAGGCGCGTAGAACGCAGAGCCGGTTTTCAGCAGGCCAACGATTTCCGCGCCGCCGTCACGGGTACGCTGGATGATCGCGTCCAGTTTCTCTTGTGTGGTCCAGCCCATTTCCACCAGATCTGGCAGAGGGATGCCTGCGACGGTGGAGTAGCGGGAGGATGGCACCATGGTGTCGCCGTGGCCGCCCAGAACGAAGGCGGTGACGTCTTTCATGGACACGTCGAACTCTTCGGCCAGGAAGTGGCGGAAGCGCGCGGAGTCCAGAACGCCCGCCATGCCGCAGACTTTCTCGTGTGGCAGGCCAGAGAATTCACGCAGCGCCCAAACCATCGCGTCCAGCGGGTTGGTGATGCAGATCACGAACGCGTCTGGCGCGTTGTCGCGGATGCCTTCGCCAACGGACTTCATGACTTTCAGGTTGATGCCCAGAAGGTCGTCGCGGGACATGCCTGGCTTACGAGGAACACCTGCGGTGACGATGCAGACGTCCGCGCCTGCGATGTCCGCATAGTCTTGGGTGCCTTTCAGCTTCGCGTCAAACCCCTCAGATGGGCCAGATTCCGCGATGTCGAGAGCTTTGCCCTCTGGGGTGCCTTCTGCGATGTCGAACAGAACAACGTCGCCGAGTTCTTTAAGTGCTGCGAGGTGGGCAAGTGTGCCGCCGATCTGACCTGCGCCGATGAGGGCAATCTTGGGTCGAGCCATTGGAAATTCTCCAGTGCGGTTGAAATTGGGGGTGTGCCTACGGCGAAAGCGGCCTCTGTGCAAGGGTTTTGCGCTGCAGCGCGGCAGTGCTATAGATGTCGGGCGGGGGTTGAATGGGGTGTATACCTTGGTATGCAAGGGTTTTATCATCCCTTTTGAGGTGAGAGTTGGACTTTCAGTTTTTTGTGATTTTGAGCCTCGCGGTGCTTTTTGCGGGGATCTCCAAAGGTGGCTTTGGTGGGGGCGTGGCCTTCGTCAGCTCTGCGATTCTTGCGATCATATTGCCGCCGACGATGGCCATCGGGATCATGTTGCCGCTGTTGATGGTGATGGATGTGGCCAGCGTTGGCCCTTTTTGGAAACGCTGGGATCCCGAGGCCGCGAGGGTGTTGATCTTGGGCGGCATTCCGGGCGTCTTTGCTGGCGCGGCTTTCATCACCTACACCAACGACGACGTCCTCAGGTTTCTAATCGGGGCAATTTCTTTGGGGTTTGTCCTCTGGAGCATGTTGCCCAAAGCCGCCGTCGCGACGCGGCGATTTTCGGCCAAAGTCGGCTATGGCGCCGGCTTCGCCTCTGGGTTCACCAGTTTTGTCTCTCATGCTGGGGGGCCACCAGCGGCGATGTATCTCTTGGGGCAGCGATTTGACAAAACAACCTACCATGCCACGGCAATCGTAGTTTTCTGGGCAATCAATGCACTCAAGGCCATTCCCTATGGGTTCTTGGGCTTCTTTACCTTGGAAACCCTGACGCTCGACCTATACATGATCCCCTTTGCTTTGGTTGGCGTTTATCTTGGCGTCAAGGCGCACCACATGGTGTCAGATCGCGTCTTCTTTGGATTGACCTATCTTTTGCTTGCTGGGGCGGGGTGCAAATTGATTTGGGACGCGTTGACATGACCGTGCGGGTTTTAACGGAACAGGACTGGCCTGCAGCAGCGCGGCTTTATGCACAGCTGAATACGAAGGCCTCATTTGTGGCGGATGCCAAGGCGCAGGCTAATTTTGCAAAAGTCTTGAGGCATGATGGGACTTTCATCTACGGCGCGCATCTGAACGGAGAGGTGCAGGCAATGGCCACGCTGCATCTGATGCCGAATGTCACCTATGGGGGTCGTCCCTATGGCCTGATCGAAAACGTGGTGTCTGACAAAGCCGCAAGAGGACTGGGACTAGCACGTGCCGAAATGGAGGCCGCGATTGAGGAGGCGTGGCTGGCAAACGCCTATAAAGTCATGTTGCTTACGGGGCAGCAAAACGAAGCCGTTGGGTTCTACGAAAAGATGGGGTTCTCGAGTGACGATAAAATCGGGATGATCCTGCGACGTCCCTAGCGTCATTTTCTGCGATGCAGAAAAACCGCTTGCGTTCTTTCCGTAAAAATAGTCAAAGCTATGCGCAACATTATTGCGAGAGGAAATCATGACCCAGCGCGCGCACCCATATCGCTCTGTTCTTTACGTTCCAGCGTCCAACGCCCGGGCCATGGAGAAGGTAAAGACTTTGGCCATCGACGCCATCATATTTGACCTCGAAGACGCCGTCGCACCGGATCAAAAGGTTCCTGCGCGTGACACGCTGGCCGCGGCATTGGCTGAGGGTGGCTATGGCAACCGTCAACGCATTGTGCGGATCAATGATCTCTCGACCGAATGGGGCGTTGCAGATGCCGAAGCCGTCGCGAAACTGGACTGCGACGCCGTGCTCTTGCCCAAAGTCGAAAGCGCAGCGCAGGTTAAAGCGCTGGCCGACATCACCGGAGATCTGCCAATTTGGGCCATGATGGAAACGCCTCTGGGCATGCTGAATGCCGCTGAAATCGGCGCGCATCCGAAACTTGAGGGCATGGTCATGGGCACCAATGACCTCGCCAAGGAACTGCAAAGCCGCTTCCGTCCCGATCGTCTGCCAATGCAAGCGGGGCTAGGTCTCTGCCTGCTCGCGGCCAAAGCGCACGGTGTGACCATTGTGGACGGCGTCTACAATGCCTTCAAAGACACCGAGGGCCTTGCAGCGGAATGTGAACAGGGCCGCGACATGGGCTTTGACGGCAAAACCCTGATCCACCCTGCACAGGTCGAGGTCGCCAATACAGCTTTCGCCCCGACCGACGCCGAGATCGATCTCGCCACCCGCCAGATCGCCGCCTTTGAGGAAGCCGAAGCCGCTGGAACCGGCGTCGCGGTCGTCGATGGCAAGATCGTTGAGAATCTCCACGTCGTCACCGCGCGTGAGATTTTGTCGAAAGCGGATGCAATCGCGGCTCTAAGCGCCTAACTCTTAACCCGTACCAAAAGGGGAGGGTTAACGATGACATTGCTGATACTTGGCGTTCTGCTCTGGAGCTTTGCGCATTTCTTCAAACGGATCGCGCCGGGTGCGCGTGCGTCCATGGGCAATCGCGGCTCGGGATTGGTCGCGCTGACCTTGCTTGTGTCGATCGTTCTGATGGTCATAGGTTATCGCGGCGCAGACAGCACATTCCTGTGGGATCGCCCAAGCTGGGGTGGTCCGGTCAATAATCTGCTGATGGTCATCGCGATCTATTTGGTCACGCCCGGCCCCAAACGAGGCGCTCTGTTTTATCGCATGCGTCACCCGATGCTGACTGGCTTCCTGATCTGGACCGTCTCGCATCTTTTTGTCAACGGCGACAGCGCCTCCTTGGTCTTGTTCGGAGGCCTCGGCCTTTGGGCCTTGGCGACCATGCGCACCATCAACCGCTCTGAACCCGATTGGACGCCCAATGAAAAAGGTGCGCTCTCCAAAGACATCATGTTCTTTGCCGTCGCCATCGTCCTGACCGGCCTTATCGGAGCGGTGCATTCCCTCTTTGGCCTGACCCCATTCGGAGCATAACCCCATGAAACTCTATCGCTTCCTGTCTGAAGACGACACATCTGCCTTCTGCCACAAAGTGACCGCTGCCCTAAACAAAGGCTGGGAACTGCAGGGCGAGCCCGTTTACGCTTTCGATACCGCGCGTGGTGTCATGCGCTGCGGGCAGGCTGTCGTCAAAGAGGTAGAGGGCACCTACACGCCAGAGACCAAACTCGGAGACCACTAATGGCCAAGACCAACGCCGGACGCTTTTTCGAAGACTACAAAGTCGGGGACGTCATCCATCACGCAGTGCCCCGTACTGTGTCGGGGGGCGAGCGCGCCATGTATCACGCTTTGTACCCTGCGCGGCATGCTCTCTATTCTTCAGACGAATTCGCGCGGGCTTCTGGTCTTCCGGCGTCGCCAATCGATGATCTGGCGGCGTTTCATGTGGTCTTCGGCAAGACAGTGCCGGATGTGTCGCTGAACGCGGTTGCAAACCTTGGCTATGCCGAGGGCCGTTGGCTGAAACCGGTCTATGAAGGCGACACGCTGCGGTCCACCTCTGAGGTGATCGGGGTCAAGCAGAACTCTAATGGCAAATCCGGCGTGGTCTATGTCCGTACGCGCGGCCTGAACCAGCGCGACGAAGTGGTCATGGAATATGTCCGCTGGGTCATGGTGCGCAAAAAGGATCTGGATGCACCAGCGCCCGAGACCTTGATCCCAGAGCTGTCCAAAGTCATCGACCCCAAGGATTTGGTCATCCCAGAGGGGCTCGATTTCACGGGTTATGATTTCACGTTGGCGGGCGAGGCCCATCGCTGGGGCGACTATGAAGTCGGCGAGACCATCGACCACGTCGACGGCGTCACCATTGAAGAAGCCGAACACATGATGGCCACGCGCCTCTGGCAGAACACCGCCAAAGTGCATTTCGACAGCACCGCGCGGCCCGATGGCACGCGTCTGATTTATGGCGGTCACGTGATTTCCATGGCGCGGGCGCTGTCATTCAACGGTCTGGCCAACGCGCAGATGATCGTGGGGCTCAATGGCGGCGCGCACGCGAACCCCTGTCTGTCTGGCATGACCGTTCGCGCTTGGTCCGAAGTTCTGGATAAGGCGGAGACCTCGGCACCTGGTGTCGGGGCGATCCGTTTGCGTCTTGTGGCGACTAAGGGCGGCACGCCGTTTGAGCTGAAAGGCGAAGATGGCAAATACCTGCCTGACGTGCTTCTGGATCTGGACTATTGGGCCTTGATGCCGATCTGACCGATCACGAAAAGTTTTCGCCGCAAAGTTCGGATGCCCGCTAGGCTCTGACTATGCGGCGAGCCTTAGCGACTTTCATCACCTGCCTTCTTGGCTTTACGTCTCAGGCGAAGGCCTGCGATGTGGCGTTGCTTTTGGCGGTGGACGTTTCGGGTAGCGTCGACCCAAGTGAATACCGGATACAGATGGGCGGTCTCAGTGCCGCCTTGCGCGATGGTTTGGTGTCCGAGGCCCTTGTGGTCGGGCAGGCCAACGTTGCCCTCATGCAATGGAGCGGCAGCTCGCGGCAGGAAATCTCTCTGCCATGGTTCGCGATCCGTGATTTTGAGGATGTCGAGAGTTTTGCACGCATGGTCGACGAGACCCCACGCCTTTGGCGGAATTACTCCACGGCCATTGGTGAAGCGCTTTTGCTTGGTTTGGAAACAATGCAAACCGCGCCGGACTGCGATCGACTGGTCATCGATGTGTCCGGCGATGGCGAGTCAAACGAGGGCGTGGTGCCGCAGGACGTAAAACCTTTGATGGCGCGTGCAGGGATCACGGTGAATGGCTTGGTCATCGACACGCGCAATGAAGGTATCCTTGACTACTACAGGTCCAACGTCATCACGGGGCAGGAGTCCTTTGTTGTGTCTGCCAATAGTTTTGACGAATACCCCGACCGAATCCGCGAAAAGCTGATCCGTGAGCTCACAAAACAATTTGCTGCTCGGTAGTTGTCTTGTTTGTGATCACATAATCTGCAAAATTAGATGCGTATAAATACTGTTTAAAATATGAGATTTGGCGTTGGTCTCCTGTAGTATTTGTGTCGGGAATTGAGAGTGCAGGCTATTTGTGATCGCATTTAAAATGTGCGTGATCACAAAATGACGGATTTCGCGCCTAATTTTGATTTTTTAACCAAACTCTAGCGCTAACCGTTAAAAAACGACGCCTCGAAACGTGACTCCGGCGCAAATTTCGCTAGAACAGTCCCAAAGGACCTGAAAGGAGTCACCATGGCAGATGTGAATCGCGGCAATCGCCCGCTTTCGCCCCACCTTACGATCTATAGACCCCAACTGACGTCCGTCTCTTCGATCATGGTGCGTATTACCGGCATTATCGCTCTGGGCGCGGCTCTGATTGTTGTGGCGTGGCTCTTGGCAGCGGCAACCTCTGAAAGCGCGTTTGACGTGATGGAGGATCTGCTGGACAGCTGGATCGGAGCCGTGGTTCTGCTCGGTGCCACCTGGTCGCTGTTTTACCACATGCTGGGCCGTCTGCGTCACGTGCTCTGGGACTTCGGCTACTGCCTTGAGGTCTCTGTGTCCGAGAAACTGGCCATCGGCATGTTTGCTCTGGCCACCATCCTGACCGCGCTTGTCGCTTTGGTCATCTGCTAAGCGAGGGATAAATCATGCGGTATTTGACAGATAGAAAACGCGCGCAGGGTCTTGGCGCTGGTCGTGAAGGCACGCATCACCATTGGCAAGCGATGGTCAGCTCGATCCTTTTGGTCTTTTTGGTTCCAGCTTTCGTGATCACCTTCGCCATGGGGCTCGACAGCGACTACCAAGAGGTCATCGCCTTTTACAGCCAACCTCTGCCAGCGCTGATCACCGGCATTTCGCTGGTCGTCATCGTGTTGCACCTGATGAACGAGGCCAATGTGGCGGTCGAAGACTATGTCCACGGCGTGGCTGAAAAACTGACCCTCATCGCCGTAAAGGCATTCTCTTACACGCTGATCGCGGTGGGCCTTTTCGCCCTCGCTAAGATCGCACTCTAAGTCACCGGAGTTTCAAACGATGGCAGCATATGAATATGAAACCCACGAATATGACGTCGTGGTTGTCGGTGCCGGTGGCGCGGGTCTGCGCGCGACGTTGGGCATGGCAGAACAGGGTCTGCGTACGGCCTGTGTGACCAAGGTTTTCCCAACCCGCTCGCACACTGTTGCAGCGCAGGGTGGCATTGCGGCGTCCTTGGGCAATATGGGCCCGGACAGCTGGCAGTGGCACATGTATGACACGGTCAAAGGCTCTGACTGGCTGGGCGACACCGACGCGATGGAATACCTCGCGCGCGAAGCCCCCAAGGCGGTTTATGAGCTGGATCACTATGGCGTGCCGTTCTCGCGGACTGAGGAAGGCAAGATCTATCAGCGTCCGTTTGGTGGTCACACCACTGAATTCGGCGAAGGCCCAGCGGTTCAGCGGACCTGTGCGGCCGCCGACCGGACTGGACACGCGATCCTGCATACGCTTTATGGGCAGTCTTTGAAAAACAACGCGGAATTCTATATCGAATATTTCGCGATCGATCTGCTGATGTCTGATGATGGCGAATGTCAGGGCGTTGTCTGCTGGAAACTGGACGACGGCACCATGCATGTCTTCCGCGCCAAGATGGTTGTTCTGGCAACCGGCGGCTATGGCCGTGCCTATTTCTCGGCGACCTCTGCCCACACCTGCACCGGCGACGGCGGCGGGATGGTTATGCGCGCAGGCCTGCCGATGCAGGACCTCGAATTCGTTCAGTTCCACCCAACCGGCATCTATGGCTCTGGCTGTCTGATCACCGAGGGCGCACGCGGCGAAGGCGGTTATCTGACCAACTCCGAAGGCGAGCGTTTCATGGAACGCTATGCACCAAACTACAAAGACCTCGCGCCGCGCGACTACGTCTCGCGCTCCATGACCATGGAGATCCGCGAAGGCCGTGGTGTGGGTGCAGAGGGCGATCATATCTTCCTGAACCTCAACCACCTGCCAGCCGATGCGCTGGCGGAACGTCTGCCGGGCATCTCTGAATCGGCCAAGATTTTCGCGGGTGTCGACGTCACCAAAGAGCCGATCCCGGTTCTGCCGACGGTTCACTACAATATGGGCGGTATTCCGACCAACTATTGGGGCGAAGTTCTCGACCCAACCGAGGACAACCCAACCAAGATCGTTCCCGGCCTGATGGCAGCGGGCGAAGCGGGCTGTGCGTCTGTTCACGGTGCGAACCGTCTGGGCTCGAACTCTCTGATCGACCTCGTGGTCTTTGGCCGAGCCGCCGCGATCCGTGCCGGCCAAGTGGTCGACCGCGACGCGCCGGTGCCTACGCCGCCGCAGCATCAGATCGACAAGGCGTTTGAACGCTTTGACGCGCTGCGCTATGCGAAAGGGGCGATCCCGACCGCCGATCTGCGCCTTGAGATGCAGAAAACCATGCAGCGCGACGCAGCCGTTTTCCGGACCGCCAAGACCATGGCCGAAGGCGTCGAAGCCATGACCGAGATCGCGGGCAAGATGGGCGACCTCAAAGTCACCGATACCTCGCTGGTGTGGAACTCGGACCTCATGGAGACGCTGGAGCTGACCAACCTCATGCCATCCGCGATTTCCACGATCGTGTCGGCTGAGGCGCGTAAGGAAAGCCGCGGAGCGCACGCGCACGAGGACTTCCCTGATCGTGACGACGAAAACTGGCGTGTGCACACTGTCAGCCGCGTCGATGAGAGCGGCACCAAAGTCGATCTGTCCTATCGCCCGGTGATCACCGATCCTCTGACCACCGAGGACGAAGGCGGCATCGAGCTTAAGAAAATCGCGCCCAAAGCGCGGACCTTCTAAGCGAGGCCGACGGACCCCATGCGCGACCACGCGGATATCACCCTCTTTGAAAAGCTTGGCTACACGCCAAGCCGGGTGATCCGTGTGTTTGGCATGCGCCGCTCTGGCAACCATGCGCTGATCAATTGGCTGATGCGTAATGCGCCAGAGGTATCTGTCTTCATGAACAATTGTGCGCCGGGCAAATGTCCGGCGGACACCGCCAAAGCGCTTGAAATCGGAGAGCTGGGGCTGCCTTTGGGTGAAGCCTCGGTGGCCGAATACTGCGCCGAAGTGGATGACGGCGGCGTGCTGATCATCTCGTATGAGGACTTCATGCCAGACCCGCATGAGCCTCTGGCTGCGGTGACCAAGGGCTTGCCAGACGACGTCGAGTGTCTGGACCTGGTCTTGTTCCGTGGCTTTATGAACTGGTCCGCGTCCTTGCTGCGCAAGCTGCAGAACAACGACGTCCACGACATGTTCTCGCGCCTTCGGACGATGATCAATGCGATGGATCGTTACACCGAAGGTCTTGAGCTGGTTCAGGAAACTCCTGCGCGGATCCGTCCGGTCAGCTATGACCGCTGGGTCAGCCGTGCGAAATATCGCGCCAGCATCCTGCGAGCGCTCGGCTTTGAGCAAAAAGACAACAGCCTCGGGGCGGTGCAGCCCTATGGCGGCGGGTCGTCTTTCCAGAAGGACGTGAAGGCGGCCAAAGACCTCGCCCCGCATGAGCGCTGGCATCTGATGGTCAACAACGCTGAATATCAGTTGCTGCTTTTGACCGCGTCCCAGCACAACGAGTTGGTCGAGCTGATGGTTGATCTCATGCCGCAGGACGCGGCACTTCTTAAGGGGTATCTGGCGCAGGCCCGCTTCCCCTATCATGTACAATTGGCCGAAGGTGACGAGACATGATCCGCATCTTGGCATTCCCCCTTTCCACCAACGCGCGTCCCGCGCCGCAGGCAAGCTAAGGAGACGACTGATGGTCGAATTTGCGCTCCCAAAGAACTCCCGGATCACAACAGGGAAAACCTGGCCCAAGCCAGAAGGCGCTAAGAATGTGCGCAAGTTCCAGATTTACCGCTGGAACCCGGATGATGGCAAAAACCCATCGGTCGATACCTATTTCATCGACATGGACAATTGCGGCCCGATGATCCTGGACGCGCTGATCAAGATCAAAAACGAGATTGACCCGACCCTGACGTTCCGCCGTTCCTGCCGTGAAGGCATCTGCGGCTCTTGCGCGATGAACATCGGCGGGATCAACACGCTGGCCTGTATCTATGGCATCGACGAAGTCAAAGGCGGCACGGTCAAGATCTATCCGCTGCCACACATGCCGGTGGTCAAAGACCTGATCCCTGATCTGACGCATTTCTATGCGCAGCACGCATCGATCATGCCGTGGCTGGAAACCAAGACCAACCGTCCGGCAAAAGAGTGGAAGCAGTCGATTGAAGACCGCAAAAAGCTCGATGGCCTGTATGAGTGTGTGATGTGCGCAAGCTGCTCCACCTCTTGCCCAAGCTACTGGTGGAATGGTGACCGTTACCTCGGCCCAGCAGCCTTGCTGCATGCCTATCGCTGGATCATCGACAGCCGCGATGAGGCGACGGGTGAGCGTCTGGATGAGCTCGAAGATCCGTTCAAGCTCTATCGCTGCCACACAATTATGAACTGCGCGAAAACCTGTCCAAAGGGTCTGAACCCAGCGGGTGCGATTGCGCATATCAAGAAGATGATGGTGGATCGGGCTGTTTAACGCAGATGCGGGGGCCAGCCCCCGCGCCCCCGGGATATTTCTGGCAAGAGAAAAATGGGCGCGGTTTAGCGCCCTTTTTTGTGAGGTGAGAGATGCATATCGCGATTGGTTTGATCGTTGCCTTTGTGCTGGTCGCGCTGCTCAGCAATCGCAAAACGCGCGCCTGTCGGTGGCGCGCGGATCGTCGTCAGGATTCTGTGCAGGGGAGTTTTTACCGCTGTATGCATTGCGGGGCAGAGACGCGGAAGGCGGATGGCCGCCCGCCGAAAATCTGCTTACGCGAAGGCCGCCTCTAGGGCGATTTCGACCATATCTCCGAAGGACTTCTCGCGCTGATCGCTGGGCAAAGCGTCGTGCGTAATCAAATGATCTGAGACCGTCAGCACTGCCAGCGCGCGGCACCCGTGGCGGGCGGCAAGATTGTAGAGTTCGGCGGCTTCCATTTCCACGCCCAGGATGCCGTGGCGGATCATCTGCTCGTTCAGATCGGGGCGCTCGTCATAGAACACATCACTAGAATAGATGCCGCCGACGTGGGTAGCGGAGCCTTTGGAGGCAGCGGCATCCGCGGCCGCGCGCAAGAGGCCATAGTCGGCACATGGTGCGAAGTTGATTTCCTTAAAGATGCCGCGCGAGGGGGTTGAGAGCGTGGTTGCCGTCATCGCAAGGATCACGTCCCGGATCGCGACTTTTTCCTGCATCGCGCCGCAGGAGCCGATGCGTATCAGCGTTTTGGCGCCGTAGTCCTTGATCAGCTCGTTCACATAGATCGACAGGCTCGGCATCCCCATGCCAGAGCCATGGATCGTCACGCGGTTGCCCTTCCACATGCCGGTAAAGCCCAGCATGCCACGTACTTCATTGACGCAGGTGACGTCAGTCAAAAAGGTCTCTGCTGCCCATTTCGCGCGATAGGGATCGCCGGGCAATAGGACGGTTTCTGCGATCTCGCCGGGCTTTGCGCCGATGTGGATTGTCATGGATGCGCTCCTCTGGTCTTATAGACGCGTATTAGTGCAGGAAGTTAGCCCCATGAAAACCCCCATTCGCGCCGTGATTGGCCTTGCTTTGGCAATAAGTGCTTCGCCTGTTGATGCGGATTCAAAGGCCGAGATCGCCTTGATGAAAAAGGTCTTTGCTGAAATTCAGCCTCTGTCGTTCAAACGCAACCGCGAGTATTGCGGCTATATTGGCTATGATTTTGACGGCAATCTGGTGGCGTCTGAGGCGCGGCGGGGGCGGAAATCGAGCTGCCGTCCGCGGGATCCGGTCGAGATCGAGGTGATCATCGCGTCCTATCACACACATGGGGCCTATAATAACGACGAAGGTTCTGAGGTGCCGAGTGTCGAGGATATGGAGGGTGATGAGGCTGAGGGCATCGACGGCTATGTCGCCACGCCGGGCGGGCGCATGTGGTATGTCGATAGCGAGGATATGGTGATCAGCCAGATCTGCGGGGTTGGGTGTCTGGCTCAGGATCCCGACTTTGTGCCCTATGGCGATGTGGGGATTGAGACCAGCTACACCTATGACGAGCTGGTCTCTTGGTTTAACGAATAGCTTTTATTCCGCTGCCACCGATTGCGGATCGGCAAGGGTGACGATGTCGCCCATGATCGTGTTGAGCTCGAAGTCTTTCGGCGTGTAGACACGCGCAACGCCCATGGCGCGCAGGCGGTCTGTGTCCTCGTCTGGGATAATGCCGCCCACGATCACGGGGATATGGCCCAAGCCTTCGTTGCGCATCCGCGCCATGAGGTCTTCCACCAATGGGATGTGGGATCCAGAGAGGATCGAGAGACCCACCACATGCGCCTCATCTTCGCGTGCCTTAGAGACGATCTCTTCAGGCGTCAGGCGGATGCCATCGTAAGAGATATCCATACCTACATCGCGCGCACGGCAGGCGATCTGCTCGGCGCCGTTAGAGTGGCCATCAAGGCCCGGTTTGCCGATCACGAACTTGAGGCGGCGTCCGAGGCGGTCACTGACGCTATCCACGGCATCGCGCAGGTCATCGAGGCCTTCGGTCATATTCGACGGGTTCAAGGACACGCCAGTCGGGCCACGGTATTCGCCATGGATCGACCGCATCTGAGCTGCCCATTCACCGGTTGTGACGCCCGCTTTCGCGGCCTCAATCGAGGCTGGCATGATGTTTTTGCCCGCCTTCGCATCTTCGCGCAGCGCTGCCAACGCCTTTTCCACGCGCTCCGCGTCGCGACCCGCACGCCATTCGTTGAGGCGGTCGATCTGTTCTGCCTCGACTGCAGGGTCAACGACCATAATGCCGCCATCGCCGGTCATCAGAGGGCTGGCCTCGCCTTTTTGCCATTTGTTTACGCCGACAACGACGGTTTCACCCGCTTCGATGCGGTTGAGGCGGGCGGAGTTGGATTCCACCAGACGGCCCTTCATGTAATCGATGGACTCAATCGCGCCGCCCATGGATTCAAGGTTCGCGAGCTCGTGACGTGCGCCGTCTTTGAGTTCAGCCACCTTGCGATCCACCGCTGGGTTGTTGTCGAAGAGGTCGTCATACTCCAAGAGGTCGGTCTCGTAAGCCATGATTTGCTGCATGCGCATAGACCATTGCTGATCCCAGGGGCGCGGCAGGCCTAGGGCTTCGTTCCAAGCGGGCAGCTGTACCGCACGGGCGCGGGCCTTTTTGGACAGAGTCACCGCCAGCATTTCGATCAGAATGCGGTAGACGTTGTTTTCAGGCTGCTGCTCGGTCAGGCCCAGAGAGTTTACCTGTACACCATAACGGAAGCGGCGGTGTTTGGGGTTTTCAACGCCGTAGCGTTCCTGACAGATCTCGTCCCACAGTTCCACGAAAGCGCGCATTTTGCACATCTCGGTGACGAAGCGGATGCCTGCGTTCACAAAGAAGGAAATGCGGGCCACCATCGGGCCGAAATCCTCGGCAGGGACGCGCGGTTTCAGCGTGTCCAGAACCGCCTGCGCGGTCGCCAGAGCGAAGGCCAATTCTTGTTCTGGAGTCGCACCCGCTTCTTGTAGGTGATATGAACAGACGTTCATCGGGTTCCATTTAGGCACGTTGGAATAGCAATATTCCGCAACGTCCGCGATCATCTTAAGTGACGGTTTTGGCGGGCAAATATAGGTGCCGCGGCTGAGGTATTCCTTAATCAGATCGTTCTGAACCGTGCCCTGCAGCTTGCTGACATCCGCGCCCTGTTCCTCTGCGGTCGCGATATAAAGCGCCAAGAGCCATGGGGCCGTGGCGTTGATCGTCATTGAGGTGTTCATCTGTTCCAGAGGGATCTGGTCAAACAACGTCCGCATATCACCCAGATGGCAGACGGGCACGCCCACTTTGCCGACCTCGCCGCGCGACAGCACATGGTCGCTGTCATAGCCGGTTTGCGTGGGCAGGTCGAAAGCGACGGAAAGGCCGGTCTGGCCTTTCTCGAGGTTCGAGCGATAAAGCGCGTTGGATGCCTTCGCAGTGGAGTGTCCAGCGTAGGTACGGATCAACCAGGGGCGGTCGCGGGTGGGTGTCTCAGTCATTTGGGCCTCGGCAATAAAATTGCGTTGCGGACCACTTATGAGAAATTTCGTACCGTTGTCAATCGCTGCATCGCAGCAGAACGTGGCGTCGTGTCATTCGGGTATTTCTACGTCGATCCAGACGAGGCGATGGTCCGAGGTCGGAAACTCTGCGAGCTTGAAGAGTGGATCTGTGTTGGGCAGCCAATAGATCCCCGAGTCTACGATTTTCAGGGTTTTGGAGGGGAGAACATAGTCCACACGCAAGTTGCCGGGAGTACGGTCGGTGCCGGGGTTGTCGCGATCAAAGCCGAAGTCTGCCGTGTCGAAAGCTGCAGGGCCCCGGTGGCGCTTATTGGCCCCTCCCTGCCGGTCGGCGGCCTCTGCGCTACCATCGCTTGATGGGGCTTGGGTCGCGGAAGCCTGGATCAAAGGGTGGTCGAGCAGCTGCAATATGGCTTGATTGGTTGAGTCGCCGTCGAATGGATCTGCGTTGAGGTCACCTGCGATCACGAAATGCGCGCCATCGCCAAGGCTACCTTTCGTTCCCGCATCGTCATAAATATAGGACGCACCCTCTACATAGTCGGCCCAAAACCTGATTTCATCATGATTGCGACGGCCATTGCGATCCTCTGGCCCATCAAAGACCGGAGGGGTCGGGTGGGCGGCTAATAGATGCACTTCCGTGCCATCAGCGTCGAGTGTCAGGTCCCAGTGGCTCTTGGAAGACAGGCGGAAAATGCCTTCTGCGGCAGAGCTATAGAATTCATTGGGCATTAAGTTCTT
This sequence comes from Cognatishimia coralii, assembly GCF_037478305.1. NCBI lineage: Bacteria > Pseudomonadati > Pseudomonadota > Alphaproteobacteria > Rhodobacterales > Paracoccaceae > Cognatishimia > Cognatishimia coralii. The sequence goes on from NZ_JBBGAZ010000006.1 coordinate 189,614, forward strand.
TGGCATATCCTTCCAGAGAAAGGTCTGAAACGTCCGCGCATTTGTGATCGGGAGGTTAGACAGCACCGCCATGCCGTATTGGCCAGGAAAGAACCCAAACCCATAGGCATCGCCGGGGCCGCCGATCTCTTGGTTGCCATCCAGATCATAGCCAGATGGAACGCCGGTATTGACGGGTGCACGAAAGGCCTCGGTATAGGTGATGGGCTGCGCGGTCCCATCACCTGTCGTGTTCTGCCCCGTCTGCAGAAGTGTTTGGAACAGAGCCAAAGCGGCAGGGTCATCGTCAAATTCATTCAACAGCAGAACGTCAGGCCGCACCCGCTGAATGATCTCGGCAACTGCAGCGACCTGAGCGTCGCTGGCCTTGATATCCGCACGCAGATCCCCCGCATTCTGGCGATTGAGCGACGCATTGAATGTCGCGATCCTCAGAGTGTCGGCCTGAGCTGATCCTGCGAGTGCCAGTGCGAGGGTTAGAAAAATGGGTTTCATAAAGGGCCTCTCGGTCTTGAAATAATCTTGCGCACAACGTCGCGTCACATGTGACTCGTGCTTTGCAACGACCCGATGAAAATCCGGTAAAGATTTTCTTAACGCACCAAGGATTTCGTTAAGGCTTTGAAAAACAAAATACTTTCGTAGATTTTGCGTACGCAGCGACATTTCTGCATTCGCAAAGTAATAAAATTACATATAATGCAAATAATTGTTTGATATCTTGCGCGCACGATTGTATCTCTCTGGTTAAACGCGATTCTGCATCGCGGCATTTTTGAAGCAAGGAGACGAACATGGCTCTGGACACACAAGCCGGCCAGCCGAGCTACACGGCGCCTGAGAAAGACCTGTATGAGCTGGGGGAAATCCCTCCGATGGGCTATGTGCCCAAAGAGATGTACGCTTGGGCGATCCGCCGCGAGCGTCATGGCGAGCCTGAGAAATCCTTTCAGGTAGAGGTCGTGGAAACCCCTAAGCTGGATTCCAACGACGTTCTGGTGCTCGTGATGGCAGCAGGCATCAACTACAACGGTGTTTGGGCGGGTCTCGGCAAGCCGATTTCCCCGTTTGATGGCCACGGCGAGCCCTATCACATCGCGGGCTCTGACGCCTCTGGCATCGTTTGGGCCGTTGGTGACAAGGTGAAGAACTGGAAAGTGGGCGATGAGGTCATCATCCACTGTAACCAGGACGACGGCGACGACGAGGAATGCAACGGCGGCGACCCGATGTATTCCAACAGCCAGCGGATCTGGGGCTATGAGACCCCGGACGGCTCTTTTGCACAATTCACCCGTGTACAAGCCCAACAGTTGCTGCGCCGTCCAAAGCACCTGACCTGGGAAGAGGCGGCCTGCTACACGCTGACGTTGGCGACGGCATACCGTATGCTCTTTGGCCACGCGCCACATGATCTGAAGCCAGGTCAGAACGTTCTGGTTTGGGGCGCATCCGGCGGTCTGGGCACCTATGCGGTGCAGCTGATCACGGCGGCTGGCGCGAATGCGATCGGTGTGATCTCTGACGAAAGCAAGCGTGACTTTGTAATGGGTCTGGGCGCGAAAGGCGTCATCAACCGCAAGGACTTCTCTTGCTGGGGTCAGCTGCCTACCGTGAACACACCAGAATATGATGCGTGGTTCAAAGAAGCGCGCCGGTTTGGCAAGGCGATCTGGGATATCACCGGCAAAGGCAACAACGTTGACATCGTATTTGAACACCCAGGTGAGACCACCTTCCCAGTGTCCAACCTGGTTTGTAAAAAAGGCGGTATGGTTGTGATCTGTGCGGGCACCACCGGCTACAACCTGACCTTTGACGTGCGCTACACTTGGATGCACCAAAAGCGTCTGCAGGGCAGCCACTTTGCGCACCTGAAACAGGCCGCAGCAGCGAACCAGATGATGATTGAAAAACGCATCCAGCCGTTTCTGTCTGAGACCTTCACGTGGGAGACCATCCCTGATGCGCACACCATGATGATGAACAACCAGCACCCTCCGGGCAATATGGCGGCTCTGGTTCAGTCCCCTCAAAAAGGTCTGACCACGTTGCAAGAAGTTCTGGACGCCGGTCCGAATTCCTAAGGTCTAACGACTTTTCCTCGGAGCTCGCCCGGGTGATCGCAAGATCGCTCGGGCGAGTTTACTTTTAGGAAACCAGTGACCTGCTAGGCTTGTGCCGCCAGAGCTTTGTGGCGATCAATTTTGACGCCCCCCTTGAGCGAGGGTCACCAAATGGCACGCATTGCCCCGCCTGTTGATGACAGGACATATGATTGGATCATTGACGTTCTTTCCGACCTAAGGACGTTTTCGCATGCCAATGGGCTGCACAAATTGGCGTCCGAACTCGAAGATGTGACGCTCTTGGCCGCTGCGGAAATCTCGACGCGACAGGCCAGTGACATGGGGCGGCGGGCGACCACGCGACACTAGGACATTTGGCGGTCTGCGGAACGGTGTTGTACGCAAATCTTCACCTGCTGTTAACGGCTTCGCTCTGGCGGTTTCACACAGCAGCGCGTAAGTTCGCGCCATGACCACGACGGCGCTCACGCTTTCTTCCGATCAGGCCGAGGCCTATGATCAGATATCGACCATTCTCAAGGGCGCGGGCGTCGACCTTGATGAGAGTCTTTTGCTGCCTCCGCAGGGCGGCAAACTTTCAGTTGCGGCCGTTATGGGAAAAGCCGGATCTGGCAAAACCCTGTTGCTGGCCGAGCTGGTGAACGCGCTGACCGAGGCAGGCCTGAAGGTTGTTTCCGGCGATTTTGAGGGCCGCAAAAGCAAGGACTCACGCACCCTTGCGGTCCTTGCGCCGACCAACAAAGCCGCCAGCGTGTTGCGCAACCGCGGCGTTCCTGCGACCACCATTCACCGCATTCTCTACAGCCCGGTCTATGATCCCGAATACGAAAAGATCGCCGAGTGGCTGGCCGAAAACGGAGAACGCCCTCAGATCGAAGGTCTTACGGACGAGGCCTTGGATCGTGCCCACGCTTTCTATCAACAAAACAAATCCATTCCCGGCGCCCTCGCCGCTGCGGGTTTGCGGGGATCTGATTTCATCACCGGATGGAAACGCCGCGATGATCCGCTGGATGTGGGCCTCGTCGACGAGGCCTCGATGCTGGATGACAAACAGTTCGAAGACCTCAAAGAGATCTTTCCGACCCTCATTATGTTCGGAGATCCCGCCCAGCTCGCCCCGGTCAATCAATCGGGCTCCATGGTCTTTGACAAACTGCCCGAGAAGGCGAAATTTTCGTTGGAACGGATTCACCGTCAGGACGCGGATAACCCGATCCTCGATCTGGCCCATGCTTTGGCCGATCCCGCGCTAGGCTTTGAAGATTTCGAGCGACTGGTTGAGGAAAAATCCCGCCAAGACGACCGTGTGGTCTATGCGCAACGGGTCGAGGTCGACCTGATGGCGCGCTCTCCGGTACTGGTCTGGCGCAACGCCACGCGTGTGCGTTTGATCAATGCCTTCCGCATGGTGCAAGGCGCGCCTGAGGATATGTTGCTGGAAGGCGAACCGCTGATTTGTGACGGCATTGAGCTGCCAATGAAGCACCGTAAAAAGCGGCTGGATCTTGAGGCACGCGGCCTGATCAAAGGCGCGCAGGTCGTCTACCTCGGCCCGGGCCGCAAACCCGGATTTTCGCGCCTGCATGTGATGGGGGCCGAGGATCCGCAGGTCTCGGCCGCCTCTATCGTGAAAATCGAAAAACCGGACGAAGAAGAGCCCTTTATCCCCTATGCCGCCCGCATGGGCGCGACTTTTCTGCATGGCGCCGCCGTGACCATTCACAAGGCGCAGGGCTCGCAATGGGAAAACGTGCAGGTCTTTGCCCCTGACCTTTTTGTGGCCGCCCGCATGGGGCGGGTTGAGGCCGGCCAGCCTTTGTGGAAACGTCTGGCCTATGTTGCGATCACCCGCGCTCAGGAACGGCTTTACTGGGTTGTGCGGAACCGTTTGGCGAAACCGACAGAAGCCCTACGCATTGACGATCTGGCCGTGGCGCCGGTGCCGCTGACTATGGAGGAACAGACATGAAAAGCATCCTGATCACGGGCGCAAGCTCGGGCATTGGTAAGACCACGGCTGAGGCCTTTCTGGAGCAGGGCTGGACCGTCGGCATGATTGCGCGGCGGGGTGAAGTGCTGATGGATGTCGCCAAGCGCAACAAACACGCGGTGGCATTGCCTGTGGATGTTACTGATGCTGCGGGCATGAAAGCGGCCGTTGAACGGTTCGTCAGCTTCACGGGTCGCATCGACGTTCTCTTCAATAACGCGGGCACTTTTGGTCCAAGCGGGGAGATTGATGGCGTCGACTTGGATGAGTTCGATCATGTGCTGAACGTCAATGTCCGCGGCATGTTCATTGCGGCGCAGCTCGCCTATGCGCAGATGAAATCGCAAAATCCCAAGGGGGGGCGGATCATCAACAACGGCTCGCTCAGCGCCCACAGCCCGCGCCCTGGGTCGGTGTGCTACACGACCAGCAAACATGCGATCACAGGCCTAACGCGGAGCCTCGCTCTGGATGGGCGCGCGCATGACATCACCACCAGCCAGATCGACATCGGCAACGCGCGTACGGAAATGGTCGCTGACCTCAATGCCCGTGCTCAGGCGGAAAATCCGGATGCAGAGGTCATGCCCTCTATGGACCCGCAGGACGCCGCGCGTTTGGTGCTGCATATGGCGGAATTGCCCGCCGAGGCGAATGTGCAGTTCATGACGGTGATGGCCAGCAAGATGCCCTTTATGGGCCGAGGCTAAGCGCCCTAGGAACCTTGCCGCACAAAGCGGAAGAAAGCCGAAGCACCCCACCCTGCGGCAATCGCAATCGCCAGGGACAACAGCCCATAGATCAGCGGTTGCTGGCGCGAGAGGTTATAGAGGAACCGCTCTAGCCCAACTTTGCGCACGTCGATTTTGGTCTCATAGGCCGCCACCACCTGCTTGTCACGCAAGAGGAACACGCGGGTGGCATAGTCGCCTTCGGTCAGGTTCGCAGGCATATCAATCGATGTGCGGAAGAGCGTCTGCTCGGCCACATCCACGGTGCCCTCGCGCAGGGAATACAGCCCGTTGTTCTCTCGGATACGGGCAACGGCCTCTGCGAAATCCTGAGCGTCTTTGATGTTCATATCCGCCCCAACTGACCGGATCGACTCGCGGATCGAGATTTCGTGCCGTAGGTCTTCGACAGAGCTGATGATCTCGTCAAACGGTCCGCTGGTGGCTACAGCATAAAAGCTCGGCGCTTCGTCCACCGTGACGGAATCTGTGTTCACCCAGATCCCGAACCGCTTTTCTTTGCGGCGCACCACAATAGGTTCCTTGGGACCCGACGCCGTGACGATAACTTCGATGGGTGGGCCATCTGGGATCGCTTCTTCACGTTTCACTGCGCCAAAGACGAGGATCTCGGACCCGTCGAAATTCGCAGTGATCGCCACGCGGTTCTGGCTGAGGCCTAACACCACGCCCTCTTGCGCCTTGGCGGGCAGGGCGAGGCAAATCAAAAGGCTCACTAGACGCAACATCAGTGACCTCCCGCCGCGCCAAGGGTGAAGAGCTCGCTTGGCATGACCAGCAAGTCAAAGGCCAGCTTGCCGCAGACCACCAGTACAAGGATCGCCAACAGGATCCGCAATTGCTCTGCCTTCAGGCGCGTGCCGATGACCGCGCCGACCTGTGCGCCAATGACGCCGCCGATCAGCAAAAGCACGGCAAGGGCCATATCGACCGTATAGTTTGTGGTGGCATGCAGCAGCGTGGTGAAGGCTGTGACGAAGATGATCTGGAACAGTGATGTTCCGATCACAACTTTCGTCGGCATGCCCAGCAGATAGATCATCGCAGGCACCATGATAAACCCGCCGCCCACGCCCATGATCGCCGAAAGTACGCCAACCAGCAGGCCCACCAAAAGGGGAGGGATCACCGAAATATAAAGCCCCGACACGCGGAACCGCATCTTAAACGGCAGCCCATGCACCCAAGTGTGGTTCTTGCGTTTGACTGGCGCTGCATTGCGACTAGAGCGGCGCAGGGCGTTCAGGCTCTCGACAAACATCAGGCTGCCGATGATGCCCAGGAAAATAACATAGCAAAGCTGCACCAGCAGTTCGACCTGCCCCAGCGATTTCAGATAGTTGAAGATCACCACGCCCAAAGCCGCGCCGGTGAGGCCTCCGACCAAGAGCACGCAGCCCATTTTCAAATCCACCGTGCGCCGTTTGAAATGCGCGAGCACGCCCGAGAAGGACGAGGCCACGATCTGGTTGGCTTCGGTCGCCACGGCCACCGCCGGAGGGATGCCTATGAAAAACAAAAGCGGCGTCATCAAGAAGCCGCCGCCTACGCCAAACATTCCGGAAAGCACACCCACCATGCCGCCCAATCCAAGCAGCAGGAAAGCGTTCACCGAGACTTCAGCAATGGGCAGGTAGATTTGCATGGCGCGTGTGTGCGCCTGTGTTCTAGGAAATGCAACCAGCCCGAAAGGAATTTTCGGGCTGGTGCGGTAATTTTAGGAAATTGGCCCTATCTTTCCTTCACATAGGGCTCGCCACCGGCTTTCGGTGGGATCGCGCGGCCGACGAAACCGGCAAGGATCACGACGGTCAGGATGTAGGGCAGGGCCTCCATGAACTGAACCGGAATGGTGATTCCCCCCAGATCGATGCTCTGATAGCGGATCGCCACGGCCTGAAGCAGACCAAAGAGCAGACAGGCCCAGAGCGCATACCACGGCCGCCATTTCGCAAAGATCAGAGCGGCAAGGGCGATAAAGCCACGACCTGCGGTCATGTCTTTGATGAAGCCCGCCTGCAGGCCGGTCGCCAGATAGGCCCCTGCGACACCGCAAAGCACGCCACAGATCATCACCGCCGTATAGCGCAGACGGATGACCGAGATACCGGCGGTATCCACGGACGCGGGGTTTTCCCCCACCGCCCGCAGGCGCAGGCCAAAGCGTGTGCGATACAAGATCCACCATGTCAGCGGCACAAAGGCGATAGCGACATAGACCAAAAGGCTATGGCCGGAGATGAGCTCGGAATAGGTCTGACCAAAGAACGGAATGCCCGACAGGCTTTCAGAGAAGGGCAGGGAAATCGGATCCCAACGTCCGCCATTGCTGAGGGACGGCGTGCGTCCCCCTTGGCGGAAAAGATCCTGCGCGATAAGCACCGTGATCCCAGCGGCAAGCATATTGATCGCCACACCGGAGATCAGCTGATTGCCGCGGAAGGTGATCGAGGCCAGCCCATGCAAAGCCGACATCACCAAAGACGCACCAACACCTGCCAACAGACCGACCCAGACGTTGCCACTGAGGGCCGCGAAAGCGCCAGCCGCCATGGCCGCTGCCAGCATCTTGCCCTCAAGGCCGATGTCAAAGATCCCGGCGCGCTCGGAATAGAGACCCGCTAGACAGGCCAACAACAGTGGGATCGCCAAGCGAACGGTACTATCGAGTACCTGAAGAATGGTCACGAAATCCATCAGTTCGCCTCCTTCTTACCAAGCGCCAGAAAGACGCGTTCCAGTGGCATACGCACCATATTGTCGAGCGCTCCTGTAAAGAGGATCACGAGAGCCTGGATCACCACGATCAGCTCACGCGGGATGCTGGTCCAGAGTGCCAGCTCTGCACCGCCTTGCTGCAGGAAACCAAAGAGCAAAGCCGCCACAAGGATGCCCACCGGGTGGTTGCGCCCCATAAGGGCCACCGCGATCCCGACAAAGCCCGCTTGTTCAGTGAAGTTCAAAACCAGCCGCTCGCTTTCACCCATCGTGGTGTTGATCGCCATCATGCCCGCAAGGCCACCAGAGATCAGCATCGCGATGACGGTGATTTTGACCGGCGAGATCCCCGCGTATTTTGCCGCCGTTTCCGAATGTCCAAAGCTGCGGATCTCATAGCCAAGCCGCGTGCGCCAGATCAGAAGCCAGACGCCCACACAGGCCGCAAGCGCGAGGAAAAAGCTCACATTCGCAGGGGCCGAGCGGAACAGCCGCGAGCCTTCCGGCGCGAACATGTCGTGGAAGCTCGGCAGGTGCGTGGCTTCTGGGAACGTCGCGGAAGCTGGATCCATGGACCCCGCAGGGCGTAGGACTTCGACCAGCAGGTAGGCCAGCACCGAGAAGGCGATATAGTTAAACATGATCGTGGTGATCACGATGTGGCTGCCGCGCTTGGCCTGCAGGATCGCAGGCACATAGGCCCAAGCCGCTCCAAACGCCGCTGCAAAGAGGCTCGTGCCGATCAGAGCCACTGTCCAATGCGGCCAAGGAATGTAAAGACAGGCCAAAGCCACGCCCACACCACCCAACATCGCCTGACCTTCGCCACCAATGTTAAACAGACGCGCATGGAAGGCGACCGCTACGGCAAGGCCGGTAAAGATATAGTTGGTCGTATAGTAAAGCGTGAAACCCCAGCCATCGGAACGCTTTAGCGCCCCATCGACCATAAGATTAAAGGCTTCGATCGGGTTTTCCCCGATCCCCATAATCACCAGTGCACTGACGATCGCCGCCAGCAACAGGCTGAACAGCGGCACCAGAATGGCGTCCGCCCAGAGAGGCATTTTACCCATTACGCGTCCTCCCCGGTCACGCCCGCCATCAACAGGCCAAGCTCGCGTTCGTTTGTTTCACTTGCTTTGCGTTCGCCCATGATCTGGCCGTCAAACATCACGGCCACGCGGTCAGACAGCGACAGGATCTCGTCAAGTTCGACCGAGACCAAAAGGATCGCTTTCCCCTGATCGCGCAGTTCCACGATTTGTTGGTGGATGAACTCAATCGCGCCGATGTCGACGCCGCGTGTCGGCTGACCGATCAGCAACAGGTCCGGATTGCGTTCGATTTCCCGCGCCACAACGATCTTTTGCTGGTTGCCGCCAGAAAAGTTCTTGGCCGAGAGGTTGGCATTGCGTGGACGCACGTCAAAGCGTTCCATCTGCTCTGCCGCTTTCGCCTGAATGCCTTTGTTGTCCATCAACATGCCGGACTGGAATTCAGGTTCGTTGTGGTAGCCAAAGACCGAGTTTTCCCAGGCCGCAAAATCCATGATCAAGCCTTCGCGCTGACGATCCTCTGGCACATGGGCAATCCCCGCCGCGCGTCGCGCCTGACCGTCAGAGCCTGCGCCCGACAGCGGCAGTTCCGTGCCGTTCAGTTTCACGGACCCCGTACCATCGGCATAGCCGCCAAGCACTTCCAAAAGTTCGGACTGACCATTGCCCGCAACGCCCGCGATCCCAAGGATCTCGCCTGCCTTAAGCGTAAGGCTCACGTCCTTCACACGGCGCACGCCCTGTTCGTCGACCACATTCAGCCCGCCGATCTCCAGTACATTCGCGCCCGGCGTCGCGGGTTTCTTATCGACCCGCAGCAGAACCTTACGACCCACCATCAGCTCGGCGAGTTGCTCGGGGTTGGTCTCGGAGGTCTTGACAGTCGCGGTCATCTCACCACGGCGCATCACGCTAACGGTGTCTGTATATTCCATGATCTCGCGCAGTTTATGCGTGATCAGAATGATCGTTTTGCCCTCAGAGCGCAGACGATCCAGAATGCGGAACAGCTGGTCTGCTTCGGCAGGCGTCAGAACTCCGGTGGGCTCGTCCAAAATCAGGATCTCGGCCTGACGATAGAGCGCCTTCAGGATCTCGACACGCTGCTGGTGGCCCACCGAGAGGTTCTCGATCACCTCATCAGGGTCCACGTTCAATTCATATTCTTTGGCCAGATGGGCCAGTTCCTTGCGCGCTTTGCCAAGGGATGTGTTCAATAGGGCGCCGTCTTCGGCCCCAAGGATTATGTTTTCCAGAACCGAGAAATTCTCGACCAGCTTAAAGTGCTGAAACACCATGCCGATGCCCGCCGCAATCGCAGCCTGACTGTCTGGAATGACGGTTTGTTTGCCGCCAATAAAAATCTCGCCCTTATCGGCCTTATAGAAGCCGTAAAGGATTGACATCAAAGTGGATTTACCCGCGCCGTTCTCGCCGATGATGCCGTGGATCGTACCCGGCTGAACGGAAATCGAAATATCTTTGTTCGCTTGAACCGGCCCAAAGGCCTTAGAGATCCCACGCAGTTCCAGCGCAGGGGCTTGATCGGGAAGGGCGGCCAAATCAGGCCGCCCCTTTTGAGTATCAACAGACATGTGAGGAATTAGAATTCCAGAACAGAGCAGGACTCGGAAGCTGCATAGTTCTCAACGGTGATGGAGCCAGAAACGATGCCATCGGTTGCCGCTGCAACAGCCATTTTCATGTCGTCATTGACCAGTGGTGCGTTGTGCTCGTCAAAGGCAACGCCAACACCTTCGGATGCCAGATCCATCATGATGAAGCCGGTTTCCAGTCCGTCTGCGCCCGCTTTCAGAGCGTTGTAAACAGTGTTGTCTACGCGCTTCAGCATCGAGGTCAGAACCTGACCGGAGTGCAGGTAGTTCTGGTTGCTGTCCACACCGATGGACAGGATGCCTTCGTCCGCCGCGGTTTGCAGAACACCAACGCCGGTGCCGCCTGCCGCTGCATAAACAACGTCCGCGCCTTCAGCGATTTGCGCTTTGGTCAGCTCGGAACCTTTAACAGGGTCGTTCCATGCTGCTGGAGTTGTGCCGGTCATGTTGGAAATGACGGTCGCGTCTGGGTTCACAGATTTTACACCTTGGGCGTAGCCACATGCGAACTTGCGGATCAGAGGAATGTCCATGCCGCCGATGAAGCCAACGGTGCCGGACTTGGAGGCTTTCGCCGCCATAACGCCTGCAAGGTAGGAGCCTTCGTGCTCAGCAAAAGATACGGTCTGAACGTTTGGCAGGTTGGCCCAGCCGTCGATGTTCACGAACTTGGTGTCAGGATATTCTGGCGCAACGGTCTCGATTGGAACAGTCATCGCGAAACCCATGGTGATGATTGGGTTTGCGCCCGCTTCTGCGAAACGACGCAGAGCTTGCTCACGCTGTGCTTCAGAGGACAGCTCGATCTCGCGGTAGGTGCCGCCGGTTTCATCCGCCCAACGCTGCGCGCCGTTATAGCCTGCTTCGTTGAAGGATTTGTCGAATTTGCCGCCAAGGTCAAAGATCAAGGCTGGCTCTGCGGAGGCGAGGCCCGCGGTCAGAGCGAGTGCCGCGGCGGCGCCGAAAAGATGTTTCATACTGGTCATGAGGTTCTCCCACTTTTTAATGGTCCAGCGTTTCGCGCATGGACTCGTTGTTAAGTTACCCAAAACTGATCGGACGATTAGGTCTTAAGGTACAGACTTCGTCAACAGCTGTATTTTCAAACGACAGGTAGGGGAGCTTCAACCTAAACTTGATAGAAAATCCAGAAAAAATCTGACCGAGAGGTCAAAAAATTAGAGATTTGCGAAAGATCAGAGCGTCTCGTCTCGCGCCGTCTGTCGTTTCGTAGTAATTCTGGCGATGCGATATTTGGGAATAACCACTTGTTTTGTATAAGCTAATGGCCGGAGAGTTGTCCGCTGCTACTTCGAGGAAGCTCTCTTCTGCACCCCGAATTTGCGCCGTACTCTCAAACTGCTCAAGGCATATGCGCCCCAAACCTTTACCCTGGGTTATGGGGTGAACTGCTAGCGTTAACAGCTCGGCTTCGGGGCCGATAACGCGTCCAAGGGCGAAAGATTCGTCATTTGTGACCAAAAAACAGAGCGGGGATTCGAGAAAACTGCTGAATTCGGAGGCAGACCACGGGCGTGTTTGGTTAAATGCGGCCTCGTGAATCGCTTCGAGCTGTTCGGGAGTCATAGGATTTGTGGCGGTAAATCCCGCGCAGGCGCTGCATCAGCGGCACGAATATAAAGCGGCGCGGGGCGCGGCGTGTCGCTTCCAAACCGCGCTGCCGCAACGCGCGCGATGTTCTGCGCCAATGTTTCGGACACGGGCGGCATGACGATGTCTGAGGCGGCTTCGTAGGGCATCGTGGTTAGAAATGGACCTTCGGTATTTGCCGGATCGCTGATGTAGATTTGGTCGCGCGGGGCCGACACACCTGCGACAGCCGTGTCAGACATATCAACACGGCTCGCATCAAACGTAGACACCCCGATGGAGGGGATGCCTAGCCCCAGGGCCAACCCTCGCGCAGCAGAGACCGAAATTCGAATGCCAGTGAAATTGCCCGGGCCGATCCCGACGCCAATCGCCGAAAGGTCTGCCCAAGTGGCTGCGCCGTCGCTCAGAACCTCTTCGAGCAGGGGCATCAGATGTTCCGCCTGACCCCGCGCCATGTCAACGGCGCGAGAGGCAATCACAACGTCCCCACGAACCAAAGCGGCCGCGCAATGCGCGGCCGATGTGTCAAATCCCATGATCAGGGGCTCAGACGCCAACAGGACGTACCTCTGTCACTTCAGGAATATAGTGGCGCAGCAGGTTCTCGATGCCCATCTTCAGAGTGATGGTCGAAGAAGGACAGCCCGCGCACGCGCCCTGCATGTGCAGGTAGACCACACCACGGTCAAAACCATGGAAGGTGATGTCGCCACCGTCTTGCGCGACAGCCGGACGCACGCGGGTGTCCAGCAGCTCTTTGATCTGATCGACGATCTCACCGTCTTCGCCGGTGTGTTCCGCATGACCGCTGGCCGCAGCACCGGTGTCGCCCATGACAGGCTGGCCGGACTGGAAATGCTCCATGATTGCGCCAAGGATCGACGGCTTCACATGGTCCCACTCGACATCGGCGTCTTTGGTCACCGTGACAAAGTCATTGCCCAGAAAGACACCGGTCACGCCACTCAGGGCAAAGACGCGCTTGGCCAGAGGCGAGGCCTCGGCTGCTTCGGCTGAAGGGAAGTCCGCGGTGCCGACCTCAAGTACGGTTTGGCCTGGCAGGAATTTCAGCGTGGCAGGGTTAGGCGTGGATTCAGTCTGAATGAACATGGAACGGTCCTTTTCGTCGTGAAATGGATATGCGCCCGCAGGGGCGCGATGTCAAGTTTTGGAATGATTCTAAATTGCCGCAGCGGGTGCAACGTGCGCCCTAGGTGATGGCTTCGAGCTTTTCCTTGGACAGATCACCCGGGACGATGGTGATTGGCACGGGTAAGGATCCAGAGCTTTTGGACAGTTTTGTCACCAAGGGACCTGGCCCCTTCTTGTCCGTGCCCGCTCCCAAAACCAAAACGCCGACTTCGCTGTCTTCTTGGATCTGCGCGAGGATTTCCGTGACCGGCTCGCCTTCACGAATGACCAGTTCTGGGTCTACGCCCTGCCTGTCACGCATCCATTTCGCAAAGACTTCGAAATGCGTGTGAATACGCTCGCGCGCCTCTTCGCGCATGATGTCACCGACGCCGATCCAATGGTTGAACTCGTCTGGTGGGATAACCGCCAGCACTTCGACCCCGCCTTGTGTGTTCTTGGCACGCATTGCCGCAAACCGCATGGCGTTCAGACATTCTTTGCTGTCATCCAGCACGACCAAAAACTTACGCATTGGGGTCTCCTTTTCGGGGCGATCATGACGCATGGCGTTGGCAGAGGCAATGCGGGATCGGCTGCTCCACCCAAGATCGGACGTGCAGAAATACCCGAGGGCTGTCGCCCTCGGGGAGGTGCTAAAAATGTATTTTCAGCCTAGGGCCAAATAGGGTGCCTTGCCCGCCACATATCGGGGAGACAGGTCGGGGCAAAGCCTCTTGCGGTGATCAAGAACGTGAAACGCCCAAGACTCATTTTTGTGACTCTTGAGCGTAAGTTTTGTGACAATGTGTCGATGTTTCGTAGACTAACGCGAAACGCTTTAGCTGCCGACCATACCGACAATCTCATAGGTGCGTTTCAGCACAGGTGCCGCGATCTCGCGCGCTTGTGCCGCGCCTTTGGCAAGGATCTCGTCGATTTCGTCCTGATGCTGCATGAGCCGCGCCATCTCGCCCGAGATCGGCGCGAGTTTCTCGACCGCCAGTTCCGAGAGCATCGGTTTGAACTCCGAGAACTGCTTACCGCCAACGTCCGCGAGCACCTGATCCACGCTCTGCTCTGCAAGAGCCGCGTAGATGTTCACCAAGTTGCGCGCCTCTGGGCGCTCCTCCAGGCCTTTGGCCTCAGAGGGTAGCGCCTCGGGATCGGTTTTTGCCTTGCGGATCTTCTTGGCGATCGTATCCGCGTCATCGGTCATATTGATGCGGCTGGCGTCGCTTGGATCAGACTTTGACATCTTTTTGCTGCCATCGCGCAGGGACATCACCCGCGTGGCCGCGCCTTCGATCACTGGCTCAGTGACTGGAAAGAAATCCACACCATAGTCATTATTGAACTTGATCGCGATGTCGCGGGTCAGCTCGAGGTGCTGTTTCTGGTCCTCGCCCACTGGCACATGGGTCGCGTGATAGATCAGGATGTCCGCGGCCATCAGGGCAGGGTAGGCAAAGAGGCCCAGCGAGGCGTTCTGCTGGTTCTTGCCTGCCTTGTCTTTCCATTGGGTCATGCGCTGCATCCAGCCCATGCGGGCGACGCAGTTAAAGATCCAGCCAAGCTGCGCATGTTCAGGCACCTGGCTTTGGTTGAATAGAATGGATTTCGCCGGATCGAGACCCGCCGCAATGAAGCCCGCGCAAAGCTCGCGCGTCGCGTGGCGCAGTTTTTCGGGGTCTTGCCAGACGGTGATCGCATGCAGATCGACCATGCAATAGAGCGTCTGATACTCTTGTTCCTGCATATCGACAAAGCGCTTCATCGCGCCCAGATAATTGCCCAGTGTCAGCCCGCCGGAGGGTTGGATGCCCGACAAGACGCGTGGGGTAAAGGAAGAGGACGTTTGGACCGCCTCGGTCATGGTGATGTCTCCGTTCATTGAGGTGGCTGGAAATACAGCCGAGGTTGGAGTAACCGTGAGCCCAAGGGTCGTCAAGGAGCGCGAGACATGAGTGAAGAGCATAACGTCAGCCCGTTTAACGCCGTGCCGCCGGTTGTGGTGGCTTTGGCCGTGTTCATTCTGGGCATCGAATGCGTGTTTTACTTGGGTTCCGAGGGCTTTGTCGGCGGGCCAACGGCGGTCGGCTGGCGCTTGGCGGCGTTTCAGCAATATGCGTTTTCGTCAGAGATCTTTTTCTGGATGGCAGAGACGGGGCGCTGGACGCCAGAGCATCTGCTGCGCTTTGTGAGCTATCTGTTTTTGCACGGGAACTTCATTCATGCAGCCTTCGCGGCTGTCATGGTTTTGGCACTGGGCAATATGGTTGGCGAAGTGTTCTCGGGCTTTGCGACTTTGATCGTTTTCGTAGTTCCGGGGATCGTCGGGGCTCTGGTCTATGCTTTCGTCTGGCCGTCCTCAGTGACGCTAATCGGGGCCTATCCGGGTGTTTACGGCTTTATCGGGGCCTTCAGCTTTCTTTTGTGGGTGCGCCTGCGCAGCACGGGTGACAATCAAATGCGGGCCTTTGCGCTGATTGGCGGGCTGATGTTTATTCAGTTGGTTTTTGGTCTGCTGTTTGGCGGCACTGGCGACTGGATCGCCGATGTGGCTGGTTTTGCCACGGGCTTTGGGTTGTCGTTCTTTTTGGTGCCTGGCGGTTGGGCGCGTATTCGCGAGATGATCCGGCGCGGGTAGGGGCTTTGCCCCTCGCAGGCTTTGCCGGCTCACCCCAGAGTATTTCAGGCAAGATGAACCCTAGGCGCGCCCGCCGCGGCGGAGTTCTTTGAGGTTGATGCCGCCGATGACATGCGCGGTGCCGAAATAGATCGCCATGCCTGCAAAGACCAATCCCGCAAGCGCCAGATAGCGGATGCCATCCGCTATGAGCGCAGAGCTGAGGGCCTCAGCGAGAGCGAAAATCGCCACGCCCATGATCAGGGACGCCAGCGCGATCCGCCAGAGTTTGGATTTAAACCGCGCATCAAATCGGGTGACTTCTCCGAAGCGACGCGCGCCCAGAGCCAGTTGCAGCACCATGATCCAAGCGGCGGCGGTGGTCGCGACCGCTGGGGCCATCCAGCCGATGTAAGGATGGAGGCCAAAGGCAAGCGCTGCGTTGATGACCATGGCCCAGACTGCATAGCGGAAGGGGGACTTGGTGTCTTCGCGGGCAAAGAACAGTGGTTGCAGGGTTTTTTGCAGCACAAAAGCGGGCAGGCCGAGGCCGTAGATGGCTGTTGCCCAAGCGATGGCTTGGGTGTCTGCTGGCGTCATGGCACCCCGTTCATACATGACCGAGACCAGTGGCAAAGGAATGACCAGAAGCGCAATGGTACTTGGGAGGGTCAAAGCCAACGCGAACTCTGAGGCGCGGGAATAGGCATTGCGCGCGCCCGTGTCGTCTCCTGATTTCAAACGACGCGACAGATCCGGCAGCAGTACGATGCCCACAGCAATGCCAATCACGCCGAGGGGCAGTTGATAGAGGCGGTCTGCCGCGAAAAGCCAGCTCACCGCGCCTTCGGTGCGGGAGGCCACGAGTTGGCCGACGACGAGGTTGATCTGCATGACGCCTGACGCAAGGGCTGCTGGCACAGCGACCTTTACCATCTGAGACATATCCGGTGTCCAGCGCGGCAGGCCGGGGCGGATTCTAATACCGGCGCGGCTGGCAGCGGACCAAACCAGAGCCAATTGCGCAACGCCTGCAATCGGGATCGTCCAGATCAGCCAGGTGATGACCTCTTGGCCCATCGCATAGGCCAGCGCCATCGCGGTGACGGCGAAGATGTTGAGCAACACCGGCGCGGCGGCGGCGACGGCAAAGCGCCCCGTGGCATTCAGAACACCTGAAAACAGCGCGGCTAGCGACATGAAAACGATGTAGGGGAACACGATCCGTCCGTAGCCCACGGTCACGTCAAAACGCGGGTCGCCATAAAACCCTTCGGCTGTGGCCCAGACCAGTGCAGGCATGGAGATCATCGCCAAGGCGGTGAGGCTCAGGACGGCAAAGGCCAGCCCGTTGAAGGCGTCCGTTGCGAATTTGGTTGCGCCTTCGTCCGCCTCATATTTCTTGGAAAACATCGGCACAAAGGCCGCGTTAAACGCGCCTTCGGCAAAGAAACGACGGAACATATTGGGCAGGCGGAAGGCCGCCACAAAAGCGTCCATGCCGCCAGCCGGACCGATCAGGCCAAGGATCAGGATCTCTCGGGCAAAGCCTAAAACGCGGCTCATGAGGGTCCAGAACCCGACGGTCAGAAACCCGCGTATGAGCCGGATCGGCTTCATGCATTGGCCCTTTCAGAACCTTTGTCGATTGCGTCTTTCAGGCGTTTCTCAAGCGTCTTGAGTTTGCTTTCGGTGTGGAACTTCAACCCGAACATGTCTTTGACATAGAAGGTATCCACGACCTGCTCGCCATAGGTCGCGATCACGGCGGAGGCGATATAGATATTGCTATTGGCCAGGGTGCGCGTCAGGTCAAACAAGAGGCCCGGACGGTCGCGGGTGTCGACCTCGATGATGGTGTAGAGTTCTGAGCCGTCATTGTCGAAGGTGATCGTGGTCGGCACCTTAAAGGCACGCTCACGCTTCTTGAGCACATCGCGGGATTTCATCGCCTCGGAGGTGACCACTTCGCCTTTCAGCGTCTTGTGAATCGTGCGCGACAGGCGATCTAGGCGGTTGGCCTCATACGGGTGGCCTTCGGCATCCTGAATCCAGAAAGCGGCCGTCGCGTAGCCGTCCTTGGTTGTATAGGTCCGTGCGTCGACCACATTGGCTCCGACCAGCGCCAAAGCCCCCGCGAGGCGCGAGAAAATTCCGGGGTGGTCTGCAATGGCAAAAAGAACACGCGTCGCATCGCGATCGGTGTCAGGGTGCAGATCAATCCGGATCTCATCATCGCCCAGATCCTGCAAGAGGGTGGCAAAGACAGTTTGCGCTTCCAGCGGCAGACCCTGCCAATAGGCGTCGTAATGGCGTGACGTTTCCTGTTTGACGACCTTGGGATCCCATCCCGCTAATGCCTTGCGCAGTGCCTTGCGCGCTTCAGCGCCGCGGTTCGTCCGGTTGATCGCTTCCATACCGTCTTCCAGCACCGTCCGGGTCAAACCGTAAAGCGAGCGGATCAGCGTGGCTTTCCAGTTGTTCCATGTATTCGGTCCGACGCCGCGAATGTCACAGACGGTCAGAACGGTCAGCAGATCCAACCGCTTGACGCTGCCCACCGCTTTGGCGAAATCACGGATCGTGCGCGGGTCAGAGAGGTCGCGTTTCTGCGCCACATCCGACATCAACAGATGCGAGCGCACCAGCCATTCCACCGTCTCACAGTCGTCTTTGTTCAGACCTAGGCGCGGTGCGACTTTCTTGGCAATCTGTGCACCCAAAATCGAGTGATCGATTTCGCGCCCTTTGCCGATGTCATGCAGCAATAGTGCTACGATCATGACCTTGCGGTTGATACCTTGCCGCAGAATGCTGGAACTCAGTGGAAGCTCTTCTTCCAGCATATCCTGCTCGATTTTAGTGAGCTGCGAGATCACCTGGATCGTGTGCTCGTCCACTGTATAGCTGTGATACATGTTGAACTGCATCATCGCGACAATCGGCTCGAATTCGGGGATGAATGCGGACAAGACACCCAGTTCATTCATCCTTCGCAAAGCGCGTTCAGGGTTGCCGTGTTTAAGCAGCGTATCCAGAAAGATCTTGGCCGCCTGTTTGTCTTTGCGGAAGGCATCGTCGATCAGATTCAGGTTCGCTGTGACCAATCGCATCGCGTCCGGGTGGATCAAAAGGCCAGTTCGCAGCCCCTCTTCGAACAGACGCAATATGTTCAGCTTGTCGGTCAGGAAGGCTTTGTCATTCGCAATCGCAAGACGGTTGTGGATGACTTTATAGCCATCCTTGACCTTGCGTTTGCGTTTGAAAATCCGCTCCATCAAAGCAGGCGCCTTGGCGTGGCGCGCTTCCAGTTTGGTCAGCAAAATGCGGGTTAGATCCCCCACGGCCGTCGCGTGACGGAAGTACTCCTGCATAAAGATTTCGACCGCGCGCCGTCCGGCTTTGTCCTCATAGCCCATGCGCTCGGCGACCATGACCTGCATGTCAAAGCTCAGCTGCTCCATCGGTCGTTTCGCCAAAAGATGCAGATGCGCGCGGGTCGCCCAGAGGAAATTCTCGGCGCGGGCAAAGAGTTCGAATTCCTCTTGCCGGAACAGACCAAGCCCAACCAATTCGCGCACGTCATTCACATGATAGACGTATTTCGCGATCCAAAAGAGCGACTGCAGGTCGCGCAAGCCCCCTTTGCCTTCTTTGACGTTGGGCTCCACCACATAGCGCGCACCCTGTTTAACGTGACGCGCATCGCGTTCTGCCAGCTTTGCTTCGATGAATTGTCGTTCGCTGCCTTTGAACAGGTCAGCTTCCAATTTGGCAGGCAGCTCTTGGCCCAAAGGCGCGAAGCCCGCCAGAAAGCGCTGCTCTAGCAGGGCGGTGCGAATGGTGAAATCCTCGCCGCCAAGGCGCACACAATCTTTGACCGTCCGCGAGCTGTGCCCGACCTTGAGCCGCAAATCCCAGAGCATATAGAGCATCGACTCAATGACGCTCTCAGCCCAGGGCGTGATTTTGTAGGGCGTCAGAAATAGCAGATCGACGTCGGACTGTGGGGCCATTTCGCCACGCCCATAACCACCAACGGCAAACAGAGCGATCTTTTCGCCTTCGGTCGGCGTGGCCAAAGGATGCAGGTAGGTGATCGCCACATGGTGGGTCGTAGTCACCATGCAATCCGTCAGCCAAGTATAGGCGCGTGTCAGCGGGCCGGCATTAAAAGGGCGGGTCTCAAACCCCGCCTCAATGGCAGCCCGTCCGGTTTTCTGCACGTCGCGCAACAGGGAAACCACGCCATTGCGGATCTCTTTCGCGTCTTGCGTTGAGGCACATAAGTCCGCCAAAGCCGCGCCAAGTTTGGCGCGGTCGACGATGAGATCTGGATCGCAGATCAGGTCTTTGGGCGGGTTCGGAAGAAACCCAGCGGATTTAGAAACCTGTTCCGGCGAAACTTCTTGGAGCTGGGTCAAGGATAACAACCTGTTTGTCACGCACAGTGGCCACTGCCAGCCCGCGTTCGTTTGTTCCATCTGCACGCAGACGGAAAATTCCGTTTACACCCTGAAAGCCCGCGCCTTGGGTCAGCGCATCGGTGGTCAGAGCATTGCTGCGTCCCTCTGCCACAAGAGCTCCGATGGCTGCAACACCATCATAGGCCAAACCGCTGATTGCGTGGGGCTTGCCGCCAAATGCATCGGTGTAACGGCTGTTGAACTGGCTGGTGAGCGCAGGATCAGGTAGCGCAAACCATCCCTCTTGTACGCCCTTGAGCGCCAGAGTCTGCGGTGTCGCGTCCCAGCGGGTCAGGCCCATGTACTGGACTTTTTCAGCCGTAATCCCGGCTTCGGGCATGAGTTCCGCGAGGAACGGCAAAGCACCAGAGGCATCGGCGGTCAGGAAAAGCGCGTCGGCTGCGGTGTCTTCGACCAGATCGCGCACTTCGTTTACGGCCTGAATCGCACCCTGTTGCGAGAATTGATAGCTCACTGCACCGGAGTTGACCGCGCCATTTGCGTTGACCGCATTGATAATCGCATCACGCCCGGCTTCGCCCGCGACGTTCTCGGCGTGCACCGTCACATAGCTGTTCTTGCCATTTCGGGTCGCGAACTCGACCAAACGATCTGCTGTGTTCTGGAAAGTCGCACCCAAAACAAAGACGTTGCCGCCTGCAATCGACGGGTTGTTCGAGAAGGACAGTACATTGATACCAGTCCCTGCCATGGCCAGACCCACCGCATTGGTTGGCGCAGAGCGTACCGGCCCCAGAATGATCTTGGCTCCATCTTCGACCGCTTGACGTGCCGCGTTCTGCGCGGTCTGCACATCGCCTGCGGTGTCATAGACGCGCATATCAATCTGCACTCCCTGCAGATCCGCAATCGCCAGACGCGCCGCGTTCTCGAGGCTTTGCGCGAGCGTCGCATCGCCTGCCGCTTCAGAGGTCTTTGGGACCAACAGAGCCACGGGCACAGGCGCCGTGGTATTGATCGAAGGCCCTCCACCCAAGGCAATCGGTTCGCAGGCAGCGATGCCGACGGCAGTTGCAAGCACAAGTGCCCCTTTCACAAAGCGGCGACGAAGCTTAAAAGCGGAACCCATAGAACTATCCTCATTCCTAGCCTAAGCGGGATATGTGGCTTGGTTGCCTGTCCCGCCGGATTGGTTGCCCCCAATGAGGCGAATAATAAACGTGCACGCCGGAGGGTCCAGCGTTGAATTATGAAATCAAACGGTTGACCCCGGGTCTCTACTTTGTGGCGACCCCGATTGGCACCGCCCGAGACATCACCTTGCGTGCCCTGGACGTGCTGGCAAGTGCAGATGTCATCGCCGCCGAGGATACGCGATCTTTGCGCAGATTGCTCGAGATCCATGGGGTGCCCTTAAATGGGCGGCAGGTTCTGGCCTATCACGACCATTCCAGCCCAGGTGCGCGCGCGAAACTTCTCGATTTACTGGCGGCGGGCAAATCGGTGGCCTATGCGAGCGAGGCCGGAACGCCTCTGATCGCAGATCCCGGATATCACCTGTCCAAAGAAGCCGCCGACGCGGGCCATCAGGTGACCACAGCGCCGGGCCCCTCGGCCGTGATCAGCGCGCTCACGCTGGCAGGGCTGCCGACAGATGCGTTCTTCTTTGAGGGTTTCCTGCCAAACAGCAAATCGGCACGCCGCAACAAGCTGGACAGTTTGCGCGAAATTCCGGGCACGCTGGTGTTTTATGAAAGCCCGAAACGATTGGCGGACATGTTGACAGATGCAGCAGACGTTTTGGGCGCGACCAGATCTGCAGCCGTGTGCAGAGAAATCACCAAGAAATTCGAAGAAGTGAAACGGGGACCGCTGGGTGATCTGGTTTCGGATTTGGAAAAATCTTCCGTTAAGGGTGAGATCGTGGTCCTGATCGACCGCGCCTCAAAGCAAGAGCTCGGGCAAGACGATATCGAAGCGGCGGTGCGCAAAGCGCTTGAAACCATGTCGGTTCGCGATGCCGCGGAAACGGTGGCCCAAGCCACCGGTCAAAACAAACGGAAAATTTACGCATTGGCCCTAAACCTAAAGTCATCCGTCTAAACCGACCTCAGGAAACCCAATGTTTATTGACCGACCCAGCCATTTTGCCAATGCAAAGCCCGTTCAACTTGAATTGAATTTTGATGCAGGATCGGATGAAAATCCCGCCTTGCAAAAACGCCAGGTACGTGGCCGGCGCGCCTATTTTGCGGGGCAAGCCGCTGAGGCAACCGTGGATCGTCTCTATCAACAAAGGGGCTATGAAATCCTTGCTCGTCGCTGGCGCGGTGGCGGCGGCGAAATCGACTTGATCTATCGCGACGGCGGCGGTTGCGTCTTTGTCGAAGTGAAACAAAGTTCTGATTTTGATCGCGCGGTTCAGTCATTGCGCCCGGCGCAGATCCGCCGTTTGATGCAAGCGGCCAGCGTGTTTGTGGCGGGTGAACCAAAGGGGCAATTGACGGATATGCGGTTTGACGTGGCTTTGGTGAATGGACGCGGCGAAACAGAAATTCGTGAAAATGCGCTCTGGGCGACCTAGCTGCCATTGCAAGCTTTAGGCCTCTGCGCCATGTAAAGGGCAGTGAATTTGAGGACTGCCCATGAAAATCGCCTTCCAGATGGACCCGATCACCGGCGTTGATATCAACGCCGACAGCTCGTTTCGCCTTGCAGAAGAGGCGCAGGCGCGGGGGCATGAGTTGTTCTTTTATGGGCCCGATCAGCTTGCCTATGAAGAGGGTCTGATAACCGCCAAGGGCCACCGGATGACTGTGCGGCGCGAGCAGGGCAATCACGTGGATCTTGGGCCGTTGGAACATGTTGATCTGGCGAGTTTCGATGTGATCTGGCTGCGTCAGGATCCTCCATTTGACATGCACTACATCACATCGACGCATCTGCTTGATCGTCTGAAAGATGACTTGCTGGTGGTCAATGACCCGTTTTGGGTACGCAACTATCCCGAGAAACTGTTGGTTCTTGATTTCCCGCAATTGACGCCGCCGACCACAATTGCGCGGGATCTGGAGACAATCAAAAGCTTCAAAGCCAAGCATGGCGATGTGATTCTCAAGCCGCTTTATGGCAACGGCGGCGCTGGGGTGTTCCGGCTGGATGCGAACGACCGCAACCTGACGTCTTTGCACGAGCTCTTCACGGGGTTCAGCCGTGAGCCGCTCATTGTACAGAAATTCCTGCCCGACGTAAGCAATGGCGATAAACGCGTGATCCTGGTGGATGGCGAACCCGTGGGGGCGATCAACCGCGTTCCAGCTGCGGGCGAAACGCGCAGCAATATGCACGTTGGTGGCCGCCCCGAAAAAATCGGCCTCACGGACCGCGACCTCGAAATTTGCGCTGCGATTGGCCCTTTGCTGCGTGAAAAAGGGCAGGTCTTTGTCGGGATCGATGTGATTGGCGACTATCTGACCGAAATCAATGTAACGTCGCCAACCGGCATTCAGGAACTCGAGCGTTTTGACGGCGTGAATATTGCCGAGAAGATCTGGCAAGCGATCGAGGCAAAGCTCTAAGTCTTGTTTGGCTTGCGTCTCCGATTACTCGTTTTCGCGAACAATCCGATAGCTTAGGGCCTCAGCAACATGGGGCCCCAACACCTCGGGGCTTTCGTCGAGGTCAGCAATGGTGCGCGAAATACGCAGAATGCGGTGATAGCCGCGCGCCGTGATGTTGAATTTTTCAGCCGCCATCAGCATCAGCTCACGCCCTTCTGCATCAGGTGTTGCGACCTCTTCCAGTTGTTTGCCTTGCAAGTCTGCATTGGTGCGTAGGTCGTCCACACCGGCAAAACGCTTGGATTGAAACGCGAGGGCGCGGGCGACACGTGCGGCAACGGTGGCCGAGGTCTCGCCATCTGCGGGTCGGTCGAGGTCTTGGAATTCCACGGGTGGCACTTCGAGGCGCAGGTCGAGGCGATCCATCAACGGGCCAGAAATGCGGTCGAGGTATTCTTTGCCACAGACCGGTACGCGGGCACAGGCTTGGGCGGGATCATACATGAACCCGCAGCGACAGGGGTTTGCTGCCGCAATAAGGGAAAATTTGCAGGGATAACTCACGTGCGCATTGGCGCGGGACACCAGCACACGCCCTGTTTCAATCGGTTGTCTCAGGGTTTCCAAAACATTCCGCGTGAACTCTGGAAATTCGTCCATAAAGAGCACGCCATTATGCGCGAGGCTGATTTCACCAGGTTGCGCGCGCCGTCCGCCTCCGACAATCGCGGGCATTGAGGCTGTGTGATGCGGTTCGCGAAACGGACGCGTTCGGGAAATGCCGCCTTGATCGAGCAGTCCTGCGATGGAATGGATCATGCTGGTTTCCAGCGCTTCTTCTGGCGTGAGGGGGGGCAGAATGGAGGGCATGCGCGCCGCCAGCATGGATTTGCCAGACCCCGGCGTACCGATCAGCAATATATTAGGTCTA
This sequence comes from Cognatishimia coralii, assembly GCF_037478305.1. Lineage (NCBI taxonomy): Bacteria > Pseudomonadati > Pseudomonadota > Alphaproteobacteria > Rhodobacterales > Paracoccaceae > Cognatishimia > Cognatishimia coralii. The sequence goes on from NZ_JBBGAZ010000006.1 coordinate 214,133, forward strand.
ATTAAAGCCACTATTTGCGATCGCTTATTTTATGATAAAAACTAGATATCGAACTGAGTTGGGGAAATTATGAACGAACGTAGAAAAGCAATTTCCTACATCAGGTTGTCCACTGAGGCCCAGCTAAAAGGCCATTCTCTCGCTAGACAGAAAAAACTCGCGGAAGAATATTGTTCTTCCCAAAATCTCGAACTTGTAGAGGAACTTCGTGACGTCGGAGTATCGGGATTTTCCGGCGTGCATCGAGAAAAAGGAAGATTGGGGCTTTTCTTCGAAAGTTTGAGAAGCAATTCCTTAGATCACAAAGCAGTTTTGTTAGTGGAAAACCTAGACCGACTCTCTCGACAAGATCCACTGACGGCTATGTTGCAGTTCGCTGAGATCCTAAAGTATGGGATCGAGATTCATACTTTATTTGACGGTCAGATTTACACGAAAGACAAAGTTAGCTCGGACATGGGGCTACTCATGCTTTCTGTGGGTCAGATGATGCGAGCTTACGACGAGTCAAAAACGAAATCGAGAAGGCTGAGTGCGGCGTGGGAAAAGAAGAGAAATGACAGATCAAGAATTCTTACGTCAAAATCTCCAAGTTGGATTAAACCGACTCGAAATAGCGAGGGTGTTGTTTCAAGTTTCACTTTGATAGAGGCTCAAGCGAACGTTGTAAGATCGATTTTCGAACTGACAATTGAGCGAAATATGGGTTCTTATGCGATTACCAGACATCTGAACAGTAACCCAGGACGCTACCCAAAGAGTGACAAAGAATTGCGCAGTGGGTCTAATGAATGGAGCGAGTCATTTGTAAAGAAAGTTTTGAAGTCTCCTACAGTATTTGGCCAGTTTCAACCAATGAAAATGGTGGATGGACTACGAATCCCGGCCTGCGACCCCATCAACGATTACTACCCTGCAGTCATTTCAGAAGCAGACTTTAAACTTGCCCAAGAACGAATTCATCAAAGAACAATAAACGGCCGAGGTCGAAAAGGTAAGAGATTTCCAAACCTATTCACTGGATTACTCAAATGTTCTAAGTGCAAATCTTCGTTACGATACAGAGATCGCGGAACTGGTCCCAAAGCTACCGTAACACTTCAATGCTCAGCAGCTCTACAGAACAGAAAAAAATGCAATGCCAAAGCAGTTAAGTACCAAGCCTTTGAAGATCTATTCTTTTCTGTAATTTCAGACCTAAGTTTGACAGCTTCTTTGGAAAGCCAAACAGCCAAGGATCATGTCCGAAAACTGGAATTGAAGGTTGTCGACGAAAAAAGCGATCTTAAGCGACTGACAACTAAGCTAGACTTGCTTACCGACGAACTACTCGACCCTGGCCTTTCAAACAGCATCAAGACACGATTGAGAGACAGACTAAACCAATTAGACAAGCAGATTGGTCAAGCCGAAAACGCTGTAGAGGCAGCACAAGCCGAGCTGGAGAAATTTAACTACCAGTCCAATTCACAGATAAGCTCAGACCTAAAAACCAAATCTACCGAGCGAGCAGATTTAGATCGAGGATCACAAGAAGCTGCGGATTTTCGTCGAGACATGAACCATACACTAAAAAAAATTATCGATGTGATTTACGTCGACAATTCCCCTTCATTTCACATAGAAGACATCCGCGAAGAATTGTATTCCGAAGATGACCTTTCCGATGATTTCTTAGACTGGTTTAAGGCAAACAAAAATGAGCGGTGGAAGTATCAATCAGCAATTGAATTTGTTGCGTCAGAATACGGGTTTCAAAAGCACCAAGAGTTCATGCTTAAGTTCTACATTCACTTTAAGAACCTTGAATTGAGGGGAGTTCTACATGACGGTTTGTTCTTCAGAATTGACCGAGAAACCGGAAAAGATCTCCATCGCAGTATAGGTGTGAATTAATTTTAGCTTTGAAACTAAGCCAAAGCAGTACGTAACAAGGTCAAATAATATCTACTAACTTTTGTCGAGCCTTCTCGGAGTATTCGATATACCGCTCGGTAGTTTGCAAAGATGAATGACCAGCTAGGTACTGGACATCCCTAAGCGAACCATTGACCATTGCGATCTTTCTTGCGGCGTTTGTGATGAATGTCCGCCTTCCGCTGTGAGAGGAGCAACCGACCAACCCGAGGTCGTTATACCATTTGCTAAACAAGTTTACGATTACTTGAGGCGAAGTTCCATTCGAACGCTCTGTACGGATGACGAAACTATTTGATGTCTCACTTGATACATAGTCGGCATCAACGAATAGCTCTGCTAGTTTCGCCTTAAGTATTCTGTTTATTGGAATTTTTCGACCAGAGATGCCTTTGGAAGCAACATTGACAAGCCCAATCTCGTTTGAGAGAGAACCGTCTGAGTTCATAACCATTTCCCACTTGAGGTTGGCGATTTCCTTAGCTCGCAAACCAGCTTTAACCGACAGCAGAAACACGACTTGGTTTCGGAGTGCGTTTCGCCCGTTCCCCAGATACTCAAGTACAAATTTTATCTGCTTCTGGTTTAAGGTTTTAGCTTGCTTAGAAAGAGCCATCGAAAACTCATTATGATTGTTTCAAATGGATTTTAAAATAATCTGATTCTCCAGTACACAACTCAAGATCAGTAAAATATAGTTATTTTACAACAGTTTATACAAACTGATTATATAATGACAATTCTATAACAAGTAGAATTTAGAAACGTTTGATTTCTTTTGAATGCTCTCGCTTAGCAGACCCAGTTTGACCGTAAGTACTTTGTCGAAATAGGTTCATATTTTGCAGTGGCTTCAGAATTGTGTCGCCGGAAACAAAATGCGTTTTAGCAGCCGCTCGAAAGTTTATAAGAGGGTCAGTGACTATAAGCTGCTGAACCCAGAAGACCCAACGGATGATAGGTAGGTACCAAATGGCTGAACACTCGATAGTCTCGGACCCAACAATTTTCCAGCTTATTGTTGTTGGCGCCGTGGGTGGTGGCGTGGCCGCTGTTTCCGCAACGGCTGTCACTTGGATTAGTAGATTTGCAATGGACCGCTATTTGATGGGCAAGATCTACAATTGGCTAAAAGCCAATTGCTCTGAAAAGCAAAATAGCAATAATCGTTATAGATCCACCCGAGCCATCGCGAGCTGGAACAACCTCACAGAAGATCAGGTCCGTGATCTTTGCTCTCGATACGGGAAAATACACCTTTCAACTGGTTCACGCGAAGATATGTGGGGAGTGCATGAAAGAGCGCCTCTCAATCCGAATAGACTCTACTGAGTCCACCTAAGGAGCAAGGGGGCGGCAATGCGAAAAAGTGGGATTTCGCCAACACATTATTTCTATTCACGAGGCTGTAGCCATTCCGCCACAAGGACAAGCATAGTTTCCAGTTCTAGCGGCCCGCAGGCACCTTTGAGTTTTGACCCTTCTTTCGAAACGACTAACCATCGAGTTTTGTGTTCATAGTTGATCTTACTTTCAGTGAAGTCCTGATCTTCCTGATGCGTTTCATCCAGATCGACTGTGATGGTCCATCCGGGGTTGTCTAATGTTTCTAGCTTGAAACCGTAAGTATGCTCCCAGTCTCCATCGCAGTTTGACACGTACCAATTTTGCAGTTTGATAAGTGGAAGGTCGATGTTCATTTCCTTAAATTTCATTTGGTCTCGCAACTTGTACTTCAATTATGGGTTAAATAAGACACCCGACTGTTCAGCGAGTTTTGACAAAAAATACATAAAAGGAGCAAGATATTGGTTTTTTTTACGCCCGTTGATTTGAGGTGATCGTCGATGAACTCTAAGAAACTAATCGGAAAAATTGTGGAGTTAAGGCTCCCCGAGTACTTTGTTTATGGCATTTGCACTCACGATCAAAAGGAAATGGGGCAGATTGTCTTCATGTTTGACCAGAAGTTTCACACTAGACTAACTGCGATGCAGGAATTACTTGATCTTCGAAAATACAAAACTCATTTCCGGCTTCCTTTAAAGTACATCTTGAATGAACCAGAGATTAACATAGTCGCGGAAAGGGAACTGACGGAACTTGAGGCGATCCTCCCAACCTTTCGACAGGCAGGAATAAAGGGAATTGACGACCCGGAGGAAGGTTGGTGGTTAGTCAAAGGACAACAATCGATTTGGATTAGTAGTCTAAAAAAAGAAATGGCTTCATTCCCACCAGACGGCTTTCCTAGCTTAAGCGTTATCACGGATTGGTATGATCAAAACATTTATCCTCATTCTCCAAGCGAACTCAAAAAGGGACCATTAGACTTCAAAATTGTACTCCATTGACCATGTTAGTTTCTGTAGTTCAAAGGATAGAAAACCGAGTTTGAATTGATGTACTTTTGTTGTTCCTTTGAAAGTCCAATTAAGGAGCAAAATCTCAATGACCGCAATTGATCTTCAAGAGATTGCCTCAAAGGTGGAAGACTTCCCTGCTTTCCTAGCTTTCTTGGAGGCCATGCGCAAAGATTGGGCAAATACATTCGCTTCGGCGGGCTTACAGAATCCCAATACCTATGGAGCGGATTGCGGCTGGGAAAACACAACAATAGATTCTTTCCTTGAAGCTGCTGTGGCTGGCGCGCGAGACAACAGGCTTGGTGATCCTGACGGAACGCACTACGGCTCCAATCCTTGGAAGCTTGCTACCGAAGTCCTCTTGCTCGGAAAATTATACGAATAAAATCCATCTAAGGTGCGCGTTTTGGGTGATCGAATAATTGGTTCTATATTCTACTTATTGGGAATTGGCATCATTCTCTGCACTGGATACCTTGCTCTCGCCGTAGTCACCTACGCTCATATGATTGGCTTGGAAAACACTAGCGCACTCCCGATTTTCTTCCCGGGTTTACTATTTGGCGTCGTCATTGAAGAGTTTGGGCGGAGGCGACTGCCCGCCCGTAGCGTTTACATAATCATTGCAGGAGTAGCTGCGTTGGTTTCGGCAGCGATGTTGATTTGGTTTTACCCTTAAGCATATGAGTCCATAAAAGGAGCAATCATGCCAAACTCACGAATCCATTATTGGGCGCGCAGTTGTTCAGTGTAATCGGGTTGATTTTATGTTCCGATCTTCAGAAGAGACACAATATCAAATAATTGACCACGAACACGTTTCAGGGAAGGTTTTTATCCTTCAGTCATCATGGCAACAAAAGTTTGCTGTTATGATGCGACAACAACGTATATCGGCTTTGCGTGTTCCATCGCCCGGTTTTGGGTGCAAAGCGCAGCCGTTAGATTTCATCGTGGACTTACAGTTTCTCAAGAGCGTGGAAGTGTACCACGACGGGATTGAAGACATTTCTCCGTTGGCCGAGCTTAGCAACGTAGAAATCCTCGGTTTGCAAGTAAGCAACACCAGAGGATTGTCGAACTGGCGTCCGCCTCTCCGAGTATTGATGGCTCGTTGGAGCAAACACATAGCTCCAATGCTTTCCATAGATACCTTGGAATACGTCAACATACAAAATTATCCATTTGAAAACCTGCGGCACTTTCGGACGCCGCGCCTACGCCGATTGGCCTTAACTTCTAGAAGGCTTCAAACGCTAGCAGGTGTTCATAACCTTCAGAAACTCGAGGAAGTAAATTTCTATAACTGCCCAAGCCTTGGATCGGTTACTGAACTCGATGAATTAAAAACAATGAGAACTCTGAAGGTGGCAGCATGTCGTCAGATATCTTCAAAACCCATTGAAAAACACTTTCCGGCGTGACGGTTCATGAAGCAAACAGAGGCTATCAGCTTTGAGTACAAAGGTTAAATTAATCCATCAAAGGAGCAGCGAGAAAGCTTGAAATGTATATCGAAGAACCCTTCAAAAGGACTGTCGAGCAACTACTAGACTTTTGGTATTTTTCAGCGTCGACAAGCAACTCAAAGTCACTGGAGCTATGCGATGCCGTGGCGCGATTGGTCTTGGGCCAGTTTGAAGACCTCGACATGACCCCGAGAGAGCTCGGCTTTGCTGTCGCAAAAAATCGAGCATGTGTGGAGTCTGAATTACTCAGCGCAGCGATTATAGGAGCCTACAAAAAAGCAGCTTTCTTGGTATTGCAAGAATTTCATTGCATGCACGAGCCAGCTTTGGACCCGGATTTCGTGTCATTTTCTTTTGAGAGGGCCGATACCGTCGTTCAGAGCCTGTTGACCAAGCTTGATCTTAAGGAAGCCCTGATTGCCAAACATTATCAGGATGGCGAGTACATGTTTCAGATGTCCAAAGAGTTTGGTCACGCGAAAGATTTCTCCTTAAACATGTCGTTATACGGAAGAAACTGTGCGAACCCTACACTTCTCGGTACAATCGTAATTGCAGATAGCGCGGGAGAAGCAGCCAGCTTTAGTCTAGGGAAAATTTTGGGTATTGGCTTGTGGAAACCATGCAAAAACAACCAAACCGCGACTGACAACGAGCTAGTAGATAGCTTCTACGAACCAATGTTTCTTTTCGAAAAGCTATACGGTTTTCTAGAAAACGCTGAACCTCAATTTTAGGCGTTATGCCAACTCCCATAGAGTTTTGGAAAAAGTCCATAAAAGGAGTAATGACCTTGCAGATACTGCATTCAATCTGGGCAATATCTCCGGTTAAAGCGCTGGTTGTTTGGATTGTCTCTATTCCTCTGATGGTGTTGTCGACTCAACTGTCAGAGGGACTGTTTCTCTGGGCATTCTTTCTTTCAGGTTCGGCGTGGGGCTGTTCAGGTATTGTTTTATTTTGGCACTTGGTTCGCGCGATCTTTAGGCTCGCAACAAAACTGACGAAAAGTCCATAAAAGGAGCAAGTTTTGAGAGCCGACGACTTCTTAAAGATACTGGAAAATGACCATGAATATCAGTCTTTGATGGCTAAAAAGAATGCTCGTTTCGAGGAAAGTCTAGTAGAAACTAGAAAGGCCGAAAAAAAAGTCATTCGTGACCTCGAAAAGTTAGGGATATTTGTGAAGTCAGTTGGCGAATTGATGAATTTGCCCTGTAGCTACTATGAAAATGGTTTCCCTCTGATTGCGGATCACTACTTCGATACCGCGAATGCACGAAGTAAGGACTCTTCATTGAGAGCACTAATGTGCCCTTGTGTGCCAATCGACATTTTGCAACGACTTGAGGCGCATCTAAAAGAGAATTCAAACGACAGGAGAGTATTGGAAATTCACTTTGTTTTGGAGGAAAACAACTTCAAAACTCGACCCAGCCTAAAAATGAGACTCGCGAAAGATCGTCTAAAAGCATTTCTTAATCGGATTCCATTTGTGAGATTATAGCTGTCCATCAAAGGAGTCATTGATTTGAGAATAGTCGTGTATCATAAAGACCCCGGCCCACCCAACGGTTGGAAGTACAGGCTTCTGGCTTGGTATCAATATGATTTACCCAAGCTCGTGGTCGCATTCGGGTTTATCTCATTCGGAATCCTTGTTGCGGGTCTCGCTTTGGATTTTTCGCATTCGACTCCTGAACTAGACTTTACATGGTTTCAACGCTCCGGCGCAGTTGTGGTCGGATGGAGCCTTTTCATTGGTATTCTGGAGCGGTCTACGGCTACGCATCGTTCTGAACTGAAAGGCATACCTCAAACGCCCGAATTAGACTTGCGCCCGTTAATTGCCGAAAAGAGATCGCAGGCTTTCCGGTTGTCGATCGTGGAAGCGGCGTCATTGCTCTTCGGAACTCTAGTTTGGGCTTTTGGTGACATGATAACGAACCGCTTTTTCCACTGTGGTGAGTGGCTGTGTGGCTAGGAGTCGGGAGACTACCAGTATGAGTTTGTCCAACTAAGGAGTATTGAGGATTTCAAAATGCTCAAATTTAGAGTTTTTTTCATATTTTTTCTGGCTTTTCCCAACCTTACGCTCGCAAACGACAGCAAGCCGAAAGCTCCTGACCTGATCGAGTGCCTCAAGGTCATTGAGCCACTAGAATCTCGGTACAGAGGTTGGATGCAGCAGTCTTGCGTTGGAACAGCTGGAGACATTTGCGTAGGCGATCTTTCAGGCGATTGCTTGTCTGAGTTGAGCAGTTCGATGCGTACATTTTACGGCCAACTATTTCCAAAGCTTCCTGCCAGTATCGAGCCAGATACCTTTGGGAAGAGAAGCTATGAAAAAGCCCTAAGAAGGATTGCGAGTAGTTTTCGCGATGTCTCACAATGCACGGAATTGAAGGGGCGCGAACTTCAAATCTGCGAATACCTTGAGTTAGCCGGTGCCACCGTCGATCTTATTTACCGGGCTAGGCAAGCTGAGGTTTCATTGCCTTGAACAAACGTCCAACTAAGGAGCAAGGCTTGTTGAAAGTGTTTATCTTTAGAGTAGCTGTCTTCCTTGCGTTTTGGAGTGCCCCGTTTTGGATTGGGTACGCGCCAGAACCAACGCCACAGGTCTTGCTAATTTGGGGGGCGTTCTGTGTATCGGGTGTGTTCTACGAGATAAAGCGCTATCTTTGGCGACGAAAATTCTCAGGGAAGTCTTCGGACTCGTCCAACTAAGGAGCAAAGCCGGTCAGGTAGCCGTATTGGTTTCGGCAGCGAGTTTGAATTTACATCCTCTCAATTGCAGCAAAGTAAAGATATCTTGAAGACTCTGTGTGCCGAAAATGTGTGTAATGTCTGAAATTATTGAACTTCTGGAGTTGCGGAAACTTCCCGATTTCTTGCAGGCAAGCGGTGGGGTATCCGCAGTATTACAAGAGCGTTTGGGATTAAAGCGAAGGTGGGTTTCTGTAAACGCTCCAATGAACTCAAAGTACTTTGGCGAGCTTGTTGAGTTTGCAACCCCAGTGCCGGGCGAGATTGTGTTGGAGCTGTTAAAGTTGACAAACGGCGCTAGGGTAGCAAGCAACAAGTTTGTCACTTACGGTGTTTTGGACGAAAAGGGTGGCGCAGACTTCGTAAGTACTCCTTTGGATATCAATGTTCCCAACGTTTACGAACGGCCCATTTCCCTAGATCAATCTGCTTTAATTATTGGTGGTGGAGTTAACAATCACGAAAGTGTCCTCTCCACGCAAGAAGTTGTTCACTACATGGACGAACAGGGAACGACTCACGTTTGCAGCATTGAAGACTGCAAAACAGATTTAGCAAGTTACACGTCGGTGACCGATTGGCTAGTTGAAGAATTTGACCTAGCAATTAGAAAACACCTAATACCCGATCACTAGGTCTGCAATAAACTTTGAGTGATACTCAAAGAACGAACATCAATTGTTGCATCCGTTTATTGGGTGCGGTGTGTACAACAGGCAAGTCCATCAAAGGAGCAACTTGTTGATTTCTAATTGGTCATCATGGGAGATTGTTCCCCGTGAACATCAAGCAGGCTTGCTTTCGCAACTTCGCAAAGAGTTAGGTGCTGAACACAGCCTCTTTCGCAAAGGGTCCGAGGTCCAAATATATGCAAGAGATACTGCATCCGACGACGTTTTGGTAATCAAAAATAACAATTTGGGATGGGTTGTTCATCTGACATGGTCGGATTGTGGCGATGACCCTGACAACTTCACGGCAGCTGAGCTGGTTCCAGAATTGGAACTAGCTTTTTTGACAGAAAAACTGTCCATCTAAGGAGCAACAATTTGGCCTGGAAGCGCGAGAAAATTCGCCAAAATGTCGTTATAATTCTTCTCGCTTATCTTTGTTGGTATTTAGCCAAGTATCCTTTTTATAGCGAGGAGGCTTGGGGCCGCTGGGGTGGCTTTCTCGAAATAGGGGTTTTCGTAATTCTCCCTATCTTAGCTCTAATGGAGCTGATCCAGTGGCTTTGGGGTAAGCTCAAGAGAAAGAAAAACGAGTCCAACTAAGGAGAGGCGACGTGGCAAGTAAGCGAGATAGAATTCGAATGTATATTGCGCTTACGGCCATCGTATACGGCGGTTGGTATCTATATAAGCACCCATATTTTCACAGCGAGGAAAGTTGGGCGCGTTGGGAGTTTTATATCGAAGCGTTCGCATTTTATGTCATCCCCGGCGCTGCACTGATCGAGTTAGTCCAGTGGCTTTGGGGTAAACTCAAGTGCAAGAAAAACGAGTCCAAGTAAGGAGAGATCTTTGAAATTTAAAGTACTTGCTTTGTTTTCGTTATACTTATGCACGGCGTGTAGCGTGTCGGTTAAGCCAAACATTGATGCTGAAGAAGTAATGCCACTTTTAAATTCCGGCGAGGTGAAGACTTTAGGAGTTGGTCACGATGGGTTGCTTCATATTGAAACCGTCCAGGGGAGCTTTTTTCATGTTGATCCTATTTTGGTGGGGTATCCGGAGGAGCTTCTACACGCGTGCACTCAGTGCGATCATGTAAGGACATGGATCGAATAGAGTCCATTAAAGATGGAAAATTAGTGGCTTTTCGATTAGTAAATTCCATTCCTGCCTTCGGTTTAGTCGTATTTTCCGCGTGTACGCCTGTTGCACTCCCTGAGATTAACGAGGCGCAACTGATTATGCTGCTAAAAGAGGGTAAGGTCACCGATATTGGCACGCCTCCACGACGTTGGCCGTATTGGGAAAAAGGTTTCAGTGTCGTGCTTACAAAAGAAGGCGAGGCGTATGCTTACTACGGTGAAGCTTTGTCATTGGAAATTCTGGAAAACCCGTGTGAAGGTTGCCCGCCAATTGGCGTCTTACATATAGATTAGAGTCCAACTAAGGAGCTGAAGAGCCTACATCGGTCTTCTGCGAAGAATACAGAAAGGTTGGGTGCACTTTGCTTTTCAAAGCATCCTTAAATCAGAGCAAAAAACAGCTGATGATAGTGGACTCGGAACAGGCGCATTTCGATGACGCAAATCAAGTGGTTGTTAAAATTGGTACGGCGTTCACACGGAGCGGTGGGGCAAAAAAGCTAGGAAGAGTCGTAGAAATCCCTCCAGGTGGTTTTGCAGTTTCTGATGATGACGACACAAGGAATGCGCTCGAGCGTTTGACAGGGATAAAACTGCAAGCCATTTTTGTCCAGAATGTGCCCTATTTAGCTTGCTTGTTTTCTTTGAGCGAAGTCGAACCCGACTACGAGGGTTCAACCTCTTATGTTGATGGAACCTCCGTATCGGGCTTTGCAAAGAAAAAGGGTATTTTCATTGAAGAGAAGCAAGTTTCTGTGGACTGTTTTGTGCCCAAGAACACAGGATATCGGATAGTCAATCAACGCGCTCGAACCGTTCTAGAGAGCACATTTCCAAACTGGTTTGAGTTCACCGAGCTTTCTGAAGTAGTTTATTATGTTTAACTCGCAAGTTGCTGGCGCTAATTACGTTCACCAGTGCCAGCCTTTCGAATGAAATGTCCAACAAAGGAGATTGATGTGTTTTTTATAAGGCTGGGAAAGGCTGCTGCTTGGTTTCTTCTGATTATGGCGTTGATCCCTTTGGGCTTTGGTTTTTTTGGTGCTTTCTTCGTTGAAGACACCGTTGCTTACGCTCACCGGTACTTCGGGGCTTCTGACACTGGAGAAATGATCGACGAGGGATTTAGATGGCTTGGGATTTCGATTGGTTTCGGTATCGCCGCCGAGATCGGGCGGGCTGTCGTTGCGCCCGATGAATACGAGGAAGAGTCCAGCTAAGGAGTGGTTAGACAACCTTATGACAATCAAGACCAATTAATCGTCCATTTTTTCGAGTATCCGTGGACCCCCTCCGTGGGTCGACGTGTCAACATAGGTCAATCGCCACTTGGAGCCATCCTTGCCGTTTCTAAGTATTATTGCCCAGCCATCATCCTCATAACTTTCTGTTTCAAGGCAATCACTTAGCATCTCCTCGATTTGCTCTTCGGTTTCATCTCGCTGTATTGAGCCGTCCACAGTTCTCCAAGAGCCAATTAATTTCACAATACTGTCCTCTCTAACATTCGAGGTGGTCAACCAAACTTCCTTCAATCTCGTGTTCTTTAATTCAGTCTTTTTGGATCAATAAAATGGCATCAAAATATGATCTATCTGGGTTTAAATGAGAATTTTGAATGGAGAAGTTAAAGCTAGCAAGGGCGATCTCAAAAGCCTCCACTACTTTATCGAATGTCTGGACAATCTTAGTTTTGCCATCGTCGTTGCTGGCAATGGCTTTCAAAACTAGTGTGCCTGGTTTCAACAGTGGTGTCTGCATCAAGAACTCCGTCAGCAACTCTGCGAAAGCATCTTGTGAAAGATCACCGTACAGCAAATCTGTAAATACTTGCTCTTCGATTGACTTAAGTCGCCGAATGAAGAAACGAGGTTCTTCGCTGCAAATTCCTTGCCAAGAGAATTCATCACTACGAAGTTTGCAATTTTGGCTCATAGCTTCTTCTTTCAACTGCGGTCTCTCAATAAGCTCTCGAGCTTTTCTATCTCAGCCAAAAGCTGGGCTTCAAACTTAGCCGTATTCTGACTGTCTATGAAAACGATATTACCCCACGAATTTGTGGGCAAAACTTGACCAATAGACTTTTCAAACTCGCGACATAACTGCGCGAAACGAGTCCGCCACCACCGGTGTTCAACGATCTTGCCTGCAGGCATATCCGCTTCTAGTTCCAGTATTTTACGAAGGGTTTTGAGGGTCGTCGGAATATCAATAAAAAGCGGGATTGGGGGATTGTCTTTCCGTTGAACAAACAATGCGTTTCTCACAAAGTTTTCGTCTGTCATCTCTTTGACGGTCTCAAAACCCAACGCCCTTAGTCTTGCTTTTATGTCTTCCATGTAGACATCTGGGTACTCAACAAGCTGAAAGGTAGGTCTCACTAAAACAATCCGATAGTGAGGATAGTTAGCGGTGCAGTGCTTAACCAGCCGTATCAAAAAGTTCTCGAAGTATCCGTAAGCGATTGCTTGAATTGCGACTTTCCGAATACTCGAAATCTTGAAGACGAAAATCAAGCCAGTGGAAAGTAAAGAAAACAGCACGCCAACAGAAATAGCGTAAAGCGCATCATCTTGCATCAACTCGCCAACGGTTTGAAAAACCGGCATCCACCCTAAGGTTTCGAGTTGTGATCGTAGCTTCAAAAGCCATTCAAATTGAACACTTTGTGCGTTCGTGAGAACAGCTGAAATCACAACAAAACAAATGCAGGTAAAGCAAAATGCTATAATGACCCACCAAAAGACATTTCTACTACGCAACCAAGAAAACACGATCTATTCCGTCCCAAATTTGCAATTTAATTTGATAAACTAGTCAGAGTTAACCAACGACTTTGGACTGTGTCATCACTTAAATCTTCTTTTGGTCTAAAGCGACCATTGAGACGTCTACACGACCCGGAAGATGCACGAAGTAAGATCAATTCTAAACACTGTAAAAAGTCGGAGTGAGGGTCGCAGCGGATTATCTGGAAAGAAACCACAACCCTCACAGGCCATGTTTCGTGAACATAAGACCCACAAAAAAGCTATCTCTTGAATTCACGAGTTTCAACATTGCTTCAAAACAGCTGAACGATGGCTTGAAAGCCGGTAGCCCCACAGAGGACGGAGACTACCGACTTTCATTGGCAACTTCATGGGAAGAAGTGCCCGAGATGATGCTACAGAGCACTAGCAGCCAGTTCAACGACTCTAGAGAAGTGCCTATCACTCGTGCAGCGAGCTCAGATTGGCTGTGGAAATATTGAGATACCATCATATGCCGAGCACTGTGGCACCCCGTCCCTTTTGTATTAGAAGTTTATTTTACTACGTATGCTGCCACATTATTTTTGGATCGCTGCAGGTAGACATTTTCGGTTTTGAAAAAAGTTCGATGGGATTCAATTGAGATTAGCTTTTGTTGGCCTGCTTGGCGATTTCGGTCAATGCGTCGAGCCAATCAGAGGACAAGTCTTTCATAGCCTCGTCTAGTTTTGCTTTTGAAGAGACCCATGTTGAGCTTTGCTCTGAAATTGGGTCCTCAACACCGAGCAATTCTCCTACATTCACGTCTAGCCCAGCAGACAGTGAGACGAGAATTTCGAAAGATGGTAAATTAACGCCGGACTCAAATTTACTGAGTGCGACAGTCGAACATTCGGCTTTTTCGGCCAATTGTTCCTGGGTCAAGTGCTTAGCCTTTCTCAACGCTTTCAGTCGGCTTGGAAAGGCTTTGGCAAGTTGTTCAGCAAGTTGACGTGGTTTCATTCCTTCTGTTCGTACTAATTTCACTCATAAAAAATGTCCCAACATATTACTTTTTGTGAAAATTGGTATAATATTATTACTTGAGGGCGTTTTCTCATCCTAATGGATGGAACAGGAAAGGCCCTTTCATCCAGTTTGACTACGACCCTACCTGAGGTTTCCTATGACCATTCAAATTCAGCGACATAGCTTCATCACATCGGCACTTCTTCTCCTCATGTTTTCAGCACTTTGCGGCTGGGGGGTTTATTATGGATCAGTAGTCGATCCCGAGCTTAGTTGGTTGGCAGGATTGTCGGGGTTGTTGCTCCTGGCTTTCTTTTTCGCCCCAGTTGGAATTGCCCATGACTTGAGTCACTACATTCCAGAGATCAAAGAACTTAAAGAAACCAACAATCGCTACAAGAAGACCAAGATCCGCCATCCTGCATTCTGGTGGATCATTTTGTTGATGTTTGGCTCATTTTTTTCGCTTGGCCTGACTTGGTTCATCGCACTGTTTCTGGTGACAGGAACAATCAACGTGACAATCCCTGACGATATCGCAGTTGCTTCTGGACTTAAGGAAGCGACCTATGGTGCATCTCAAGCTTCCAACCAATCTTCCAACTCAGAGGAACTCATTCGTTGGAAGAAACTGCTCGACGAAGGCGTGATTTCTGACGAAGAGTTTGAAGCAAAAAAGACTAGTCTGATTTAGCGGACACCATGAACTTGGTCTCGAAACTAGATTTCAAGAAATTCAATGAGACCTGAAGCGAAGCAATGCGATGTTTGCGAGATAGCAAACCCTTGTGAGATCACAGCAAGTGGTCTCGCACCTGTGTCCTATTCAAAGTGTTCAAAATGTACTGCCAAGAATGCAGAACCGATGGGGCTGGTGCTTTTCTGGATGCATTTTCACTCACACCAAAATGACCTATCAGCATTCAACCGGTCGCTAGTCTCATATCATAAAGGAAGTTACATGGGATGGCATGCCATCAAGCAGCACTATGACCGACACAAAGAGAGTGTTCAGTCAGATATCAACAAGGAGTTTAATGTCTAAGCGATGCTAGATTGAACTAAATTCTCTGGCAGCACCAAGCGCTCAACTGGGACATATAAATACCTATGCATTCAACAATTTCTGCATAGGAACTGAACCTTGTCTAACCAACCAAAACCTAGTTTGAGAAAGTACTTAGCAAACCACTCCAAGGCTCATGATGCTGCTGTGACGCTTACTCTTAAGCAACAAGACACATCCGGTAAGTTAGACGAAAACGAAGCTCAAATTAACCTGAGACATTTTCTCAGTCGACTAAATAAGAAAGCGTTTGGAAACGCATCGGTACGGTTCAACAAGCGCATAGAAGTAATTCCGGTTCTTGAGACATCCTATTCGGGACGATTGCACTATCACCTTAGTATGAAAAACCCATTCCCCAGTATTGCCGAACTAGAGAAAGCTGTCTTGGATTGCTGGTACAAAACCAGATGGGGCTATAAAGTGAATGACATCCAAGAAGTGTATAACGCAGAGGGATGGATAAACTACATTACCAAGCAATCCGGATCGGATCATTGGGACATAGGCAACACGAATTTAGCGTGACGAGTTAAGACTCCTCGTTAATCCTGTAGCTCGCTGGAGATAGGAAGAAGACTTTGTGTAAAGGTCTTTAATCCTGATTGTACTCAGATCCAGGACCTATCTGGGTACTCCAGACAATCAATGATAACCTAGAACCTACACCTTCAAGTTTGACCCTAAATCAAAATTAATCAACTATAACGGTATTAGGTTGAAGACATGGGTTTCAAATGCGTTGGTACTGGATTGTTGGAGCAGTTGTACTTCTAGGATTCATATTTGGTGACGACGACAACCCATCAAGTATCATCACCTCCGAACCGAAAACACCAACATTAACTGCAACGAAGTCAACTCGCTTGAGCAACACCGTCGAAAGAACCACGTCGATCTCATTATTTGTCACGGGAAATGCGGTGAATGTTCGCTCAGGCCCTAGCGTTGGATCCAGTATTTTAGGAAAGAAATATAAAGGTGATGTTGTCCAAAAGATTGATCAATCTGGAAACTGGACAAAGATAAACTTTGGATCAAGCTTTGCTTGGATATCCTCAAACTATGTTAGCTCTCAGCGACCAATTGCACCTAGTGTTAGATCAAACCCCCAACCAAAACGAACGGTTGCAGCACCGACCAGTCGGGAAATTTCCTTAGCAAAGAAAGAGATCATTAGGAGGAGTATTGCTCAGTACCCAGGCTCATGTCCTTGTCCTTACAACCGAGACAGAGCCGGTCGAAGATGCGGCGGCAGGAGTGCATGGTCAAAGCCAGGCGGATACTCACCACTTTGCTACGAAAGTGATATCAGTAATGCCCGAGTACAAACCTACTTTGCTCGAGTAAGAGGTGCGTCAAATTGAGAACCAAATGGATATCTAATCCAACGGTCATCGCCATCTCTTGGTGCCCTTTCAGAGCGATAAGCGTCGCTAACAAAATCCCAGCCTGTTATCGCAGCACGAGCTTTTGCAACTTCTCGCATTCCTGACAGACCGAGGCCGTCAAGTTTGTAATATCGCTTAAACGACTTGCCGGATCGCACTTTTCGTTCTTCCAACACTTCAAGCCCAATTTTTTTCAACAGAGCATTGAGATGCTGAACTGGGTTTTTGACGAGATCTTTCCGTGTGCCAATACCCAGCTGACCTTCCACAAACCGTCTCAATGTCAGTGAAGCAGCAATGAATGGCTCAAGATCATCTGAGCTAAATTCAGCGTCAACTACAAAATCTAAGTTCTTAAAGATGGGCGTCGTTTTCAACAAGTCGATCAATAGGGCTGCGGCTGTACTCCTGTCTTTCAAGATTTCGATCCGAGCACGCTGGAGCTTCGTGTTCTCTTCTTCCGTCATTACCTCTTTGAGAATTATTGGATCGCTACAAAGTAGCCGCAGTCGTTCAAACAGAATGATCTTTTCTCTTTGTTTGCTTCTGTCGTCGTAGCCAATGAGGTCTCTTGAGATCACCTGCCTATAAAACAATTCAATCCTCGTTCTATCGTAGCGATATCGATCCGCCTGGGAAACGATTTCATGATCATAGTTCAGCTTGTGTTTGATCTCGAGGAACGAGTGCTCATCTAGAGTAACTGCATTCAATAGATGCTCAGCGGCGATTTCGAAACTCTTGTCCTTGGCTTCATCAAGTGCAGCCTTCCCAAGAATTGAAGCTGCTTTATCCGTACCAACAAGTTTTACCTTCCAACCTTGGACACGTTTGAACTCGATAAAGTTCTGTTTGAGCTTGTTCTTTGAAGCTCGATCTTTTGAAACAATCAAACTAGCCATGGCCAAAAACGGATCTTCCAAAGCAATATCAGTTTGATCCCTATGCCCAAATCCGAATTGAACATCGGCGATGAGATCAGATCGTAGAACGTCATCCACTGCCACTTTAAATTCCGTTTCGAAATTGAATCGCTGTGGGCTGAGCCAAACATCGACACGTTTCGGGTTTCGAACTCTGGATAGTTGCTGATCGACTTCAAAGTGAGATGTCACCCGAGCTTCAAAGAACCCAAAAACTCTATCAATCTTTGCCTCGTCGCCCTCAAACGTGATGTCAATCCCGGTCCCTAAAGAAGGCGAAGACATTACAATCTGGTACTTCAAGATCTCTGATTTGACATTCTTGATAAATGTTTGTGCTTCTTCGCTTTTTGAGTTGTCGGAAGTTATCGTAAACGTAGGAATTTCAAGTTCAGCTTTTTTGGCGAGCTTAGAAATAATCTGTTTGAAAGCATCAATTTTTGCTTTCGAGTTAGACGTGACGAAGATGCGTTCGCCATTCAAAATTGAGCGCCTAAACTCCTCAACAAGATGGTCATGACCGTCATAGACGGTTACTTCCCGATCCCTGGACTTCCAATTATTGATGTACACTCGGATCGGCGTTGGTGGCTTCAGTTTAGGAGTTTGTTCGTAGGTTAAATTTCGCTGCGAGCGAATTAGATTTAGGGTCTTGAAGGTTGGCCAATCTAGATCTGCATCAAGTAGAACAACTTGCCGGGCTTTTCGGACAATGTCACAGAATAACTCAAATATCTTACGCCGTTTTTCTCCCAGAGTGTCTGCTAAAAAATGTGCCAAAACTTGCTCGACTTCGTCGATGACTAAGATGTCATACTTTTCTCCTGCAACTTTCCCAAGGCTATCTAGGCAGACACCATAGCGCATCTGCCTTTGTCTGATTTCCCCTTGGGACAGATCACCGCTATCGTCTAGATAACTGTTCAAACCAAGCCTTTGGCAAAGCTCTCCAATTAATGCCTGTCTGTGTCCGATAAGCAAAACCCGCTCATCGGTGTACCAGCTGGAAGGTGAGTCGATGTCATCTTCCATTTCCAGTTCTTCGAGAGAACTGAACCTCTGAGTTGCTTGCTTGACGATCCCAGCCAAAAAGGTCGTTTTTCCAGTCCCTTTTGGGCTCTTAACAAACGTGACACCTGTACGCATGTCCCACGTGTTTAACCGCTTTGGATCAAGGTAGCGCTCATCTGCAAGGATGATGTTTCTAGTGTCGATATCCCTTTCGTTCATAGCGAGTTCTAAAGGGGTTCGCATTTCGGCGTCTTTGAGAACAGTTCGGTTTTTTAACGCTAGCACCATGTCATCAAAATCATAAAATGGACCCCTGGAGAGGAGGTTTGACTTAACCCACCATGTTTTCTGGCATTGGCGACAGTGAACGAAACGCCCACGACGGCCATTTGAAACAAAGGCCTTTGGTTCTTCATCATGATGCAAAGGGCAGAAGGCTGGAGTAGATTCTTCAATTTCTCGCAAGCTAACCTTCTGCCCATTAGCCAACTTGACTTGGAAAGTAGGTTCCAAAGTGAGTTTGGAGCGGTTGGCAGTGGGCATGTTGCCCTTAAACGAGGACGACATGACCTCTCGTTTTCCATCTTCAATCATTTCGTCTAGCAAGTCGCTGGGGATCACACCTCCAAGTTGCTTAGGAAAGCTCTCGCTTGACCCTAAAAACAGCGCTGCGGGATGGTCCTGCTTAGGTTCAGAGCCCAACCTAGAAACAAGGCTTCTTGTGGCGTATCGAATTTCATTTGCATCAAGTATTGTGCTTTCAAGTACAAATATGAGCCGAAAGCGATGATGATCAACGGTATGACTCGGCGTCGTGTAGATGAGCGATGCATAGTCTTCGACAAATGGAATTCTAAGGCTCTCCTCGTAGAATAAACCTCCATTGAATTCAGCAACCAAAATATCCGAAGCCTGGAAATACTCGCTTCTTCGATAGTTGCCATGAAACTGATAGCTAAATGCGAACCCTCTCTTGATATATTGGGCAAGCTTGCTGAGTGGAGCCGAAACGGGTTCAAACCCTTCTGCATAATTACTGATTGGATGTGGAGGTTCTTTGTCGAAAAGCCGAGTGTTTACGGAAAACCTAATTTTGTTGTTCATTTAAAACTTCAATGTGCCGCATTTGTCTTGAGATTGATTGATTGACCCAAACGGATCAACTGAAGATTGTGTAGCCATGTGAGATAGTCAAAACGACGAAGCAACTCACAAGCCACATGAGTGATACTAGAAAGTCCAACTTGAAATGATGAAAGCAACTAGATTTGTTCTACTAAGCTTATCCATTGCTGCAGCGGGATCAGGCGCACAGGCGGTTGAGATTGTCCCGAAAGGGAAAACTTTTGCCTGTACGCCCACACATGTTTGGGACGGAGACGGTCCGATCTGGTGTGCAGAAGGGCCTAGAGTACGCCTAGCGGGCATTGCCGCAAGAGAAATTGACGAGACATGCAAAACCGGCCACCCATGCCCAAGAGCCGGTGGTCAGCGAGCGAGAGATGAGTTGGTTAGGCTCCTTGGTAAGCGAACGGGCACGGGCAGGCATGGCCACATCTTAGTTGATGGACCAACTCTGACTTGCGTTTCCGATGGATCAGCTGGCGGAAAAAGGACTGCCGGTTGGTGCTCATCTCCAACCATCGGCGACCTTAACTGCAAAATGGTTGAAGATGGCTGGGCTTTAAGATGGGACAAGTATTGGAAGCGGCATCAGTGTTAGAAAGTTGTGAAGGGTGCAACCGGCCCAAAGCCGACTTAAAGCAAGTGATTGCGATGCCGCAGTGCGGCCCGTTATTGCTGCCATTCGCTGCGAGCGCGAGATCTGGGGTTGGTGGAACTCACAATGTGCGAACGAAGCGGACTAAGGATAGGGCCAAGCTTAGAAGAGTCGGGTAGCAATACAGAACAGTTTCGTAGTACACGTTTTGCGATAGTTGAGATTACAAACGAGCAAATTTTGCAATGATCATTTATACTCGCGGTACTGCCAAAATTGAACATTCCGTAAGTAAAGAAATATTCGAAATATTTGATGACGAATTGGAATGGGAAGTTGTAGGCGGTGATGAGCGAGGGATGGGGCAGGAAACAATCTACGAAGCTTTTGTGGACCATGATGATCTAGGTGATTTGCGTTGGTCTATTTCTGAATATCCTCTGGGAGTAGAGAATTTCACTGATACAAATGTTGGCGTACATCGCATAGTTTCCGATTTCGATTATGGCTTAGAGCACCAACCGGACTTTGATGAGGAAGAGCCGATTGGTCTTCGTAATAGGCTAAAAGCTAATCCTGAGTGGGCAACGGCTTTGACAAGAGGGTCATTGGTCAAACTCCTCGTTGATTGGTTTCACTATTTGTACGAAGACCCAGCCAATGAGACACCCTATAATGGTCGTGAAGGTGGCTATCTCTATATTAAAGGTGGACCATATAACGCCGAAGAAGAATTGCGCGGCAATTTTGAGGACATCGTTCCCGAAGAGGCCCTTATGGCAGCTGTTGAGGAAATTCAAAGTGATGGCCTTTTCGATTGGGCACCCTCTCCAAGACACCAGGCTAGTGTGGCTTTTTATGAGGACGCGGTAGCGGACGACTACCAGCAAGAAGAAGTTTCATTCGAAAAACTCAGCGAGATCGCCGCTTCTGAGCCATCTGCTGGTATCGGCAGTGCAGAGGAAAAAGCGGCCCGCGTAACAGTCCTTGAGCAGATTTCAGCGCTGAAAGATGAGCTGCCAAAGCCTGCTTCACATGGTGGGATCGGCCACAATCATCCACCTGAAGAGTTTGAGCTTCATGGTGACGAACTTGAGGAAGCCGCCGCGAGCATTGATGCGATTGAGGCAGAGCTGGTTTCGAATGATCCGAGCGCCGAAGTTGTGGCCAAGAAAGCATCGCTTCTGAAAGACGCGGTCGGGTGGGTGGCTGGCAAGATTAACACAACCGTTGATGCGTTCTGCAAGTCATTTGGAATGACGCTAGGTGCTGCTGCTGCGGTCGCTATTCCTGCTGCCATACTCGCTTCACCTTATTGGGCCAAGTTGGTCGTTTTACTCGGTAGCTTGAAGAGCTGGCTTCTCGTGGTGTTGGCTCTATAAAGCTATTTGGATAGCGGCCCTAACCTGCCGTTCATCAAGAACAGCGGCATTGCAATGCGGATGTGCCGAAACGGTCTTGGGTCAACGCTGCAGCACTCTACAACCTTAGTCAATACGAACATCGCGCGCAGATATAAAATGCATTGCGACTCCAAAATGTAGAGATAATTCTCGGATCACACCCATCCTCTTGTAGTGGGCCATACGATTAGCTATGTTGTTACTGCTTTGTTTTTTCACAAGACGTGCGGGCTCACACTGAGCGCCGTGAAGATTGAGAAGGGCGGGTTGGCGATTGGTTATGAACCGAGGACCGGCCTACAGGGTGCCGACGACGTCGTTTACGATAATGGCGGTGAAGGTCCTGGTGAGCAAATGGTGAGCCTTGCCTCTGAGTTGGCCATAGCCCTTCATTTCTCCGATGAGATGAAGCTTCGGGTGGTCATTAGAGTTTCTTTACGGCTTCGCCTGGACGCGGCGCGAGATTTCCTCTTGCAATCGGCCCGAAAAAGGTAAGCTACCTTATGGAGGTCTGTGCGATGGAAATCGGCGCAAATAAAAACATGTCAGCATGTCAGGCTGGCGCAAGGCCGCTTCGACAGCTTGTTGGGGCGCGTTCATATCGCTGATCTTGGTCTCCGGGCTCACACTGAGCGCCGTGAAGATTGAGAAGGGCGGGTTGGCGATTGGTTATGAACCGAGGACCGGCCTACAGGGTGCCGACGACGTCGTTTACGATAATGGCGGTGAAGGTCCTGGTGAGCAAATGTTGCGTTTAGAGGTAGGGCGAGGCTTTCCGATGTCGCCTGCCAGAGAGCACGTAAATGGGGAAATTTTTTACAAAGGCCACAGAGCAAAAAACACTCTTTTCAGCCTGGAGAAAGATTAAGTCTAATGGACTGAGATCAACTTCCTTCGAGACCAGAAAAGGCATAGAGAAGTTCGATCGTGATGCAATCAGCAACGTTAAGAAGATTCAACGCTCTCTGCGAACAGGTAAGTTTGAGTTTGAGCCCCAATATGGCGCGACTGTAAGAAAAAGCAGCGGTGGCAAGCGCGGAATCGTAATGGCGTCAGTCCAGAACAGAATAGTAGAGCGAGCTTTGCTTGAAACCCTGCAAGAAAAGTCGAAGTTTGTTAAGGCCGTCAACTCTCATCCGACAAGTGTCGGTGGCGTTCCGAACCGGAGTGTTCCGCATGCTCTCCAAATGATTGATGAAGCGTTTCGCTCCGATCAAACCCAGTTCGTTCGATCCGACATATCAGGGTTTTTTGATCATATACCGCGTTCATCTGTCCTTCAACGCATCGCAGAAGATGTAGACGATGATGCTTTCAACCAATTACTTAGAGCTGCGACTACGACCACGCTGTCAAACGAGGCCGTGCTCGGCGAAGATCGATCTATCTTCCCAACGAACGAAGAAGGTGTGGCGCAAGGATCGCCGTTGTCTCCGCTGTTTGGAAATATCCTGCTCTACGATTTTGATATTAAGTTCAATGATAGAGGTGTGATCTGCATCCGTTTCATTGACGACTTTCTATTACTTTCAACATCTGAACAAAAGTGTAGGCGTGCTTTTGTGTCCGCCCAAAATTTTCTGAAGGATCTGAATTTGGACTGTCACGATCCTTTTCAACAGGCTGCAGACAAAAATAAAACCGAATATGGTGACGCTCGACAAGGTGGGTTTTGGTTCTTGGGGTACGCTTGCCAGCCGGGTCTATTTCAACCCTCACCCAAAGCACGGGAAAGCATTTTGAAGTCCGTAGACGAGCATTTTTCAAACGGCAGATCTGCGATCAAGGAAGTGCGTAGAGCGAAGGATAGTTTCGCCGCTCGCCAGCGCTATGCACAAACCCAAACACTCATTGACCAAGTTCTGCGTGGATGGGGCGAGGCTTTCGCCTACTCTACTTCACGCACCACAATGAAAGATCTAGACAAGAAAATTGACGTCAAGATTGAGAATTTTCGCAAGTGGTACGCACGGCAGGCTCAATCGATGAATGCTGAAGATAAGCGCCGCACAGGTGGAATAGGCTTGCTCGCCGATATCAAGCCAAAGTTCTTTGAAGATGCACCAATCGTTCTGCCAAAAAACAAGCAATTTCGGACGAGCAAGAACACGGTTACAATTTCAACTGATGGCTCTGTGCTGACTTCGGGTAAGAAGCGCGGTAAGGATCAAGGCCCGGGAGGTTGGGCGTACGTAGTTCATGACTCGGCAGATGAACAATCTGGCGGCGAGGCATCTACCACCAACAATAGGATGGAGCTTCGCGCGGTTCTGGAGGCACTTCTTTCCTTACCGTCGGGTGCTTCTGCAATCATACGCACCGACAGCAAGTATGTTGAGAACGGCTTCAATAAAGAAACGGCTTTGAAAACAAACATTGATCTCTGGAAAAAGCTACATCACGAGGCCGAGACGAGAAGTATCAAGGTCGTTTGGCTTAAAGGCCACGCCGGTGATCTACATAATGAACGAGCTGACAAGCTGGCAGGACAAGCTGCGGCAGCCATTAATAGAGTGTGATGAGCTGTAGCGAAGCAGGTTTTCACGGTCACAGAGTTGTCCGCTTTTCAATTTTCCGGTCAAGAATTTGCACTCGCAGCGAACGGCAGCTCTCCGCCGATTCTGTGGAAAAACAACGTGTTGCTGACGCAGAAAGCGCGGTGCTGAACATAGCGCGAGCGCCTTTTCTATCAGGCTTTGCGCGTTTGCTGCGGTGCGGGAAAGATCTTTGCCAGTTTGCGGAGG